>JAUVXL010000033.1 GCA_030603595.1 Sedimentisphaerales bacterium | reverse complement strand
CCGCTCCAATTCTCTCTGCGAGCGGCTCGACCGCCCCGCCGTTGGCCCCGCCAAGGCGCGTCTTCGACTTTGTGAATTTCAGGGCGCTTTGTTTGTGCGGGATTGTTACGCTTAAACCTTTGAAGTTCAGCCATTTCCTCTGGATGATATTGCGCATAAACAAATCAAATCCAGCCGATCCGCCTTCGACCAGCAGTGGAAGATACAAGCTGTTCATATTTCCACCAGCGAAGCAGGCGTTGTGAATTGCCGGGCTGAGCGAGTGGCCCACGGGATCGGCAATCACGCCGAAAAGTTCCGTGTCGGAGTTAATGGAATCGCCGCGGTAGAGTTCCCTGAATTGCCCGATGGTCAACTGGCCGGGGGCGGTGGCTGTTTTTTCGTCGATACTGGCGAAAGTTACAAAACTGCCGAGCTTTTTAGCAAGGATTCTACTGATCATGCCGCTTTGGCCCATACAAAAAACGATTCGCTCGCCACTTGTACTGTGGAGCAGATCAAAGGCCTCGAAGCAATCGTTGATATGGTTCGCAGCATAGATAAGCTTTGGGATGGCCGAGGGGCAGACAGTCAGGATGCGACGGTGCAAAGCGGCGATATCTTCGAATTTTCCCTGGAAATTGTGGGCGGACAGGATCAGCCGGCCCTTCGAGCTTCGTGATAGCGCACGCCTCAAGTGTTCCCGGCTCTCAATACTGAGATAATTATCGTATTCAAAGTCTATGAACTCGGAGCCGGCCTCCAAGGCGGCGGCGAGGACGTCGATTCGCAGCTTAAGCGGATAGTCTATTGCGCCGCCCTGGCGTTTGTCACGGCAGGTGACTATTATCGGTCCGCCGCAGGCGGATTCAGAATGTGCATTCTTGGCCTTGCAAACGAGCTTCCTGACGATTTCGACGCTAAGATTCTCGATGTAGTCTGTTCGGAACTCAAGCATTTGGGCCCCGGCGGCGAGGGCCCGGGCGACTTCGTCGGCCGCTTGGTCCGGATTCGGCGCGGATATGGGTACAGCCAAATATGTCATAACAGCGACAGGATATAATAAAAGGAGCCGTCGAGCAAGAACAGAAAACCGAAATTTTGGGTGTTAGCAGTGTATTTGGCGGCAAATAGCCTTGACAACGAGGTCGAAAATTCGTATAATAATAGCAATAGGATTGTTGAAAAGTGCCGCATGCAGGTGAATTCATTTTAAGGAGGAGGAAATAAACCGCATAAGGGTAGTCTATGCAGGTATTGTGTTGCTGCTGGGGGTATGCGGCGGCAATGCACCGGCCCGATCTATAACGGCGCACCAGGCTGAGAAGGCAGTTTCAGGCTGGCTCCGAAACGATGCGCCGTCTTTCCAAAGAAACCTCGCCGGGCAGGCGAAAAAGGTGCGGGCCTTCGCCGGCGAAGCCGGCGAGCCGATCTACTACGTCGTCTGCTTGAAACCCTCCGGATTTGTGATTGTCTCGGCGGATGACGAGCTCGAACCGATCATCGCCTTTGCCGACGACGGGGTCTATGACCCGTCACCGGAAAATCCGTTAGGGGCACTGGCGGCAAATGATTTGAGGGGACGAATAGCGGCGGTTCGGACGGGCAAGCATCTGAGAACCGCGCGTAGGCGAACACGTGCGTTACGGGCGAAAAAGAAGTGGGACCGATTTGTACAGCCAAGCGAGACGCCCAACGAGGGTTTCACCCTGACAGACCCGAGTGCCACAGCAAGTGAGCAAAGTACGGGAGCGATCTCCGACATGCGCGTAGCGCCGCTCCTGGGCAGCAAATGGGGCCAGAATGGTGTCTGCGACGAGATATGCTTTGATTACTACACGCCGGGCAATTATCTCGCCGGCTGCGTGGCAATAACCATGGCACAAGTGATGCGCTACCACCAACACCCCACAGCAGGTATAGGCATAGAAGGTTTCTGGATAAAAAAGGACAGCAGTAGTTGGTACGGGGCCTATACGAGAGGCGGCGACGGCAGCGGCGGTCCGTACTATTGGGAAGATATGGTGCTTGTTCCAACGTGCTCGATAACCCTGAACGAACGAAGAGCTATCGGAGCGTTGTGCTACGATGCGGCGATTTCGGTGAATACGGTGTTTCGGTATGACTCGTCCCAAGCCGATACCCTCAGAGCCAAGGCCGCACTTGTTGAGACGTTCATGTACGCCGGTGCAGTAACGGGATTCAACGGCGGCAACAATATAGGCAACGGGCTGATTGGAATGATCAACCCGAACCTCGACGCCAAAGATCCTGTCATTATCGGGATAGAGGGCGCAGGCGGACATGCGGTTGTCTGCGACGGATACGGGTACAACTCATCGACTCTCTATCACCACCTCAACATGGGCTGGAGAGGGTTGTACGATGCCTGGTACAACCTGCCCGATATTGACTCGAATCCGTCATACAGCTCGATCCACAAATGTATTTATAATACCCGGCCTATCGACGGCGGCGGCGAGGTCGTCAGTGGTCGAATATACAGCCCGAACGGAGAACCGATAGCAAATCCGAGCGTTTATGCCCAACCGGTCGCAGGAGGCCTCGGCGTCAACGCAGAGTCCGATGAGAATGGGATATACGCCTTCGACAACCTTGTTGCGGCCAGAACTTATACGATATGTGTCTCGGCAGAGGGATATACTTTCCCGCCCAGGAATATCACTACCGGGACATCACGTGACAATTCTGCGGTTTCAGGGAATGTTTGGGGCGTTGATTTCTACGGGATGTGCCGTGAACCGATTGCGGGCGATGTCAACCACGACTGCGTGGTTGATATGGCCGACTATGCCGCTCTGAGCCGGGCGTACCTGAGCCAACCGGGCGACCCGCGATGGAACGCCGACTGCGATATCAACTCGCCTGCCGACTATATCGTGGATATGCGGGATATAAATGTGTTTCTCGGTAGCTGGCTGGCCGGCAATCTGTAGCACTTCAAAGGCGACATCCCTTTCTCGTCCAATCGGTAACTCATCGAACGTTTGAGTCTTGCAAATATGCGTGTGACTAATTATCTTGCCGAGAGAAATGCAGTGAACCGTGAATCAAAGACACGTGTGGGAAAATGGTTTGCAAGTGGTACTCTGTCTGTCCTCTGCGACGACATGAAAAAAAAGGAAAGATAGACCTCAGTTGGGCCGAGCAATACTGCAAGCCGAACGATGGCTGGAAGGAGTGCCACCGGTATAAGCTGGAGGAGCAGGGCATATACCATCCGGACAATATGCTGCCGAACGGCTTGGTTGACGAAACGCTCACGTGAGTCCTTGGCCCGCCATTAAGTTAGAAGCTGGCTGTGAGATACGCAGGGGCGAAACATGCTGAATGGCAAGGAGCTTGCTGCTGTGCAGCAGACGGCTTTTGCTATATTGGACCTCAAGTCGCGTGTCCGGTTAGTTTGCATCATAGCAACATTTGATTGCCGGGATTCCGCGTTTCTCCTACGCTTGTAACGTAAATGCCGGAGCGGTCTTTGATAGGGCACTTGTTCCGGCAAATTCCGCAGCCCACGCAAAGGTCCGGGTCTATATGTGGTTGCTGCAGGAGTATTTTTTCGCCTGCGGCGTTCGTCACTTCCACCTCTTCAACCGAGATAGCCTTCTGGGGGGTAGGGCAATGCTCCTCGCATACGATGCAAGGCCGGTTGAACGCATAGGGTAGGCAGCGGTTCTTGTCTATGAAGGCCTGCCCGATCTTTATCTTTTGTTTCTCTTCCAGGCTCAGCTTACGGATGGCGCCGGTGGGGCACACTTGGCCGCACAGTGTGCACTCGGATTCGCAGTATCCGATATCCATGTTCAATACAGGCGTCCACATACCTTCGACTCCAGCCTGAAGATAAGCCGGCTGGATAGCATTAGTAGGGCATACCTTCATACACTCGCCGCAGCGAATGCAGCAGCTAAGGAACTCATCCTCACCAACGGCTCCGGGAGGACGGATCAGGGCCGGATTGAATGTACGCCCGGATACCTGGGGATGGACTCGAGAAAGACAGGCTCCGCCGACGCCTACTGCCGCGCCTGTCAAGATGTTCCGGCGTCCGAGATTTATACCCCCGCCTTTGGGAGGCATCACGAAGTTGCGGAGCCAACGCAATAGCGGATTGTTTGAGAAGTGCTTCATTTCTGTTCCCTTGACGGTATTTCAATCTCGAATGAGATGGCCTCTTTGGGGCAGACGCTGCGGCAGTTCCAGCAGAACAGACACTCGGTTGGTTTCCAACCCTCAGACGCATCAGAGGGCGCATCCGGCCTTGCTCCTCCGGGACAGACAGCCGCACAGAGCCGACACCCGTTGCAGGCCTGATCGTCCTTCTTGAGCCGTAACAGGGGATTCTTGCCGGCGATACCCAGTAGCGCACCCAAAGGACAAATATATCGGCACCAGAAGCGAGCCCTCCACAAATTCAGCGCCACGACGCCACTGAATATAACCCCGATTAGAATGCCCATTTGGTATTGAGGTTCTCCCTCTGCAAGCAGGTAAGTGCGCAAGACTTCGTAAATAGGCTCCGAAACGGTGGTGACTCGCGCGCTTCCGATGCCGGGATCGCTCTCGTAGAGCCAGGCGAAAAGGGCATGAAGACCCGAATTGAGGGCTGGGAAGACGGCCGTTGCAAGCGACCGGTAGAAGAGCGAGAAGGGGTCCAGCCACCCTATGAGATTAACGCCGCAAATCACTCCGATAAGAAGCCCGATTAGCACAAGGTACTTCCACTTCTGGCGGGGACTATATACAGTTCGTTTCAGTCTCAATTCCAGGCTGCCGCGGCGGAAACTGCTGAACACCTGATGCAGTGTGCCGAAGGGACAGACCCAGCCGCAGAACCACCGCCCAAAAAAAATGGAAAGTCCCAACGTCGCCAGCGATAGGAACAGTCCCACTGGAATCACGACGCCCGCAAGAAATGTTGCGAGCAGGACAAGAGAATCGAACTGGAAAAACAGGGCGACCGGCCCGCCCGGGCGGTCTATGGGATGGTACGCCGTTTGCAAAAACAGGTACAAGAACAGCAACAGACACACCGTCTGCACAAAACGGCGCAGCCATACTATCCTATTAGCTTTCCACTTGTTTGGCGCCACCGTAACCTCACACCAAGGACTCTGCCGGCGAGAGGGACTTGTAGTCCATCGTTCCCAGACCACGGGCCTGTGCTTCGACTATGTGTCCGATCTTCTTCGGGTCCATACCGAGCAGTGTGGCGCCGAGGGTATCAATGGCTACCTGATCCACACCGGCGACCAGCGTATCCTTGCGCTTTACATCCTCCATGTTGCCGCCTCTGGGGCCATGGATAGGGAGCACGCGAATCGCATCCAGGACTACGAGCTTGGGCTTAACAAACACCGCCAGGTCGGTCAAGACGTTGCTCAGATCTTGATGGAACCGACTGCGCTGCCCGCCGCACACGCCCATCAAATTCTTCATCCCAAGCGTAGCTCCTGCGAGACTGTGATGTTTGGCAATCGGCACGTTGATGAATGTGTCGGCCTCAATCATGGCCGTGTACATCTCCCACTCCTTGAGCGCCTTGCCTTTGAGCGTCATCTTCTTGAATTTGCGCTTGTCAAGATATGTGACGCGCGCCCCGGCCTTTTCGGCTGCCGGGCGGATACCGGAATTGGGATATGACCGTTCCTGCGCATTACACGGATTGTCGCCAACGATCACTTCCTTGGCCCCCGCCTCGTAACACATCTTCACGATGGTCGCAACGACATCCGGATTCGTGTTGGCCGCTTGCTCCGGTTTGCGGTCCCAGGCTATGTTGGGCTTGACCCACACAACGTTGCCTTTGGAAACAAAGCGCGACATGCCCCCGAGATCGCGGATTACCCGGCGCGTCAAGCGTTGCGCTTCTTCGGCGACGCCGTCGCGTTCGGCCGGAGAACTCTTGTATCTGGCAATGCTCATCTTTTTGGGAGTCGAGGCCCTTGCGGGTTCGGGACTAAGCAGACCAACCTTCAGGCCAACTCCCAACAAGGCGGTTCGCTGCACAAATACCCTTCGATTTACACTATACATAGTTTCACCTCTTTCTGACTTTCAAGTGAGAAGCAGTACACGCTAACGACTATTATGTATGCGTGCATTATAGCCATGGTATAGCGAATACCGCAATAAGTTTTTTTGCGATATAGTTTCAATAGCCCTTGTATAAAACGGGGTAATTTGGAAAACTCGTGAGTTAGAGGTTCCACTGCCGCAAAAGCTGGTCTCACACGCAAGTATAGAGACTCTGCTTTGGTGTTGCTTTGACCGGGGAAATCGGCTATTCTGTCGGCGAATCGTTTTTGGTCTGTTTTTTAGAGAGTATTAGTCGGTCGGTTGGCCATAAATGGCGATAATGGAACACACGGTCAATATCCCGGCCCGCGAGGCGGGCAGCTATAAGATTTCAATCGGAACAGGAATTCTCGATTCTCTGTGGGCAAAGATCGAGGCTGATTTCGCCGGGTGCAACAAATTCGTTGTTACCGACGAGAATCTGGTCTCGGCGGGCCATTTGGGGCGTCTCCTGGGCCGGTGCGAAGTCCCCACTTATATCATCAGTCCCGCCGGCGAGCCTTCCAAGAGCATAGATACGCTGATTTCGATAATCGAAACGATGGAGAAGGCGTATTTGGGCAGGGATACGATAGTTGTCGGCCTGGGCGGAGGAACGGTCGGCGATATTGCAGGATTCGCAGCTTCAACGTTCAAAAGGGGGGTGCCGGTCGTCCATATTCCAACGACGACGGTGGCACAGGCCGATTCAGCCATCGGAGGGAAAACCGGCGTCGATTCGACCATGAGCAAGAACGCCTTTGGAGCGTTCTGGCACCCTGCAGCCGTCTATATCGATGTTGCAGCGCTGGCGACGCTCGACGAAAGGCAGTATCGAGCCGGGCTGGTCGAGTCCGTAAAACACGCCGTTATCGCCGATAGTGACTATTTTGCCTTCATCGAAGAGAATATTGAGGCCATTCTCGCCCGGGATAACGCGGTGCTCGAAAAAATTGCAGATTGCAACTGCCGGATCAAGGGCGGCGTTGTCGAAACCGACCCTAACGAGCAAAATATGCGAAGAATGCTGAACTACGGCCATACTATCGGGCATGCCGTCGAGTCTGCCAGTGGATACGAATTGCTGCACGGAGAAGCAGTGGCGATAGGGATAATCGGGGCAGGTTTGATCGAGATCGAGGTGGGATTAGCCAAGGACGGAAGGCTCGATAGAATCCGCCAAATCCTCGAAAAACTCGGTGTTCCGTTGGAATTGCCGCAGGATTTGACCGAAAATAAGTTGATCGACCTGATTAAACGCGACAAGAAGGCCGTCAATAGATGGCCGAAATTCGTTTTGACAAGTCGAATTGGGCAGGTGTACTGCCCGAACGATCAATGGGCCGTCGACGTCGAACGACCGATAGTGGGAAAAGTATTGCGCAAGCTGCTGTAAATAATCAGGAAGTGTGCGGAAAGCCTTGATTTGGCCCGTAGGATGATTTCCGGGATCAACATCACGACGTACTACCAGCCAGGGTGAGCGGGGAAGGAAATAGAAGATGCATGAGTTTCTTAAGTGTTCGCTTTTTAGCGTGGCGTTAGCATTCCTTCTTCTTGGTTCTGTGGCGGTCGGCTGCCCTGTAGGCGACCTCGATGGAAACTGTAGAATCGATATCGGCGATTTCGAGGCGTTCGCCCGACAATGGCTCGATGAGGGCGTCTGTACGGATTCCGATTGTGCGAACCTGGACGGCGTCGGTGCCGTGACCATGAGCGATTTTGCCGAACTGGCGAAACACTGGCGGGATGACCACTCACAACTCGTCATCAGCGAGTTTATGGCGGTCAATAACGAGGCTTACGCGGACGAGGAAGGCAAGTTTCCCGACTGGATTGAGATTTACAACCCGATGGATACAACGGTTGATCTTGAGAATTGGTACCTTACCGACGACGCCGACGAGGATCCGAACCTCACAAAGTGGCGATTCCCGGTTGGCGTCGCGCTCGATTCCGGCGAGTTTCTGGTAGTCTTTGCCTCCAGAAAGAATCGGCGGGACCCGAATAGCGAACTGCACACAAACTTCAAGCTGGGCGACAAAGAGGAGGATGTGGCGCTTGTGACGCCCGACGGCAAGACAATTGCGCACAGCTACCTGACGTACCCCCAGCAGATAGGCGACGTTTCCTACGGATTGATGCAATTCTCCAAGACATTGGTAGCCGGCGGGGCAGAGGTTTCCTATCACGTGCCGACGAGCGATGATGCCGGGATGGACTTCACGGCGGTCGATTTCCCCAACTCATCCTGGCCCACCGGCCCGACGGGCCTGAACTTTGGCTTCGGCGGGACAGAAAGATTCTCCTACAACGACTGCGTTTACGAGGAGGGCCAGTACCTCGGCAACAATGTTGCGACATACGGTATCGGCAGCGGCTTCGGCGGGGCTACATCCGGGCCCCTGCTGGACCAGGCAACGGGCGACCTGACAGGCGTAGCCGTTGCATTGGAGCAGAGCGGAGGCGTGAATTGGCAGCCGAGCGGAACCGGAGGCAGCGATTGTGCCGTGGGAACGGACGCCTACAGCACGTTCGGCGGCATCGCGGATATGACAGGCGTGATCTATTACGGCAGTACGGGATGGTGGGTGGATATTACATTCACCGGCCTGGATCCGAGCACTGAGTACACTTTTGCCACGTCCGCTGCACGCAACGAGTACCCGGATCGCTGGGCCCGCTACACCATCAGCGGGGCCGAGACGCATACAAACGCAAGCACCACCGGAGTTTACGAGATACCGGGCAGCGACGGAGCATCCGTGCGGTTCAATACGGGCGACAATCACGACGATGGTTACGTTGCGCGGTGGACGGGTATTAGAGCTTCGGACGGGACCTTCAAGGTTCGCGCTCAAGCGGACCCTGATAATCCCAGTTCAGACCCCCGCAAGGCCTACGCCTTCGACGTCTTCATGCTAAAGGGCGGCTTTAGCGGGACCAACGTAAGCGGGCAGATGGAGGGCGTCAACGCATCTGTCTGGACCAGAACCGAATTCTATCTCGAAGCCGGAGAGCGAGACATCTTCGAGAAGCTGACGCTTTATATGAAATATGAAGACGGTTTTGTAGCCTATCTCAACGGCGAGAAAGTCGCTTCGCGCAACGACCCGGAGACTCTGGAATGGAACTCGTCGGCCACAACCAACCGTCCTATCGAAGATGCCGCGGAATTCGAGACAATTAACCTCACCGAGTACGTCGGCTTGCTGCGGGACGGCAAGAATATATTAGCGATTCACGGACTCAACGACGACAAAGACGACGGCGAATTCTTGGTTCTGCCGGAACTTGTTGCGGCCAGCGCAGTGGGCGTTCCGCAGTATTTCACAAATTCGACGCCGTGGACACCTAACGTCGAGGGCGCCCAGGGCCTTGTCTCGGAGGTGTGGTTCAGCCACAAACGCGGCTTTTACGACAGTTCATTCGATTTGATATTATCGACTGAGATGTCGAGCGCCGAGATACGGTACACGGTTGACGGCTCACTGCCGACGATAAGCCACGGCAGAGTTTACGGCGGACCTATCCGCATCGATGAGACCTCTACAATTCGCGCCGTCGCGGTCGTGCCCGGCTACCTGGATTCGGACGTGAAAACTCATACTTATCTATTCGTCAGCGATGTGATACGCCAGTCTCCCAACGGCGAGAAGCCCGATCCGAACTGGCCAACCGACGGTACGCGGGGGCAGGAATTCGAATACGGGATGGATCCGGCCATTGTGAATCACGGAACGTGGGGGCCGCTGCTGGACGAGGCGTTGACGGCAATTCCAACGATGTCCGTTGTGACCGATTTGGACAACTTGTTCTACAACAGCAGCAGTTCGAGCACCGGGGGCATCTACGTGAACGCCGACGGGCACGGGCGGGCGTGGGAACGGCCGACATCGCTCGAACTGATATATCCTCCTAATCCTTCGGGCGACGGATTTCCCGACCTTGTGGGCGATGCGGGAAGAGGCTCTACGTTGGAATTGCCGCGCGATATGCAGGGAGGCTTCCAAATTAACTGCGGCATACGAATACGGGGTGGCTACAGCCGCAGCGGCGGCAACCCAAAGCACGCCTTCAGGTTCTTTTTCCGCGACGAGTACGGCGACGGCAAGCTCGACTATCCGCTCTTCGGCGACGAGGGCGCCGACAGATTTGATAAGGTCGATCTTCGCACTGCTCAGAATTACTCCTGGAGCTTTGCCAACGACAGTTTAAATGCAATGTGCCGAGATGTCTGGGCGCGCGATTCGCAGGGGCTCTCAGGCCAGCCCTATACGCGCAGTCGATACTACCATCTATACATCAACGGACATTACTGGGGGCTCTATCAGACACAGGAACGCTCCGAGGCCGCTTACGCGGAGACCTACTTCGGCGGCGACCGCGACGATTACGACACGGTCAAAGCAGTCGGAGACGGAGCCTACGAGATTGAGGCCACCGACGGAACACTGGATGCCTGGCGAGATTTGTGGAACCTGGCCAATCTCGAATTCGGAAATCACACGATCTACAACCGGGCCCAGGGTTTGAATCCGGATGGGACGCGGAATCCCGCCTATCCGGTCTATCTGGACATCGACAACCTCATCGACTACATGATTCAGGTGTTCTATGATGGGGACCGCGATGCGCCGATTTCCAATTTCTTAAGCAATGACAAGCCAAATAACTGGTACGGCATACGCAGCAGGGTCGGTGACACAGGATTCCGATATTTCGTCCACGACGCCGAGCACATAATGTCGAGAGGGCTACCAAGCCGGGTCGGGCCATTTCCCGCCGGCGATCAGTTCCAATACAGTAACCCGCAGTGGATCCACCAGGAGTTGATGGCGCACCCGGATTATTGCCTGCGTTTCGCCGACCATGCGCAAAGAAGCCTGTTCGACTCCGGCATCCTGACGCCAACTTACGCCATCGAACGACTTCGCCGGCGAGCCAACCAAATCGATATGGCGATCATCGCCGAATCGGCACGCTGGGGCAACTCCTCACGCACAAAAACTACGTGGCAGAGCGCGATAAATAACGAAATCAACAATTTCTTCCCGAACCGAACGACGACTATCATCAGTCAACTGAAGGCTACGAGGCTGCGCGACGGCTCCCTTGCCCCGCTGTATCCGAGCATCAATGCGCCGTCCTTTAGTCATCCCGGCGGCGAGGTGGCCGCGAATTATCCGCTGACTATATCGGGAAGCGAAACGATCTACTATACGCTTGACGGCAGCGACCCGCGACTGGACATATCACAGTCGCTCTCGAGCAGCGAGATTACGCTTATTGCCGAGGACGCGGCCAAGCGCATTCTTGTCCCGACTGAACCTGTCGCTGAGCCTGCCGGATCGATTCTATACGAGTATTGGACTGGTATCGCAGGCGGCAGTGTCGCCAACCTAACGTTGCAGCCCCATTACCCGGACAACCCCGACGGCGGTGATTACCTCACCAGCCTCGAAGCTCCAACCAACTGGGAAGACAGCTACGGCGCCCGCACTGTCGGTTACATTCATCCGCCGGCCGGCGGCGACTACACTTTCTGGATTGCCACGAATGATTTCGGCGAACTATGGTTGAGCACCGACGAGAGCCGTGCGAACAGAGTCAAGATAGCAAGTGTGCCAGGTTCCGCTGCGCCTCGCGAATGGGACAAATATACCGCTCAGGAATCGACGCCGATAACGCTGGCTGCCGGTCAGAAGTACTATATTGAGGCGTTGATGAAGGAAAACTATGGCGACGACAACATGGCCGTGACGTGGAGCGGACCAACCGTGAGCAAAGGCGAGCCCATCGCCGGGGCCTACCTTTCACCGGCCGCTGCGAATTGGTACACCGCTCATTACAATGACTCAAGCTGGACAAGCCGCCCGACAGGAACAGCCGGGGTAGGCTACGAGAGAGAATCCGGCTACGAAGGACACATAGGGACGGACGTCGAGAGTGATATGTACGGGAATAACGCAACGTGTTACATACGCATACCGTTTAGCATCTCCACCATTGACTTCCTCGATATGACACTGGGAATGAAGTACGACGACGGTTTTGTGGCTTATCTCAACGGCGCCGAAATAGCCAGGCGCAATTTCAGCGGCGCGCCGGCGTGGAACTCGAACGCGACATCCGAGCACTCCGACGCCTTGGCCGTTGTCTTCGAGGACATTAACGTCTCCGGCTACATCGGCGCACTGAAGACAGGCGAGAACATCCTGGCCATCCAGGGCTTGAACAGATCAGCGAGCAACCCGGACTTCCTGATCTCTGCCGAACTTCGCGCCAATGAGGCCGGGGGAGGGAAGGTCTCGCCCGATGCGATTCGGTACACCGATGCAATAACGCTGAATCACAGCAAGATCGTAAAGGCGCGTATCCTGGGCGGAGAATGGAGCGCGCTACAGGAGGCGACCTTCGCCATAGGGTCGATTGCAGAGAACCTGCGAATCACCGAGATTATGTATCATCCACAAAGCACCGGCGACCCGGACGACCCGAATGAAGAGTATGTCGAACTAAAGAATATCGGCAGCAGAGCGATAAACGTTAACCTGGTGAGATTCACTAATGGAATAGATTTTACTTTCGGCGATATGACATTACCGGCAGGCGGGCTCGTGGTGGTTGTCAAGAATCGGACTGCGTTTGATGCTCAGTACCCGGCTTTCAGCGGCGTCATTGCGGGCGAGTATTTCGGAAGCTTGCAGAACGGCGGCGAGAGAATTGAGCTTCAGGATGCTATCGGGCAGACAGTCCTCAACTTCGAATACGGCGACGACTGGCGCCCCATCACCGACGGCGACGGTTTCTCTCTGACCATAATTGACCCATACAATTCGGATACGAGCACTTGGGAACAAAAAGACTCCTGGCGGGCAAGTGCACATATCGGCGGCTCGCCCGGCTCGGATGACAGCGGCGTCCTGCCCGACCCGGGGTCCATTGCGATTAACGAAGTGCTGGCTCATTCGCACGCCGAGGCTCCGGACTGGATTGAACTGTATAATACGACCGCCAACGAGATTGAGGTCGGCGGCTGGCGCCTCAGTGACAGCAGCGAAGACCTAAAGAAGTACAGAATTGCAGACGGCGAAAGAATAGGCGCGTATGACTACCTGGTCCTCTATGAAGACGCGAATTTTGGCGAGTTCAGTCCGCCGACGGCGGATCCGGGGCGGATTACCGGTTTTGCGCTGAGTGAGAACGGTGATGAAGTGTACTTGAGTTCGGCCGAAGGAGAAACCCTGATGGGGTATCGGGAGTTTGAAGACTTCGGTGCTTCGCCGACCGGGATATCATTTGGCCGATATTTCAAGACGAGTACAAATAACTACAACTTTGTCCTCATGGACCACGAGACGCCGGGCTGGGCCAATGCCTATCCGAAGGTAGGCCCGGTAGTTATCAGCGAGATTATGTACAATCCGCAGTCTGGGGACCAGAGACAGGAATACATTGAACTGCACAATTTCGGCTCGACTTCAGTGACGTTGTATGATTCCAACCAAGATGAGCCGTGGAAGTTTACCGATGCGGTCGATTATACTTTCCCGGATTACCCGGGCTTGACAATACCGGCGGGCGGATATGTGCTGATAGCCAAGGACGTAGCCGCTTATATGGATGAGTACGGCATGCCTCCGTTTGGGGTGACGATACTCGGCCCGTACAGCGGCAGCCTGAGCAACTCCGGCGAGAAGTTGGAGCTTTCGATGCCCGGCGACGTCGATCTGTACGACCAGCGGCACTATATCCGAGTTGACCGGGTAAATTACAGCGACGGCTCGCATCCGGGTGATTCTCCCGGAGACGTTGACCTCTGGCCCACCGAGCCGGACGCAGGCGGCAAATCGCTGACGCGGGAGGTGATGAGTCAATACGGCAACGACCCGAACAACTGGATAGCGGCGACGCCATCGCCCGGCCTTTAGGGGATGTGGCTAATTTTTCTGGCACGACGTAATCTTTTCGATGATAACACGTTATGCTCATTAGTCATTCTGAGCGGTAGCGAAGAATCTGGATTGCAAGGCGAGTTAGTCTTTCATACTCGATTGGTTCATTCGCTTCTCAGCCAGATGCTTCGTTTCACTCAGCATGACACGATAGAACTACCTTGCCAGAAAATCCGGCCACACCCGCCTTTAGGGCAATGCCCTTTTTTTTCTTGCCTTTCGGATGGATTCGGATAGATTATCCAAAGCAACGACCTGGAGCCAAGGGTGAAGAACGATATCTGAGAATTAAAAAGTACCGGAGTTCATACCGTCGTATTGCAGCTTTTGCTTTTAATCTGGACCTTTCTGAGTCGGAGATACAACTATGATAGGCAAGAAGATAAGACTTGAGAGAATAATCGATCGTAACTCGGGCAGGACGGTCATCATTCCGATGGACCACGGCGTTACGGTCGGCCCTATCGAGGGGCTGGCGGACATGCAGACTACGATCAGCAAGGTCGTGGCCGGGGGTGCGAATGCTATCTTGATGCACAAAGGCATCGTGCGTATCGGGCACAGGGGGGCGGGTAAAGACGCCGGGCTGATTGTGCATCTATCCGGGAGCACATCGCTCAGCCCCGATCCGAATGCCAAGGAGTTGGTCTGCACGGTCGAAGAGGCCATCAAGCTCGGGGCCGATGCGGTCTCGGTGCATATAAACATCGGGGCCGAGACCGACAAGGAGATGTTGGAGCAGTTGGGGTATGTCAGCGAGCGATGCTTAGACTGGCAGATGCCGCTTGTTGCGATGAGGTACACTCGCGGGGCGAAAATTGAAGATGAGTACGACGTCAATAACGTCAAGCTGGCCGCGAGGGTCGGCGCGGAATTGGGGGCGGACATCGTCAAGGTGGTCTATACGGGCGACCCCGAGACCTTCGCTGAGGTGGTGCAGGGCTGTCCGGTGCCGGTTGTGATTGCCGGCGGGGCAAAGATGGGCAGCGATGAGGAGATCTTCAAGATGGTACAGGGGGCCCTCGAAGCAGGAGCGGCGGGCCTGTCCATAGGGCGAAACGCATTCCAGCACAAAGACCCAACCAAAATGATCGAGGCCCTGAGTAAAATGGTCCACGACAACGCAACCGTTGTAGAGGCAATCGATACCTTGAATAGCTGATAGGAATGGCAACGAGTGAATGAGGGCTGAGCACGATGAAGAAACTGTGGCTAAATGTTGTTCCGTACGATAAAGAGATCACTATAGCTGCGCTTGAGAGCGGGGCTGAGGCGGTTGTCCTGCCCGATGGCGAGAGTGCGAAAGTGCGGGAGTTTGGGAAGATCAAGACCGTCGAGGCCGACGGGGATATTCGGCCCGGGGTCGATGTCGAGTTCGTGGATATTGCGGGTAAGGAGGGTGAGGACAAGGCCGCGGCGGTGTCGAGCGACAAGATACTCGTGCTCAGGATGCTCGACTGGACGATTATCCCCATTGAGAACCTGCTGGCCCGACGGGGCAAGAATATTATGGTGCAGGTCCAGAACAGCGAGCAGGCGAAGCTGATGGTCGAAATCCTTGAAAAAGGCGTCGATGGGGTCGTACTGAGCACTACCGACGTCAACGAGATAAAGAGGTGCGCGGAGATAATCGGCGGTATCAGCGAGAAAATCACCTTGGTCACGGCCACTATCACGGCTGCAAAACAGCTCGGCATGGGCGACAGGGCCTGTCTCGATACGTGTACGCAGATGGGCCTGGGCGAGGGGATGCTCGTGGGCAATACGGCGTCGGGCTTCTTCCTGGTGCATTCCGAATCCATCGATAACCCATACGTGGCGTCACGGCCTTTCCGGGTCAACGCCGGGGCGGTCCACGCATATACGCTGACGCCGGGCGGCAAGACGAAGTATCTGGCGGACCTTAAAATCGGAGATGAGGTCATGATCGTGGATTTCCAGGGAAAGAGCCAGACTGCGTATTTGGGCAGGAACAAGATCGAAAAGAGGCCCATGATGCTCATAGAAGCCGATGCCGAGGGCCAGCCGATAAGCCTGGTACTGCAGAACGCTGAGACCATTCGCTTGGTCAGTCCGGATGGCGACGCTATATCGGCTACGAGCCTCAAAACCGGTGATAAGGTGCTCGGGCATATCGAAAAAGCGGGCAGGCACTTCGGTATGCAAGTCGATGAGACGCTGATTGAAAGGTAGGCTGGTCGCGAGTATCGGCATGGCCTGTGGGGCGGCTTTCTATCAACTAACCGTCATATCGACCGCTGCCGCAATCTTGGTTCTGCTCGGTCTTGGATCATTGGCCAAGACATCCGAGCGCCGAGCAGACAACCGCAAATCCAAAATCCCCGCTGAGAAGCAGCAATGAGTACATCTCCGCCTCTCCTATTTTAACGTTACGGCAATAACATTTTCTTACCCATACTTACTGTTATCCATATTATTGCGTGCGCTGTGCAGGAAAAGAGACGCACAAATCGACGGAGAGTTTGCGGAGAAGAAAAAACTTCACAAATCTTAATTTCGCGATGGACATTGCTTGTGCATTCTGCTAAATTGCCGGCAGTTCATGGAGGAATGGTGGCGACAGTGTCGGCTAAACTCGGTACTGTCGCCGACTTTTTGCGCGTGCGAGCCGATTACTCCACTGGTTCGAGAAAGTTGCGGACCTCGGAGGGGTGAACGCCGCCGGCATCTGCGATGGCTCGCATTGTCATATCCGGCGCAGCTTCAAAGCCTGCCTTCTTGAGCCTCTCAACGCAGGCGTTAGCATCAAGGTCCATCTGGTCGCAGTATTCTTTGAGCGTCAATCGGCCAAAGCCGCGCCCGCTCGGAACGTGGTTTGCATCGACCCCGACATGAGGCTCGTCGAATTGGCCGGCCCCGCCGCCGCCTTGTCCGCCGCGGCCACCTCCGCGTCCTCCACGGCCTCTGCCGCTGCCGGTCCGCCCAAGCGCAAGGTCGTAAAGCTGCATCGGTGTCATTTTCAAGCCCTCGGCGACCTCGCCGAGCACAACGTTCGGGGAGTCAACCTCAATACCTTTGGTCTTCAGGTTTGCAAGCATAGTATCGAGGTCAACATCCGGCGCCTGCTCAACCAGCTCTGCAAAAGTCAGCAGTTCGGCATGGGGAATGGGAGCGCGTTCGCCCGGCATCTCCCAACTGTGCTTTATCTGCTCGTTCCATTCGAGAAGCGAGGAAAAAGGCGCTACCTCTGCAAGCGTAAACGCAAAAACCGCCGCCGAAACAACAACAGCCGCCGCCCATTCACCGCGAAGAGCGAATGCCTTGTTCACTTTGTCCTTAAAGTAGTTCACGAGCGGTTTCCAGTTGAAGTAAACGTGCAAAACCGCTGCAATCATAAATATAAGGCTGAACCAATCGTGCAGAGCGACCCACTGGTGCTTTGTCAGTGCCATAAGCGTCCAGCCCGTCCAGTTTGCGACCCGCCCCGGCGGAACCACAAACAGAATAACGCCCGTGAAGGTCATTGCGATAAAAGATACTGTCGCCAGCACAGAAGCGAATGCTCGCCAGCTAAACTCCTTGTTCGTTTTCTTGCCCATTTTCTTGCCTTTCTACTTATGAACTCTGTATGGTGACTCGGTGCATAGGGGGCGCTTTCCCGCCTATTGTTGATTAGGCGCCTTGTAGAACCGAAAGAAATCCCCCTTCAAATCGAGCACGGGAGAACCATCGAAGGCGTCTATGTCTTTTATTTCTATGACATTTTCTTCCACTGAGATTATGTCGCATTTGGTTATCGCGATAAGGTTCGGCCGCACCGGGGAATGAGTCGCAAAGACCCCGGTTAAGGGATTGTTCTTGTCGCCTCGCGGATGAACCTGCAAAATGGCCCTTCTCTGGGGGCTGTCATTCTTGTCGAACCAATATACAACGGTGACATAAGAATGTTTTTCAAGCCCCAACAGCCCCGCCTCGTATTTCTTATCCAGAACTATGAGCGTTTTGCCCGCCTCTTTGACCACCTTGCCGATAGGATACATAATAAATCGTTCCCCTTGATTTGCCTTCCCAGCCGAATTCGCAGCCCCCCCGCACCCGCCGGCAACAATAACAAGCACTAAGAGCAAAAGACCTGACCGCTTCATGCCAGACTCCTTATCACAATACCGTTGACAATATTTAGCCTGTCGTTTCACCGCAGGTTCTGCCCGCTTCAACAAGCAGCCAAAACGGAGCAGGAGGGATTCGAACCCCCGGTGCCTTTCGGCACAACGGTTTTCAAGACCGTCGCGATCAACCACTCTGCCACTGCTCCAACTCGTCGCGGCCCCGGCTTATTTACACTGTCAAGCCGAAAACCTCAATTGCTTTGCAGATTCTCACCCATTTTACCGCAGAAGCCACAATTTGCAAGCAAATCCTTCTGCGGTATTACCCTGCCGCCACCGAGATGTCCACCTTCGAGTATTATTTTGACGTGGGATCGCACCCGTACAAGTGTGGATTGCCGTCTAAGCAGATTTGCGGCGCCCTTGACATATCCCGGTCGGAGTAATACATTCAGGGCTGTCGTTCTTCCAAGGCATCTTTTGATATGAATGGAGACTCTTCAAAGGGCGGTCGCTATGGGACATCGCAATATATTCTCAGGCCTCACAGGTCGCGCCAAAACCGATACTCTGCCAAGCCGTGCAACTTGGCTTGTTCTGATTGTGCCGTTAGTGATTGTTCTCAGCAGCGGTAGCATACAGGGGCAAGCTTCCGCCGCACAACGCGCCGGCCCCGGCCGACTCACTATCGATGCGAATTATCCCGGCGGCAATATCATCGTCGAGCGTATCGAAGGCGATACTGTCCGTCTCAAGCAGGACCTCCGCGATACCGACGGATGGTGGTTCTACTGGAACTTCCGCGTCAGAGGCGCTGCAGGCCGCAAGCTGCGCTTTCAATTCACCGACAAGAATCCAATAGGCGTCCGAGGACCGGCTGTCAGCACAGATGCCGGCAAAACGTGGGCATGGCTCGGCGCCGACGCCGTGGATCAAGCCTCGTTCACCTACGCATTCGCCCCCAACAGCGATGACGTCCGCTTTTGCTTTGCAATACCCTACCAAGAGACGCACCTCAAACGCTTCCTAAAAGAACACGCCGACGATCCGCGCCTCTCCGCCTGCTCCCTCTGCAAGAGCAAAAAGAAACGCAACGTCGAGCGAATACACGCAGGACGACTGAAGGCAGAGACCAAATACCGCGTCTTAATTACCGCCCGTCACCACGCCTGTGAATCCATAGCCAGCTACGCCCTCGAAGGCATACTCGAAGAGGTCCTCGCAGACACCGAGACAGGGCTATGGTTCCGCCGAAACGTCGAAGTCCTGGCCGTTCCGTTCATGGATAAGGACGGCGTCGAGGACGGCGTCGAGGACGGCGACCAGGGCAAGAACCGCCGCCCGCACGACCACAATCGCGACTACATCGCCAAGAGCATCTATCCATCCGTAGCCGCCCTTCGCACGTTTGTGCCCAACTGGTCAAACGGCAAGCTGAAAGTGGCGTTGGACCTGCACTGCCCCTATATCAGCGGCCCGCACAACGAGGCCATATACATGGTCGGCAGCCCGAACCAAGATATGTGGACCCAGCAGCAAAGATTCGCCAAAATACTCCAGGGCGTTCAGACAGGCCCCCTCGAATACTCTGCAAAAGACAATCTCCCCTTCGGCAAGGCCTGGAATACGGGCCAAAACTACGGCAAACAAAAAAGTGCCGCAGCATGGGCCGGCGATATGGATGGCGTCACCCTCTCCTCGACAATCGAAATACCCTACGCCAACGCAAACGGCGAAGTGGTAACCGCCCAAAGCGCAAGAGCCTTCGGCCGAGACCTCGCCCGCGCCATCCGCACATACCTCCAAAAGCAGCAAGCTCTTCCGCCCCAGCCCCCTCAAAGCCCAATCCACGTCAAAGGCGTATTCCCCAAGATGACCGTCATGGCCAAGGGAGTTGGCAGCGACTCAGAGGCCGGAATCGGAGCACTGATCCCCTGGGCCGAAAGACTCTGGGCAACAGGCTACGTTGCACACATCAGGGGCCACGGCCTCGGCCTCTACGAAATAACAGAAGATATGACAATGCGCAGACGCCCCGAGGCGGTAACCGGCACCTTCACCAACCGATTGGCCCACTGGCCCTCCGGCCAGGCATTCATCGGCCCACACGCAATCGATGCAGACGGCAACGTCCGCACAATCGAGGCCCTTAAAAAGTACCGCCTCACCTCCACTATGCGTCACCTCAAAGACCCTGAGAATATGGTCTATTTTCTCGGTATGGAAGGCGGCTTTTGGGAAGTGGACGTCCACTCGCTAAAAGCAAAGAAGCTCTTCGATTTGGTCAAGGAGTTGAAGATTCGCCCCGCCAAGGAGCATTTCAAAGCCGCCTACACCGCCGCCGGCCGTGTCGTAGTCGCCAACAATACTTACGACGAAAAGGAATTCCTCGGCCAAAGAGACGCAGGAAGACTCGCAGAATGGGACGGCAAAGAATGGACCATCATCGAGCGAAATCCGTTCGTAGAGGTCCACGGCAACCCCGGAGGCTCGTCTTACGGCAGCGCAACTATCTACGCGACCGGCTGGACAAAATCGAGCGTCGTCCTCCGCGTCTATGCCAAGGGAAAATGGCTCCGCTATCTACTGCCCAAAGGCAGCCACTCCTGGGACCACGCATGGAACACAGAATGGATGCGAATCCGCCACGCAGTCACCGAACGCCTGTTGATGGACGCACACGGCATATTCTACGAGCTGCCCCCGCAGGCATACGAAGGCAAGATATGGGGGATAAAACCGATATGCAGCCATCTTCGCGTCGTCCCCGACTTCTGCCACTGGCGGGGAATGTTCGTAATGGCATCCGACCAGATCGACCACGACCAGGGCCAGCCCCAATCAGGCCTGTGGTTCGGCAATATCGACGACCTCTGGAAAATGGGTAAGCCCGCAGGATGGGGAGGACCATGGTGGCAAAGCGATGTCTCGAAAGGCCAGGTCTCCGACCCCTTCCTGATGACAGGATTCGATAAGAAAGTCCTCCACCTCGCGCACGATGCCGACAAAAGCATAAGATTCGAGATAGAAATCGACTTCCTCGGGAACGGAACGTGGATGCCCTATAAGACAATCACCGTCTCCAGCAAAGGCTACGAGCACCACGAATTCCCCGATGCCTTCAGCGCCCACTGGATCCGAATCCGAGCCGGCGACGCCTGCAAGGCAACCGCATACTTCATGTACAATTAGATATATATGAACAACAGTGTTAATCAGTGTAAACTTGTGCCATAGGTATCCGTGTCTAAAAAACCGTGCTAATCCGCGTCAAGAAAAGCGAGTGAATCCATGTCAAAGAGAACAAAACGCAAAGTCTTAACAGCAATCTCAGTCGCAATATGTCTTGCAACGACAGCCTGCCAAGTCCGCGCGGCTCGCCGAGATTACGCCTTTGACGGCAAAATCTCACGCAAGGTCCTCGATAACTATCTCTCACGAGCAATAACCTTTTGCGAGATTCTAAACCCCGATCGCATCGAAAAGCAGTTGAAGGGCGACGTCGATGACAATATCCGAATGCTCACAAACACCGGCGCCAAGTTCATCGGACGGGCTATCTACATGTGGGGCGGCGAAAGTCGGCTCGACGGATTGCTCGAAAGAGCCAGGCCCGTTGTAGAGAAAATCCACGCCGCCGATCCCGATATCATCCTCCAGGCCGCTGCATTCGAGATAGTAAGCAAGCAGGTGGAAACCCTCAAAATCCCAAAGTGGGTCTTCGACGAATTCCGCCTCGACTTTGAAAGTCGCAGCTTCGACTACGAAGCAATGCTCTACCCCGACGGCCACAGGGTGGACCGATGGCGAAGCGGCTCGTCGGTCCCGGATATGAGCAGGCTTGAGACAAGAATGTGGTTTTTCTATCTGGCCGCACGCTACATCGACATCGGCGTCGAGGCAATCCACTTCGGCCAGGTCGAAATCATGGACGACAAAGACCCCGACCATATCGGCTGGAGAGACATGATGGCCAGAGTCCGAAGCTACGCCGCTAAAAAAGCCAGAAGACACATCCTCCTCGCCGATGCACACGTCCCAAGCGGCGGTATCGTCCACGATGGAAAACTAATGTTCGACTTCCATTCCTTCCCGCTGAGAATCGACGAAGTAGTAGCCGAGCCGCAGAAGGGCGTCCTGAAAGTAGGCTATCTCGACAGCATCTTCAACCGAAGCAAAGGCGGCCAAACCCCAAGCAGCTGGACGTGCGACAGCCTCCCGTACATCGTAGAGCTCGACAACTTCGGCTCAAGCCGCAGGCCCGGCCAAAATATCGGTATGCACTATATCTGGGGATACGACGAAATCTGCTGGTTTGCCCACCAGCCCAAGGAATACCGAGACTACTGGCTGAAATACGCCTGGGACTGGATTCGCAAGACCGACCCCAACGGCTACCTCCAAATGCCAGGCGCAAGAACATTAGCAAACCCCGTCAACGGAAAAAACTGGTACTGGGCAAACATTCCAAGCCCCAAGGTCCCCAGCGCATTCGGCCAGGAAAAAACAATAAAACAAATCTGGACCCAACCGTAGCCCAGGCACTGCCCACCAACAACATCCAAACACGAATTGACACCCGCTGTCGTTTAGCCGCCGTCGGCACGACGACGCCTGATCCGCTTCCCAATTCTAACCGGCCCTTGACTCCCCAACCGCGCCACAATATACTTGCGCAGAATGTAGAATGCAAAGTCCTGAGATTCCAAGGAGCAGATATGGCTAAGCAGACAAGAAGAGATTTCCTCAAAAACGCCGGTATTGCAATGGCTGCGTATTCACTCCTGCCCGGCTGTGCAACCGCAGGGCGCTCAAAACGCAAAGGCCGAAAGAAGACCAATATCATTTTCATCCTCGCCGACGACCTCGGCTACGGAGATGTGGGCTGCTTCGGCCAGAAGGTCATCCAGACACCCAATATAGACAACCTCGCCGCGGAGGGAATGAAGCTGACCGACCATTACGCCGGAAGCACTGTCTGCGCCCCCTCCCGATGCTGCTTGATGACGGGCCTCCATTCCGGCCATGCCCTCGTCCGCGGCAACGCCCGCTTGCCGCTCCGCCCCGAAGATGTCACGGTAGCCGAGTTGCTCAAGGGCGCCGGATACACAACAGCCATCATCGGCAAATGGGGACTCGGCGAGGCAGACAGCACCGGAATACCAAACCGACAGGGATTCGACTATTGGTTCGGCTATCTCAACCAGCGCCACGCACACAACTACTACCCCGAATTCCTCTGGAAGAACGAGCAGAAGATAACCCTAAAAGGCAACAAGCTCACCAAGCCCGCTGAAGGAGGCTGGGGCGTCTCCGAAAAGCAGGTGACATATTCCCACGACCTCTTCGCCGCCGATGCACTCGACTTCCTCGATAAGAATAAGGACAAACCCTTCTTCCTATACCTGCCCTTCACAATCCCACACGCCAACAACGAGGCCGGAAATAAAGGCATGGAAGTCCCCGACCTCGGCCAATACGCCGATAAGGACTGGCCCGACCCGCAAAAAGGCCACGCCGCAATGATAAGCAGAATGGATGGCGACATCGGAAAGATAATGGCCAGGCTAAAAGAGCTCGATATCGACCAAGATACCTACGTCCTCTTCTCAAGCGACAATGGCCCACACAAAGAAGGCGGCGCCGATCCCGCATTCTTCAAAAGCTCCGGCCCCTTGAAAGGATACAAACGATCCCTGTATGAAGGCGGAATCCGCGTCCCAACAATCGCAAGATGGCCCGGAAAAATTAAACCCGGCTCCAAGAGCGACCTTATTTCGGCATTCTGGGACTTCCTGCCCACATGCTGCGACATCGCAGGCGTCGAAGCACCCGACGGCCTCGACGGAATTTCAATGCTCCCAACCCTCCTCGGCCAAAATAAAAGGCAGAAAAAGCACGAATACATGTACTGGGAATTCCACGAGCAGGGAAAGAGACAAGCCGTCAGAATCGGCAACTGGAAAGGCATCCGTCAAAACGTAGCTAAAAAACCGGATGGCCCAATAGAACTTTACAACCTCAAAACCGACATCGGAGAAAAGAACAACGTAGCCAAAAGAAACCCGGGCATCGCTGAAAAAATCGCAAGAATAATGAAATCGGCAAGAACACCCTCCAAAAACTGGAAAATGCCCGGAGAATAAGACATCCTATTGTCATTCAGAGCGCAGTCGAGGAATCTGTTCAAAAAAAAATCCGCAACGCGGCTCCTCTATCAATAGAACCGATGGTGAATAAACTTGGAGGGTGGGCTTCAGCCCACCGTCAACTTGTAAAAAACAGTGTAAATCCGTGTCCAAAAACGACTGGGAATAAACATGAACCGACGCAACTTCCTGAAAACACTCGGCCTAACCGCCGCCTCACTAATCGTGCCCGGCTGCACCGCCGCGGTGCGTTCGACACCCTCCTCGAAGAAAAAACCCAATTTCGTCTTCATCTTCATAGACGACCTCGGATGGAGAGACCTCGGCTATATGGACAGCAGGTACTACGAAACCCCCCGAATCGACAAGCTCGCAAGCGAGGGCGTCGCCTTCACCAGCGCATACGCAAACGCCCCGAACTGTGCCCCCACCCGCGCCTGCCTGATGTCCGGCCAATACGGCCCAAGGCATGGCGTCTATACCGTGGGCAGCCCCGAACGAGGCCCCGCAAACATGCGAAAGCTTATCCCCACGCCCAACGCCACCAACCTCGACACAAAAGTCGTAACCATCGCCGACGCACTAAAGACCGCAGGCTACACCTCCGCATGCATCGGAAAGTGGCACCTCGGCAATAAAGAACCTTATCGTCCCCAGGACCGAGGATTCGACGTGGTCGTCGCAAGAACCCACGGCGGACACTTCGACAAACAACGCAACTACCTGACCGATACACTAACCGACAAGGCCATAGAATTCATCGACGCCAACAAAGACAAGCCCTTCTTCCTTTACCTCGCGCACCACGCGGTCCACACACCCATCCAGGCAAAGAAGGAATTGATCGCAAAATACAAAAAGGAAAAGCCCGACAAATTTCACAACAACCCCACATACGCCGCAATGATAGAGAGCGTCGATCAAAGCGTCGGCAAAGTCCTCGACAAGCTCGACGAATTGACACTGGCCGAAAATACCGTCGTAATCTTCTACTCCGACAACGGAGGCTACGGAAACGCAACCTCAATGGCCCCGCTGCGAGGCTCGAAGGGAATGCTCTACGAGGGCGGAATCCGAGTCCCGCTACTCATCCGCTGGCCCGGAGTCACAAAACCGCGCAGCAAGTGCGATGTCCCCGTAATCGGTATAGACTTCTACCCCACAATGCTCCAAATAGCCAAAGCCAAAAAACCGAAAAAACACATCCTCGACGGCACAAGCATCCTCCCACTGCTAAAGAGAGCCGACAAGCTAAAACGAAAAGCAATCTTCTGGCACTTCCCAGCCTACCTCGAACCCTACAACGAAAAACAAAAACCATGGCGAACAACACCTGCAGGCGCAGTAAGAATGGGCGACTGGAAACTGATAGAATTCTTCGAAGACAATAGAATCGAGCTCTACAACCTCAGAGACGACATCAGCGAAAAAAACAATCTCGCCGCCTCAAACCCGGACAAAGCCAAAGAACTACACGACCTGTTAGCTGACTGGCGAAAGAAAACAAAAGCCCCTGTCCCAACCGAAAAAAACCCCAAATACGATCCAAACGCCGCAGCACCAAAAAAGAAAAGAAAGTAATCGTGGACGACATGGGCTACGCCGACCTCGGCTGCTACGGCTCAAAGCAAATCAAAACCCCCAACATCGACAAAATGGCCGCCGAAGGAATCAAATTCACCGACGCATATTCAGGCTGCACCGTCTGCGCACCCGCCCGAAGTGTCCTGATGACCGGAAAACACATGGGCCATACAAGCGTCCGAGGCAACACGGGCGGAATCCCCATCCCGGCCAAAGATGTCACCGTGGCCGAAGTCCTCAAAAAGGCCGGCTATGCAACGGGCGGATTCGGAAAATGGGGCCTCGGCGATGTAGGAACCGCCGGTGTCCCCGAAAACCACGGCTTCGACGAATTCTACGGATACTACCACCAGGTCCACGCTCACGATTACTATTGCGAATACCTCTGGCGAAACAGCCAAAAAGTCCCAATGCAAGGTGAACCAGGCACCGAACAGAGATACACACACAACAGAATCTTCGACCAAACCCTCAACTTCATCCGCAAAAATAAAGACCGCCCCTTCCTATGCTACGCTCCCTGGACCCCGCCGCACGGAAAATACCAAATCCCCGAAACAGACCCCGCCTGGAAAATATACAAAGACAGACCCTGGCCAAAAAACGCAAAAGTAGC
>JAUVXL010000065.1 GCA_030603595.1 Sedimentisphaerales bacterium | reverse complement strand
CCCTTCAAAAAACTACGCCGATCAATACAACTCATAATCGTTCCTCCAATGAACAAACCATGGACAATGCATATCTGCCCACATAATACCACCGCAGTCGCGTATTTCCAACCGATTTTCTCCGCGTGGACCCTTGTTTTCGCAGGGTACGTGTTTAGCCGTGCAAAACACCACCGTGTCGCGGGCGTCTCGCCCGCGCGTATCGCGGGCTTCCAGCCCGCGTCTCGCCCACCACGCCCGTAAAATCAGTTCCCAGGCTAAAGACGTGCTTCGCAGGAGTGACACCAGCGATTTCGGCTTCCCGCAACAGAAACTATTTAGCCCGGCGTTTCACGTCGGGTCCTGTTCCCCCTCGCTTATGTACCTCATAGTACTCTGTCAAGCATGATTCTGTGAGTTGTCATTGCGAGCACCTCACCAGATGCTCAGGAGGCACGCAAAGGAAAGTCAATCTCAAGAATAGTCATTGCGAGGAGCGCAGCGACGTGGCAATCTCATACCCCTCGAAGGATCCAGCCCGCACCGGCTCAGGGAGTCTTACGACGACGCCCGCAGTTTCAATCTTGACGGAGTACTGCGCTGGCACATATTGCTCATGCCTCTAATCCGACATCCAACCAGGCCGAACATGACCAGACTAACAAACAACGGCAGTAATTCGAATACGACCCTCACAAAGCCCCTCAGCCCCAAATGCGAAGACAAGCGATTCATGTGCGTTCCGCTGTCAAACAACTCGAATACGCAGCCGACATTGGCGAACAGGAACACCAAAGCCGGGATCACAAGGCACACGCCGAGAAACCACCGCATCCGCTTGGAGAACACAAGCCATATCGCTATCATCGCTACCGCAACCAATGTCGGCAGAATCGGCCCGGCGGCACTCATCCAAGGCCCGGCGCCCTCGGGCATACTACTGAACGAAACGTGCGGGTCTTCCCCGGAAAAAACCGTCCAGACGACCTCCTTGACCTCGCCGCCTAACATAATGCCCACAATATAATGACCGAACTCGTGGACCATCGAATAGAGGACCAGGGCCGAGACTACAGCAACTACCCCAGCAAAACAAATCCGCCGCACGCCAATTCGCCGACCAAGATCCACCACCTTCCTGCTCCGCTCGACACCCAGCCCGGCCAATCCGCCGACACAGGATCCGACGATCACCAATCTCATGCTCGACCCGAAAAGGCCCCATTGCGAACCGGCCTCAAATTGATAACTGCCCCCATGCTCGCTTGCCTCGACAACGAGCCTATGCCCTGCCGGCAAACTGCTTGTCCACGTGCCCGCTCTCATCGCAAAAACCCCCAAGATATCTCCCTGTGGATTCTTGTCGCTTACCCGGCAGACGCCCGCGACGCCCCTTATCCTCAAGGATACCCGCACCGACTTTGCCTTCGGGCCGGGAATCGCAATTTCCACCGGCTCGCCTGAAAACTCGCCCTTCACGATAACATACGACCTCAGCCGCTCCGGCAGATACCTCTGCGGAAACGAAAAGACAACAATCCCCCCGACCAATACGCATACCAGGACAGCTAAGACGACCTTTCTCGCCACTCAAATCCCCTTCTGAACACATTATGGTTAATCCTGCATCTCTCAGCCCCGGCCCAGAAGCTCATCAAGCAAGGGCTTGAGTTTCCTTATTGCATTGCCGCGATGCGAAATCGCATTCTTCTCCTCGGCCATCATCTGCGCAACGGTCTTGCCCAAATCCGGCACAAACACAATCGGATCATACCCAAATCCGTTGCTGCCAATCTCCTCTTTGGTGATGACGCCCTCGACTTTTCCCGTGGTTTCGAGCAGAATCTCTTTGGGCGACGCCAGGCACAAGCAGCATACGAATCTCGCCGTCCTCTTCTCCGCAGGCACGCCTTCGAGCAGTTCCAATACCTTCTTCATATTGCGATGATCGAGCAGCGTCCGCTCTTCGCCGGGCAGCTTCTCGCCGGAATATCTTGCCGATCGTACGCCCGGCTCGCCCCCGAGCGCATCGACAACCAACCCCGAATCATCCGCAATCGTCCAAACCCCCGTCGCCTCGGCATACCCGCAAGCCTTCTTGCGAGCATTCTCGGCAAAACTAACCCCATCCTCCTCAACCTCAGCCACATCCGCAAAACCCGAAAGCCCCACCCATTCAACATCAGCATCCAGCATACCCCGCAACTCACCCATCTTCCCAGGATTAGTGCTCGCAACCAAAATCGTCCGCTTCACGTTATGAATTCCTCCCGTTCTTCAGTCGATGATCGATTAGGGCTGCAAGTCGGCAATCTCGCACATGATCGCAGAAATAATATCAGGGTTGTCAATTTTCGTCTTCTTATCTTTTTTCCGAGAATATACGAAAAACACTTTCCCTCCATATTTCTCCTGGAACTTGTCATGATTGACTTTGTGCATCTGTTCCCACTGGTAATGATCCAACGCCAACCCACTGACAGATTTGATCTGTAATCCTACGTATTTATCCTCCACTTGAATGAAAAAATCAACATTATAGGCTCTATCCCATTCGTCAGGAGCGGGTTGAATTTTCACTCCGAGCGCAGACTCCAACTGACCGTATACTGTACTAATCTCTGTCTTGTAGCCTTCGTACGTTCTGTTCAGAACTAGATTATACGCGTAATCGATGCATTCCTCTTCTTCTATGGACTCCAACTCGTTTTGGACCACTTCCGACACTTTGATGTAGAGTTTGCGTCCTAAGTCTGTGATGAATTCTCTTGTAACTCTAATGCCCTCCTTCTTCTTCTGAACCGCATTCTCAAAGTAGTAGGTCTCCCATTCTTCAAATGATTTCGGAGAACAGGTCCTGATCAGCTTAGATGTGGGCCCCACGCTGTGCGCTTTGTTCAATCCCCAACGATTCATGCCATAATTGAGTAGGGTCTCTCTTTTGAATTTGAGGTTTCTCCCATCCGTTCCGGATATCCATTCTTTCGCCATCATTCTCCTTTTATCGCTTCCAGGAACCTATCCTTCAACTTGTAGTCCAAAGCCGTATCAACGTCCACCAACCCACTTCTCACCAAATGGGCGTTCAAAAAAGTCTTGTTTTGCAGATACAGATAGCAAAGCAACCGATTGGAATTGTCATATTTCGTTTTGTCGAATTTCATGAAGACCCTTTGTCCGCGCGTCTTGTCCCTCAAAAAGTCAGTTGCCTCTCTCGTTGTTTCAGGCCTTGCTTTTATTCCTAACAATCTTACAGTCAGACCATCTCCAACAACGACTTCCTCAGGTGAAACCACATCTTCAACGCTGTAGTATTTCTCTCTCTTGGCTTGTTGGCTGTTGATCTTGGAGCCAAACTGCAATTTCCTCGGGTCAACCTTTTTATCGAATTTTACGGGATCCTTGAAGGTGTAAGGCAACTGCATCGGCGAAGCTTCGTTGCCCACGCTGTCGCTGTCCTGTCTCACTATTTCAAACTCCGCCTGATCGAACATCAAGTTTTCTTGCAGGTGCAATTTCTCCTTTATCACACGCAGGAATTCCGGATTTACCTCGTAGCCGATGGAATCCCTCCCCAAGTTCCTGGCCGCCAAAGACGTTGTCCCGCTGCCAAGAAACGGGTCGAGAACTGTGTCTCCCACAAAACTGAACATTTTGATCAATCGCCTCGGCACTTCTTCAGGGAACATCGCCAAATGCTTACCCTGTTTCTCTCCGGGGATATTCCAGTGACCGGTGAAGAAGCGGTTCCATTCCTCCGTAGTCATCTTCGATTGCTCTTTGATCTCTTTGCTGACTTTCGGTGCTGCGCCGTGCTTCTTGAATATCAGAATGAATTCGTAGTCAATCTTGAGAATGCCGTTCCGCGGAAATGGGAAGGAACCCATTATTGTCGCCCCGCCCGTAGTGTTGCAGGTGGTAACCTTCTGCCAGATGACCGCTCCCATGTAGTCGAAGCCTTTGGTCTCGCAGAATTTGATAATCTCAGTTCTGATCGGAATGACTTTGTATCTCCCGTAATACACCGAGCGCGCAAATTGATCGCCGATATTTACGCACAGCCGACAACCCCTATGGAGTACCCTGTGGCACTCGTTCCACACCAGGTTCAGGTTATTGATATAGTCTTCGTAGCTATCGTCAAACCCTATCTGCCCGCCGTTTCCGTAGTCTTTCAACTGCCAATAAGGAGGGGATGTGATGATCAAATGCACAGATTCGTCGGGAACTTCGCCCATACATCTCGAATCGCCAACAATTATCTTATGATGTGTCATTATCACACCATCATATCCAGAGAGCGAGATTCATCCCACCATTAAATCAAAAAAACCCAAAGCAGTGTATGTCTGCGACAATCTCTGGCAAGAATCATCCCATCAGTTTTTTCAACAGTGCCCTTTGGAAGTGCAGGCGGTTCTCGGCCTGGTCGTAGATGATCGAGCCGGGCATTTCGGTTACTTCGTCGGTGATCTCATAGCCGCGATTGGCGGGCAGACAGTGCATAATCTTGACGCCGTCCGGTGCGCAATTCACCAGCCCGGCATCGACCTGGAAGCCCGCAAAATCCGCCACGCGCTTGGCCTTTTCCTCTTCATGGCCCATGCTCACCCAGGTATCGGTATAGATCACGTCCGCCTCGCTCGCAGCCGCCTTCGGGTCGTTCGTCTGCGCGATGCTGCCCGCCGACACTCCGTTCGCTTTATCGATCGTCTCGGCATCGAGTTCGTAGCCGGCCGGCGTTGCGACAATCATCTCCATACCGAACTTGCCGCCGGCAAATGCCAGCGACCGCGCAACGTTATTGCCGTCGCCGACGTAGGCGAGCTTGACGCCCTCAATCCGCCCTAAATGCTCTTTGATAGTCAGCACGTCCGCCATTGCCTGGCACGGATGCGACCAGTCCGTCAGGGCGTTTATAACGGGCACGCTGGCATACTCTGCCAGCCCCGTAACCGTATCATGCTCGAACGTCCTCGCCATAATCACATCGACGTACCGGCTGAACACTCGGCCCATGTCCTTAATCGGCTCGCGCTTGCCGATGCCGCCGATATCCTCCGGCTTGACGTAAATCGAGCTGCCACCCAAGTCCCTCATCGCAACCTGGAAGCTGATCCGAGTCCGAAGGCTCGGCTTCTCGAAGAGCATCGCCAAAGTCTTGCCCGCCAGGCAAAGGTCCCTGCTGCCGCCCTTGTACAAGCTCTTCAAACTCGCACTAAGCTCCAACAACTCTTCCAGCAATTCCACCGAACAGTCAGTTAATGATAGAAAATCCTTCTGCATCACTCGCCCTCACTCAAAACGCCATCAATAATCTCGATGGCCTGGTCAATTTGCTCTTTCGTTGCAATCATCGGCGGCATGAACCGCAAAACCGTTTCGTGCGTACAGTTTATCCGCAGCCCCTTCTCAAGACATTTATCGACTATCGCCGCCCCGGGACCGGTCAACTGCACGCCGATCATCATCCCGATCCCGCGAACGCTGTCTATTATGGAGTGCTTCTCCTTCAACTGCCTCAGCTTGCCCATACTATATTGGCCGAGATCTTGAGCATTCTGCAGAAGCCCGCCATCTTCAATCGCTTCGATTACCGCGACACCGGCCGCACAGGCAAGGCAGTTACCCCCGAAAGTGGAGGCGTGCTTGCCCGGAACCAGCGAGGCGGCGACCTCGTTCTTTGCCATCATCGCACCGATTGCAACGCCGCCTCCCAGCGCCTTGGCCATTGTGATAATGTCCGGCTCGACCTCGTAATGCTGATACCCGAACCATTTGCCCGTTCGCCCGATTCCTGTCTGCACCTCGTCCAGGATCATAACAGCGCCGTTTTCGTCGCATAGCTCTCGAATAGCCTGTAGGAACTCGTCCGTTGCAATATTGATACCACCCTCGCCCTGGATAGGCTCGACCATGACCGCGGCGACCTCATCGCTGAATGCCGACTTCAACGCCTCAACGTCGTTGAACGGAATATACACAAAGCCCGGCAGCAAAGGCATAAAGCCTTCATGATACTTCGGCTGGGCCGTCGCAGTGACCGTCGCAAACGTCCTGCCGTGGAAGCCGCCCTCAGCCGTGATGAATTTATACTTCTCCTTGGCCGTGTGCAGACGCGCCAGCTTCAATGCCGCCTCATTCGCCTCGGCCCCGCTGTTGCAGAAAAAGCACTTGCCCCCGAATCCGCCGCCAGCGGACTCGCTAAGCAGCCTGGCCAATTCGCCCTGCGGCTCGGAATAGAACGTATTATCGATATGCAGAAGCTCGCCCGCCTGTTTGCGCAGCGCCTCCACAACCCGCGGATGGCAGTGCCCCGTCCCGCTAACAGCCCAGCCGGGGAACATATCCAATATCTTATTGCCCTCGGAATCGTACAGATAGCAACCCTCCCCCCGAACGATCACCCGATCCAGCCGACCGTAATTAGCAATAACATACTTATCAAACAACTCAATAGTCTCCTGCGTAGTCATAATTCGTATCTCGTATTGCCTATGTCGTAATTGTCATTCCCGCGAAGCTTGTCCTCGACTCCAATCGGGGAGCGGGAATCCAGTACTCCTTGTCTTCACTATTGTCATTCCTGCGCAAGCAGGAATCCATTTCTTAATCCTTCTCTTAGTGGCTAATCCCTGACTATCTGCGTGCCGATCCCCTTATCCGTATAAATCTCAAGCAGCAGCGAGTGCGCGATTCGCCCGTCGATTATATGCGCTTTCTTCACCCCTGCGTCCAGCGCTGTAAGGCACGCCTCGACCTTCGGAAACATCGCATCGGTGATGATCCCATCGTCTATCATCTCCTTGATCTGCTGCTCGTTCAGGCTCGATACCCAGCTATCCGGATCGTCGATATCCCGCCGTATCCCGTGCGTATCGCTCACCATAACTAATTTTTCAGCCCCGACCCCCGAGGCCACCATTCCCGCAGCGCTGTCGGCGTTCACATTCAGCTTGCCGCCGGCCTTGTCCTTCGCCACCGAGGCGATCACCGGTATCGTCCCATCGGCGCAAAGCTTCTTGAGCAACTGGCCGTTGACGTTCGTAACTTTCCCCACAAACCCAACGTCCAGCTTGCGCCCGTCCTCGCCGGCCAGCCTTATCAACTCGGCGAACAGCACGCAACTGCTCAGCGAATGCAGCCCCATCGGCTCGCATCCCAATTCAGCTAACATCTCGCATATCGGCGTATTGATCTTATTAACCAGCGTATGCTCGGCTATAGTCAGCACCCGCTCATCCGTATATCGACGCCCCTGCACCCAGACCGGCTCGATCCCCGCCTCGCTCATCGCCCGCGTAATCGCCTTGCCCCCACCGTGCACGATCACCGGACGCATCCCCACCGTCGCCATAAACGCAATGTCCGTCAATAGCTTCTTTTGCAGCGAAGCATCGTCCAGAATGCTCCCGCCGAGCTTAACAACAACGATACGCCCGGCAAAGCCCCGGATATACTCCATCGCCTCGATCAAAGCACCGGCCTTGGCAATAGCCGATTCCACAATAACAACTCCTGAAATACGCCCCAAACCAAACCACCGAAAGTACCAGCCAAGCCCCGGCTCGTCAAGTCATATTTATCCTTCTCGAAATCTAAAATCGGCCTATTTCCCGCCATTTTTGCCTTGCACAAGGTCTAATCCTGCCTACAATACGCCCAGACATAAGCTTGGAGGTCAAACTTGAAGAAAACGGAGCACAGAACTGGTTATTTCTTCGTCGATGAATCTGGGGATCCCAACTTCTACGGCAGAGGCGGCGGCGTGATCGTGGGCCAGCCGGGCTGTTCCCGTATTCTGTTGCTTGGCTTTGTGTACGTTGAAGACCCCGAGCCAATACGAAGAGATATCGAGAATCTACGCGACCAAGTCAACAAAGACACATATCTCAAGAGCATACCATCGATCAGAAAGACTATGACGGCTTTCCATGCTAAAGATGATTGCCCGGAGGTACGAATGATGGTTTACAGAATGCTGGCCAAACATCAATTCGTCGCCCAGGCAATAGTCGCCAGGAAAATAGAGCCCATGTTCCGAACCAGATATAGAGGCAGCCGGGATAGGTTCTACGAAGACCTTGTGAGCAAACTTTTCGAGAATCATCTGCACAAATCTGAGACTAATCTAATAGTCTTTTCGAGACGAGGCAATAAAATCCGCCAACACGCAATGCGCGCCGCTATCGCCAGAGGTGTCGAGCGATTCAGAAAAAAGTGGAACACCGACGTGGCCACCGAGATCCGCGTGCAGACACTCAGGTCCAGCCAGGAGCCCCTGCTCCAAGTTGTTGATTACACCAATTGGGCGGTCCAACGTGCATTTGAACGAGGAGAAATGAGGTATTTTGATTTTCTGCGCGACAAGTACGAGTTGATATGCGATGTCTTTGACAAGCCCAATTACAAAGGCGGCGGCAACTTTTACGACAGAAGCAGAAATCCTTTCGAAATAAAAAAGGCTTCACCCCTTGGCTAAGACCTTTACAGGTCCACGGCATGAAGCCGGCATTCACCAAGGCGGAAAGCCTATATAAAGTATCCGCCAAGAACCGTGCAAAATCAAGGAAAATCTTGAAAAGCTCCAAGAAATACTTTCTACGCCCTGTCCCAGAATCCATGACTGGATACCCTCAGTTCACATATCCCCATTATTGGACCCGCAGCAAGTGCCCCGCCCGGCCAACTTACCGAACATGACTCTTGTTTTCCGCGTATTTTCTTTGGCAATATCCCACGAATATGAAACAATTGACCATTATCCAGAAAACAGCTATCACAGTCTTGGCAATATTCATCACCATCGTTTCTATGGGTGGCTGTTCCAGAGAAGAGGCCGAAAATATGGGTGATTCGCAGAAAAAGCAGACAACAGCGAACGAGCCAAACTCGCCTGCCGTCGATACCGCTGCCAACCCTAGCGCCGACAGACCCCGCCCCGAGCAGAACCCACAGACCAAAACGCCGGCCCCAAAGCCGGTCGAGCAGCCCGCAAAATCCGCCAAATACGAGAAAGCCACCTTTGCAGCCGGATGTTTCTGGGGTGTCGAGGCCTCCTTTCGCGCCGTCGAAGGCGTCGTCGCCACGCAAGTCGGATACACCGGCGGCCAACGAGCCAACCCTACCTATCGCCAGGTATGCACCGACAAGACAGGCCACGCAGAAGCCGTCGAAGTAACCTACGATCCTAAGAAAGTCTCATTCGAGAATCTGCTCGATGTATTCTGGAAGACCCACGACCCGACAACCCTAAACCGTCAGGGCCCCGACGTCGGCACGCAATACCGCTCCGCTATTCTCTACCACTCACCCGAGCAGAAGGCCCTTGCCGAAACATCAATGCAAAACCTCGAAAAAGCCCGCACCTTCAAAAGGCCGATCGTCACTGAGATCGTCCCCGCACCCCAATTCTACAAAGCCGAGGAATACCACCAGCGATACCTCGAAAAGCAAGCCAAATCCTCCTGCTCCTCGACGATACGCTAACCTCTAACCGGGGCCTTTCGGATTGTTGCAGCGCACACCTTGTATTCCGGTATTTTCGCCAGCGGGTCGAGCGCGTCGATTGTCAGCATGTTCGCCGGTCCCTCGCGGAAATGGAACGGCATGAACAGCCAGCCCCTTCCGATATTCGGCGTTACCTTCGCAAGAGTAGTCACTTTGCCGCGGATGGTGGCAACCTCTACGGTTTGGCCGTCGGCAATATCGAGTTTCTTGGCGTCTTCGCTGTGTATCTCGACAAACCCCGTAGGCGAAACCTGGTTTATAGCACTGGATTTCCTGGTCATCGTGCCCGTGTGGAACTGGTAGAGCAGCCTGCCGGTCGAGAGCACAAACGGGAACTTCTTGCTCGGAAGCTCAGCCGGGTCCTTGAATTCCACAGGGTGAAACTTGCCCTTGCCGCGGGTGAACTTGCCCTTGTGCAGGTACTTTGTCCCGGGGTGGCTCTTATCCGGGCAAGGCCACTGCAGGCCGACCGAATCGATCCGCTCGAACGACATCCCGCCGTAAATCGGCGTCAGCGAAGCGATCTCGTCCATGATCTTGCCCGCACAGTCGTAGTCCATCGGATAACCCATCTTCGTCGCCACTTCGCAAAGGATTTGCCAATCGCCGCGGGCCTGCCCCGGCGGGGCCACAGCCTCGCGAACGCGCTGGACCCGCCGCTCGGTATTGGTGAACGTACCGTTCTTCTCGGCGAAGCAGACCGAGGGCAGGACCACGTCGGCGTACTTGGCCGTCTCGGACAGGAAGATGTCCTGAACAACGAGGAAATCGACAGCATCCAACGCTTTGCGAGTCCGGTTGAGGTTCGGATCGGAAAGGGCCGGATTCTCCCCCATTATATAGATGGCCTTAATATCGCCGGTCTCCACCGCGTGCAGCATTTCTACGACCGTCAGCCCCTTCTTCGCCGACAACTCTTTGCCCCACGCCTTCTCGAACTTGGCCCGGATTTTTTCGTCCTCCACCGATTGATAGCCCGGATAAACATTGGGCAAGGCGCCGAGGTCGCAGGCGCCCTGCACGTTATTCTGCCCTCGCAGTGGATTAACGCCCGCCGATTCCTTCCCGACGTTGCCGGTAAGCATCGCTAGGTTCGCAAGGCTAAGCACATTGTCCGTACCGGTTGTGTGCTGAGTTATTCCCATACTATAAATGATGCTCGAAGATGAGGCATTGGCATAGATTCTGGCTATCTGGCGAATCTTCTCGGCGGGGATAGTGGTGATCCCCTCAGCCTTCTCAGGCGTGAAGTCCTTAACAACCTCAGCCATCTTTTCAAAATCCTCGGTCCGCTCCTCTATGAACTGCTTATCATGCAGACCTTCGGCGATAATCACATTCATCATAGCATTGACAAGCGCCACGTCCGTCCCGGGCTTCTGAGCGACGTACAACTTTGCGAATCGGACGAGGTCGATCTCCCGCGGGTCGGCCACCACCAAGTCGCACCCGTTCTTAACGACCGCCTCTTTTATGCCCAGCCCTATCACAGGATGCGCCTCGGTTGTATTCGAGCCGATCACGAAGATGCAGCCGGCGTCTTTCAGCTCGTCGATCGAATTGGTCATTGCCCCGCTGCCGAACGCCCTTACAAGCCCCACCACCGTCGATGCGTGGCAAAGCCTCGCACAATGATCGACGTTGTTCGTCCCTATGGCCGCCCGGATGAACTTCTGGAAGACATAGTTGTCTTCGTTGGTGCACTTGGCCGAAGAAAGCCCGCCGATACTGTCCGCCCCGTGCGCCGCCTTGATCTCGCCCAGCTTCTCGGCGACCAATTCGATAGCCTCGTCCCACGTAGCCTGCTCGAATTTGCCTTTACGCTTGATAAGAGGGGTCGTGAGCCGCTCGTCGCTGGCGACGAAGTCCATCCCGAATCTGCCCTTGACGCACAGATTGCCGTCATTCGGTATGACGCCGACCGGGCTGGTCACGCGGACAATGTTGTTGTTATTGACGTTGAGATCGATCTGGCAGCCCACCCCGCAATACGGGCACGTCGTCCGCGTGCGAACGAGGTCTTTGCACTGCCCCCTACCCTTTGCCCGCCGCTCGTAGAGCGCGCCGGTCGGACACGTCGAGATGCACTGGCCGCACAACTCACAAGTCGAGTCGTTCAGGGGAATATCGAAGAAAGTGGATACCTCGACGCCGGACGCCCTGTCTTTGAACGTCAAGGCGCTGTCCATCTGCACCTCCTCGCAAATCCGTATGCACCTGCCGCACCGAATACACTTGCCGGCATCGTACTCGATCGCCTCGTTGCCCGTAGTATAATTCTCCGCCGGCTCGGATTCAGACGGAGCCGTGAAGACCGACTCGTCGAGTTGATATTCGTAAGCATACTTCTGAAGCAGGCAACTGCCGTTCTTGTCGCACGTCGTGCATGCGCCGCGATGCTCGTAGAACAATAGCTCCAGGACGGTCTTTCTAAGCTCGCGAATCTCATCCGTTTCCGTCCGCACGACCATATCGGGACTGATCCCGAACGTACACGCCGTTACAGGCCCCCTCTGCCCCTCGACATCCACAAGGCACAGCCTGCACGCCCCGGCCGGCGCGAGCCTCGGATCGTGGCAAAGGTTGGGAATATCGATACCGTTCTCGAGCGCCAACTCCAGAATCGTCTGGCCGGCCCGACCGTAGAGCTTCATCCCGTTTATTGTAACTGCTACATCGGACATATTCTTAAGACTACAACGCTATTTGCTGATGGTTAAAAACTTCACTGCCACAGTCAGCAGCCATTCGCATTTTTGTTTTGAAAATTTGAATTTTTGAACATTTGATATTGTTTCGTATTTCGTATTTCGCGCTTCGGATTTTCTTTTAAGGAAGCCGTCACTATTTCTCAAGATCGCATCGCAAACACCTGCCCGCCTCGGCCAGCGCCTGGGCCTTATCAAGCCCGAGTACAACCTCGGCGAACCCACGCCTGCGATCTTTCAGCGAGATCGTTTTTCGCTCGGACCGCAGCAGCGACTGCGCCACGGACTCTTCCGGGGGCTTCAAAATGGAGAACCCCGTATCCTGCGGAAGTTCCCCCTTTCCGCCCAGCAGCTTGTCGATACTCACTGCCGCCCTCTGGCCCGCGGCAATCGCATTGATAACGCTCGATGGGCCTGTCACGCAATCGCCGCCGGCAAAAAGCCGCTCAACTGTGGTTTCAAGGCTCACGGCGTCAACCTGAATCGTGCCGGACTCAGTCAACTTCGGTCCGCCCGCATAGTCCACAATTTCCGTTGAAGGAATCTGCCCGATGGCGGGGATCACCATATCGCACTCAAGCACGGTCTTAGTGCCCTCGATAGCCACAGGCCGACGCCTGCCGTCGGCTTGGGTCTTGCCCTGCTCGGCACGGACGAATTCGATCCCCGCGACACTGCCCTTTGCTTCCACGATCCGCCTGGGCAAGGCCAATGTCATAATCTCAACGCCCTCCTTAACCGTTTCATCAACATCATCCTGATATGCCGGCATTTCTTCGCGGGTCCTTCTGTAGAGGATTGTAACCTTTTTGGCGCCGAGGCGAACCGCCGAACTAGCCGCGTCCATAGCCGCATTACCCCCGCCAAGCACTACGATTCGCTTGCCCGCACAATCCAGCCCTTTGCCCAATGCCCTTGCACGCAGAAACTCAAGAGGATCGATTACTCCCTTGAGATCATTGCCCTTGATATTAATTGACTTTGCACGTTGCGCGCCGGTAGCCACAAAAACCGCCTTGTGGCTTTGTCCCGTCAACTCTCGAATATCTTCGATTCTTGACTCGGTGTGAAGTTCAACGCCGTGCGAAAGAATGAAGTCTATTTCTTTCCTCAGCATTTTCTTGGGCAGGCGAAACTCCGGAATGCCCAGAGCCAGCATCCCGCCCGGTATCGGCTGGGCCTCGAATACAACCGACGATCTGTCCATAAGCGTTAGAAAGTACGCACAACTCAGTCCCGCCGGTCCGCTGCCGACTACTGCTATTTCAGGCCTCTTTCGCACAGGCCTCACCATGGGGGCGGCAAAGTCGGGCATATTGTCTGCAATGTAGCGCTTCAGCGCCCTTATGGCCACCGGCTGGTCGATTTCCCCACGCCGACATCGTCGTTCACAGGGATGATCGCACACTCGCCCACACGCCGATACGAAAGGATTGCGCCGGCGGATAATGTCTGCCGCTTCGGTTAATCTGCCCTCGGCCGCCAGTGCGATGTATTCGGGAACATTGACCCTGGCCGGACAAGCATGTTGGCACGGCGAGCGAACCAATCCTTCGCAAACCGAGGCCCGGCAGGTCTTCAAAACGATATGCTCTTCGTACTCCTCCCGGAAATGACGTAGCGTCGAGAGCACCGGATTGGGCGCCGTCCGCCCAAGGCCGCAAAGCGAGGTCTTCTTGATGTCCCGGCCCAAATGCTCTAACACATCGAGGTCTTCTATCTGCCCGTCCCCGCGGCAAATTCTCTCAAGAATCGCCAGCATCTTCCTGGTGCCGACCCTGCACGGCGTGCACTTGCCGCACGATTCGGACTGAACGAATTCGAGAAAGTACCTGGCCACATCGACCATGCACGTATTCTCGTCCATCACAATCAGCCCGCCGGAGCCCATTATCGCCCCGATCTCCTGCACGCTGTCGTAGTCTATCTCCGTGTCGAGATACGCCGCCGGGATACACCCCCCGGAAGGTCCGCCCATCTGAGCCGCCTTGAACTTGCGCCCTTTCGGAATCCCCCCGCCTATCTCGAAGATGATCTCGCGAAGCGTCGCGCCCATCGGAACTTCCACAAGACCAGTATTATTCACCTTCCCCGCAAGCGCGAATATCTTCGTCCCTTTGCTCTTCTCAGTGCCTATTTTGCCATACCAATCCGCACCGTTGCGAACGATCAGCGCAACATTGGCCAATGTCTCGACGTTGTTGATAACAGTGGGTTTGCCCAGATATCCTTTTTCCACAGGAAACGGTGGTCGCGGGCTTGGCATACCTCGCTTGCCTTCGAGCGAGGCGATAAGCGCAGTTTCCTCGCCGCAGACAAACGCCCCGGCCCCCTGACGAATCTCGATTTCAAAACAAAACTCCGTTCCCAGGATACTCTCGCCCAGCACCCCGGACGCTCGGGCCGCTTCGATTGCCGCTGTCGTATTCTTCACTGCCAAAGGATACTCGGCTCGAACATAGATAAAACCACGACCCGCCCCGATTGCAAACCCGGCTATCAACATGCCCTCAACAACCGCATGAGGCGTTCCCTCCAGGACACTCCTGTCCATAAAAGCACCGGGATCGCCCTCGTCCGCGTTGCAGATCAGGTATTTCTCATCGCCCCGATTCGCTCTGCACAACTCCCACTTTATTCCGGTCGGAAAACCCCCTCCACCGCGCCCGCGAAGTCCCGACTGCTTTATGATCTCGACTATTTCCTCTCCAGAGTAATCCTCCAGCGCCTTTGCCAATGCGGTATAGCCGCCCGCGGCTACGTAGTCTTCAATGTCAATCGGATCGATCTTGCCGTTATATCTAAAGACATTCCGCTGCTGCCCCGAATAAAAGGGCACTTCGTATTCGTAAGTGTACTTCTTGCCGCTTGCCGGGTCCGTGTAGAGCAGGCGATCTACGGGTTCGCCGCAAAGCACGCTCTTCTTTACGATCTCCTCGACGTCTTCAACCTCCACGCCGGTATAGAAGAAGTGCTTGGGCAGGATGACGACCAGGGGGCCTTTTTCGCAGAACCCGTGACAGCCCGTCCGCTTCACCCGAACGCGCCCCGCTAATTTCCGCCTTTCAATCTCCCGCTCGAAGGCTTCATAGACCTGCGCAGAGCCCATCGCCGTACAGCCTGTTCCCCCGCATATTGTAATGACCGACTCATCAGGATTAACGCCCCGCTCAAGCTCTTGCTGCCATTTCTGAAACTCGGAAACGCTGGAAAGCTTACCCATCAGGAGCCTTCCTTTCCGGCCGTTCTCAGGCTATCCAGAACCAAGTTTGCCTTTCGGTATGTCATTTTGCCGTGGTAAGTGCCGTCCACAACCATCACCGGAGCTAATGCGCATGCGCCTAAGCAAGCAACTGTTTCGAGGGTAAACTCCATATCCTTGGTTGTCTCGCCCGGCTCGATACCGAGGGCCTGTTTTACCGTCTTTATAATCTTCGACCCGCCCTTGACATGGCACGCCGTCCCCCGGCAGCACCTGATCGTGTGCCGACCGTGCGGCTCCAGGTAGAACTGCTCGTAGAAAGTCGCAACCCCGTAAATCCGGGCCGCCTCAATCCCAGTCCGCCTGCTCATTTCCATCAGAATCGGCTTCGGCAGATAACCGTAAGCCTTTTGAATCTCCTGCAGCAGCGGGATAAGGTCCGTCCGCCCGGCATCCGGCATCGACTCAAGAATCGCCCCCAACGCTTCAAACCCCAAACAGCCCTCTTCAACGACGTTCAAACTCATTAAACTTCCTAAATAGTTTCTGTTGCGGAAACAGCATTTGTCATTCCTGCGAAATTTGCCATTCCTGCGAAATTTGCCATTCCTGCGGAATTTGTCATTCCTGCGGAAGCAGGAATCCAGTTTCCAGGCCATAGACCCCTGCTCCGCCACGGGCGGATGTTCCATTTCGCAGGGGTGGCGTTGCCGGTTTCGGCTTTCCGCAACAGGAACTAAATAACTATAGGAATACTGATTACCGATTCAACATCCCCGGATTCTATAGCCCCCACACCGACCCCGCAACAAGAAAACCACGCCCATCCGCTCGGAAGTGCCCGACAGGATTGTGCCGACTCTGTCGCATATTTCAGGGTGGCGGCCTCAATGACCGAAGTGCCTGTTTAGCGGCGTGAAACCTCTTTGTGGCAAGGCCGACGCGGCAATCTTCCGCTTGAGTCTTTTTGTTATTTCCTTCTTCGCTCGAAATGCTTTTTTGCATGTGAATTTTGTTTTCGGCCTTTATTTTCTATAAAGCCTTTATATGCAGCTACTCGGGGCATTTCGAACTTTTTCACGAATTTCATCGTCACAAATTTGCAGAAGTGACGCTTGTATAGGGAATAGTGCTGCCGCCCTTGGCTACAGCGACAATACGAACTCGACCAGATCGTTCACCTGCCGTTCATTGAGGTTCAAATCATCGGACTCTTTATCACCTTTGCATTTAGAGATCAACTCCCTTAGGGTCGTATAACGGCCATCGTGAAAGTATGGGCCTGTCCGCCAGACTTCGATCATGGTTGGAGTGTCAAAGTTTTTTCGGTGGTCACACGGGCTTTTTGAACCCACATCGTGGCTCTGCGTGTCGGTGTACAGAGAACCTGCGTGACATTTCGAACAGCCCGCCTTCTCGCTGAAGAACAGCTTCTTACCTCGCTTGGCTATGACGCTGAGCCGACCGTCCACGAGGTATGGGCTAGGTGCCGGCTCGACCGACTTGAGGTAGGTATCAATTGCCACCGCATCTTCGCCTCTCGGCTCAGTGAAAAGAATATGCTTGAGGCCTGTACGAACGGCCACTTCGGCCGATGCGCGAACCCCCGAACTCATAACCGGCGGCGTCTTGTGACTGAGCAGTAGGCTCTTGCTATTCTTCAGGTTGCCTATCCCGTCATTGGTCAAGTCCCAGTTAAGGCCGTCCATGCGGGCATCCGGATGGCAGCTTGCGCAACTCTGCCAGTGTTGGAAGCACAATTCGCCGTCGTTAAAGAGCATCTCGCCGCGTCGCCGCTCGGTCAATTGTGGCTTCGGACCAAGCGCCAGCTCGTGGACTATGTCAGCCGAATTCGGTTCAAGTTCAACTATGCTCAATGTATCACTGAAGTACTCGGCGACATAGGCTTTGGAGCCAATGATGCATAAGCCGCGAGGCCCATTGCCCTTTAGCTTGATTCGCCGACGTAAGCCGGCCAGAAAGCTAAGGTCATTGGAAACACCGGCAACGGAACCCAAAATGTAAAGATCGCTGCTTTCTGCCGGTTCGCCCCTTAAGCTAGCCCGCAGACGCCGGAAATAGTCCAGTAACTCATTGCGATCATCATATACGACTTCTCCAATCTGTTCCCGCGGTGGATTTACCGGCATCGCCAGGAGTTTCTCCAGCAAACCCGACGCATCGATCACGCTTAACTCGTGGGTGCCCGCGTGGGTAACGCAAATCCACTTTCCATCTCCTGTGCAGGCCACGTCCCAGGGGTTTGCTGCACCCAAGTACATCTCATCCAGCAGGACGGTGCCGAGCAGTTTCTTTTCTTTTGTGTCGATGATGCTCAGCGCATTGGCATTCATCCATCCATAGTCCACCTGGATGGTGGGCAGTTCGTAACGGGCCAAAATATGCGTCACATAGGCGTGCTTCCCGTCGGGAGAGATGCAGATGCCACGCAGTCCGGATGCACCGCTTGGAAGGCGAATGGCGGTTGTCGCGTTGCTTTGTGTATCAATGATTGTCACCACCGCAGCCACATCCAACGTATCGGCGCGGTCGGCTGGAAGGTGATTGATTATCAGCACCGACCTGCCATCGGGAGTAATGGCTGTAGCAAGTGGCTCACGAGTAGCAGACACCCTCGCTACCACCTTGCGGGTTTCTATGTCGATCACGGAAACATTGTTGTCGAAGCGGTTGCAGACGTACAGCCGTTTCCCATCAGGCGCAACCGTTGGGCCACACGCCGTGTGTCCAACTGTGATCTTTGCCTTAATCTTGCCGAATGCGACATCTATTATGAAGACCTTGCTCTGCGCAGCGGCGGAGGTTACATAGAGATCTCGGCCATCATGACTCAACGCTAAGCCGGTCGGTTTAGCGGGTATCGCTATTGAATGAGTAACCTTGCCGCTGCGGATGTCAACGAAGGCGATCTGCTTTGCATCGGCAAAGGCGGTATACAGCATCCGGCCATCTCTCGATGCGACCACGCTGATTGGACCCAGATACTTTCCTCTTCCCACACCTTCAACTCTCGCAGCAATCATTAGACTGCAAAAGATCAACATCAAAGCTTTGATGGTCGCGCGTTGCTTTGTCATACGGAGTCCGCGTTATTATGTTTTTCGCTTTCCATAAATTATACGCTTCAACCAGCCTGCATCCACTATATCGCCACTCCGTCCGCCAAACAACCCCGAATTCCCTCCGTTCACACCTTCGCCGCCAGTCTTATATGCCTATCTACTCATCTTCTCTGCGCCCTCGGTGCCCTCGGTGTTCTCTGTGAAGATATGAAGAGAGGGCATCCTCAAGTATAATTCGGTTAGCAATAACGCTTGTACGAAAGGAGCCCTCAATGGCTACATATTATATCGGAGCAGACGTGCATAGCAATAGTACAGAATTAGCAATCGAAAGCAGAAAAAAGATCGTGGCAACCTACTCAGTGCCGACAACCATACCGGCGATATCCAATGTCCTTGACTCCTTGCAGGGCCAGAAACACCTTACCATCGAAGAGGGACCGATGGCCGGCTGGCTATACCGCAATCTTAACAAAAAGGTCGACGCGCTACTCGTCTGTGATCCGCCAGTGGAACGGATAAGAAAGGCAGACCTAAGCCTGCCGGATTACAATTGCCATGGACTGTCATCCAGGCAAGTCCCCTATAGGTGGTTGGCAACCCCGATATATCGGGGATTGCCCGCAAATTCAATCAGAACATGGATGTCCTCTGAGATTACCGAGCACAACTCCGAACGCCGAAAAAATGGCTGTTCAAATATAGGATAAGAGCATATATAGCAGTAAAACTGGCTACGAAACGTAGGATGCCCTCGAAACAAGGAAAAAAGAGGGCTACAGGAAAAGTGTTGCTTGACTCCGAACTCTTCATAGGTGGCTTTTTTCTTCGTGCCTCACTGCTCCTGTGCCCAAGGTATTCGTGGCAAACCTAATAATCGGTAATACAACCCGTCAAATTCTTGTTTCTTGTGCTTCATTTTGTAACACCGCTGTCATAAGTCTGGTGATATTAAGATGTTGCAGGTTGTTTCGACTTTTGAGTTTTGCTCATTTGAATTTGTCTCGGATTTCGGGTTTAGTGCTTCGGATTTGGCTGCGGCCAGAGGCCGCGCCAGGCTAATCCGTGTCTAAAAATAGAAATTCACTTGACATCCAACCTCTAATATGGTATAATACCCACCAAACTGAATATGGCGAATTGAAACAAAGTGGAAATCCCGATCTATCGGGAATACGAATCAAACTAACATTATAGAATCGTGTCGGTAAAACAACATAAAGAACAAAACATGGCCGAGTCGAGAACCAATTATCAATTATCAAGGGAGGCTCAAATCATCATCACTGTCAACCGCCCAAAATCCGGCAAAACCTTATCCCGCCCCCTTTCACGCCAGTCTCACCTACGTCGTGTCGCGGGCGTCTCGCCCGCGCGTACCGAGGGCATCTTGCCCTCGCCTTTCGACCTGTCCCGCCACTCCGATCCGTCTTCTGTCCTCCGCCCCCGCGCCTCTT
>JAUVXL010000335.1 GCA_030603595.1 Sedimentisphaerales bacterium | reverse complement strand
GGGCCGCTGGGGACTGGCTTCAGCGTGCCGGAGGGCACACAGAAGGCGTTTTTGGTATCCGGGGGGCGGGGGACGGCGCCGGTGCAGCATTTGGCGACGGTGCTGATGGGGGGCGAGAGAGGCGGTGAGATTGAGGTTGTGGGGTTTGCGGGGGCGAAGACGCGGTGGGGGCTGCCGTTCGAGAAACGACTGGATGAGGTTTCCGAGCACTTAGGGTTTGCGATTCGAGAGTTTGCCAGGTATGGGATCGAGTCGATGATTGCGACGGACGACGGGTCGGCGGGATTCCATGGGCTTGTGACCGATTGCTTTTTGGAGTGGCTTAAGAAGAATAAAGTCGAGGCGGAGAGCACAATTATATATAGCTGCGGGCCGGAGCCGATGATGGCGAAGGTGGCCCAGATTACGAAAGAGAGGGGGATCGATTGCCAGGTGAGTATGGAGCGGCGGATGGCCTGCGGGATCGGCGTCTGCCAGAGTTGTGCGATTGAGTGCAGGGTCGAAGGGTCGGACAGAACCGTTTACAAGATGTGCTGCGAAGACGGGCCGGTGTTTGATGCGCGAGAAGTTGTTTTTTAGCCACGAAGGCCTAAAGAGCCTAAGATAAAAGAAGCGTTGGCCACCGAGGGCACCAAGCCAAACGAGGAAATATCTGCCACAGAGGGCACAGAGAACACAGAGTAAAGATGTGGATTCCTGCTTTCGCAGGAATGACAAAATAATGGTGTGCGGTGCACACCCTACGGACAGACGAAGGTGAGTATGGAAAATATGGTTGATATTTCGGTTGAGTTTGGGCGGTTGAAATTAGCGAATCCGGTTTTTACTGCTTCGGGTACTTGCGGGTATGGTGAGGAACTTGGGGCGTTTATGGATTTGGATGTTCTTGGGGGGTTTGTCACCAAGAGCGTTACGGCTGAGCCGAGGATGGGGAACGCTACTCCGCGGATTGTCGAGACCGATGCGGGGATGCTAAATGCTATCGGATTGGCTAATATCGGGGTTGAGAGGTTTGCGTTGGAGAAGCTGCCTGAGCTTTCTAAGATGAAGGCGGCGGTGTTTGTGAACGTTGCGGGCGAGACTATCGAAGAGTATGTGACGGTTGCTGAGAATCTTGCTAATCAGGAGGCGGTGGCGGGGTTCGAGTTGAATATCAGTTGCCCGAACGTTGCTAAAGGCGGTATAAGCTTCGGGACTGATCCGGAGCAGGTGCGGGAGATTACCTCGGCGGTTAAGCAGGCTGCGGGAGGCAAGATGCTGATGGTCAAACTGACGCCGAGCGTTACGGATATTGGGGCTATCGCGCGGGCGGCGATAGATGCGGGGGCCGATGCGATAAGCCTTATCAATACGTTTACCGCGATGGTGATCGATATCAAGGCTCGCAGACCCGTTCTGGCGAACCGGACGGGGGGGCTTTCCGGGCCTGCGATAAGGCCGATAGCCGTTTACCTCGTCAATAAGGTCTATAACGAGGCGGCTAAGGAACGAGGGATACCGATCTTGGGGATGGGGGGAATCAGGACGGCCTCGGATGCCATCGAGTTTATGATCGCCGGGGCATCGGCGGTGGCGGTGGGGACTGGCAGCTTCATCGAGCCGGGATGTGCGGCGAAAATCGTTGAGGGGATCAGAAAGTATTGTGCAGATAATGGGATTGGGTGTGTTAAGGAACTGGTGGGATCACTTGAGTAATTGCTTCTTGACAAGCTCAGGACATGTTGACACAGATTTACACTGTTTGTGAGAAGTGGATTCCCGCTTACGCGGGAATGACGACTTGCGATTGGAGATTGGTATTATGGCTAAATGGGCGTGGCGATTTGAGAGTGATCTTAAGAAGGCAGTGTTTGCGGTGATGTTGGTTTTGGGTCTCGGGGCGTTGGGGGCGGCGGCGGAGTTGGAGCTTGACGAGCGTGATGCGGCGCCTGGCGAGTGGGGGTATCGCCCTGCCGCCGGTTCGGTATCGAGCGTTAATCCTCCGAGCTTTAGCTGGCGGCCGCAGAAGGGTTTGACCTGGGAGATTGAATGTGTCGGCAACCGGTCGAATAGACAAGGCGGGCTTTACGCAGGGGATATTGAGTTCAACGTTCTTTGTCCATCGCGGACTTTTCCGCCCGGGACATATACGTGGCGGTATCGCGGAAAGGACGGCAAGGGGGAATATACGAATTGGAGTAAGCGGCGGGAGTTTACGATTGCGAAGGATGCTGCGTCGATGGCGATGCCTAAGCGGAAGGAGTTAATCGGGCGGATACCTAAGGGGCATCCTCGGCTTTTTATGCGGCCTGAGAATGTTAGCCGGTTGCGGGAGTTGGCTAAGGGGAAGATGAAGGGGGAGTATGAGAAGCTGGTCAAGGAGTGCGAGAGGCTTATTGCGAGGCCGCCGGCGACTGAGGAGCCGCAGAAGTATCCTGCGGGGACTGTTAGAGGCAGCGATCCTTGGCGGAAGATTTGGTGGGGCAATCGCGACTATACTATCAAGGCGCTTAACGGAGCGGCGACTTTGGCTTTCACTCGGCTGATAGGCGGGCAGGAGAAATATGGGCTGGAGGCCAAACGCATACTCTTGGAGTGCGCAAAGTGGGACCCTAAGGGCAGTACGGGGTATCGGTATAACGACGAGGCGGGGATGCCTTATAATTATTATTTCTCGCGGACCTATACGTTTGTCAACGACTTGCTGAGCGAAAAGGAGAAGGAGATTTGCAGGGGCGTAATGAA
>JAUVXL010000066.1 GCA_030603595.1 Sedimentisphaerales bacterium | reverse complement strand
CGTATTTTTTCTCCTCAGCCCCTGCCGGTTGGGTGAAGGAGCCGAGGAGAAAAAATACTTGATTGGAAAGGAGCAGTAAAAAAAATGTTTGTGAACACGAAAAACCTGTTGACCGGCTCCGGTTCATAGGATTTCTCAGATCCATTCGACAATCTCGGGACAAGGCACAGATTAGGTCAAAAGAAGTCAGCCACGAAGTTGCACGAATGCCTATGGCACAGGGGGGCACGAAGGAAAAAGCCCCAGAGACATGAAAGAGAAAAGCGACAGAGAAAAATAGGATAAAGATAAAATCAGCCACAGAGATCACCGAGGACACAGAGACGATGAGAGAAAGATTGGTCGCGGGTTTCGGGGATCCATTCGCCTTCGCCCAGGATATGTTTGCGTAGATTATTGGGCAGGAAGGAAGGAAAGATACATAAGGCAGAACTTAGCACTGATTGACGGTGTAGGCGGCTGGGCAGCGTTTATGCAGGCGAAAAATGTACCGCGTACCTTTAATTACGGCGTTCAAAAGGCGGAGTTGGCCGCCATTGGTGCTGTTAGACATAGTGTCTACGGCCTAATCGTCATCCTTATCCTTGGCAGCGGCCTTCTTCTTGATCTCAGCCCACTTGGCTTTGGCCTCCTCCTTGGTCATCTTGCCTGCCTTCACAGCAGCCTCGATCTTCTCGCCAATTGCGCGGTAGTCGGTGTCAGCCTTCTTCTTCTTTTTGGCGTCGGCTCCTTTCTTGATCCCAGCCCACTTGGCTTTGGCCTCCTCCTCGGTCATCTTGCCTGCCTTCACAGCAGCTTCGATCTTCTCGCCAATTGTGCGGTGGTCGGTGTCAGCCTTCTTCTTCTTTTTGGCGTCGGCTCCCTTCTTGATCCCAGCCAACTTGGCTTTGGCCTCCTCCTCGGTCATCTTGCCTGCCTTGACAGCAGCCTCGATCTTCTCGGCAATTGCGCGGTAGTCGGTGACAGCCTTCTTCTTCTTTTTGGCGTCGGCTCCCTTCTTGATCCTAGCCAACTTGGCTTTGGCCTCCTCCTCGGTTATCTTGCCTGCCTTGACAGCAGCCTCGATCTTCTCGGCAATTGTGCGGTAGTCGGTGTCAGCCTTCTTCTTCTTTTTGGTGTGAGCTCCTTTCTTGGTCCCAGCCAACTTGGCTTTGGCCTCCTTGGTCATCTTGCCTGCCTTCACAGCAGCCCTGCTCTTCTTGCCAATTGCGTCGTAGTCGGTGTCCTTCTTGGCAGTGCCTGCTTTTTTGAGCGTTCCCATCATGGCCCTGGCTTGTTCAGGGGTGAGTTCACCTGCCTCTATCGCTGCCCTGAGGCGCTTTTCGACTGCTTCGTAGTCATGGGCGGATGCTATGCCAAGGGGCAGCACGACCATCGCGCAGAGCAGAACACATGTCTGCAACCAACGCGAGTTGGATCTCTTTGGGTTATTTGATACGATCATCTTGAATCTCCTTTCGAGAAATCCGCCACTGTTGATCTCGCTTGCCACTGTCGGCGGACGGAGGGTCGGACAAGCAATAGATTCGACTGCTTTGAGAATCGAATTAGCATAAGATTTCGGTTTTGGGTGCATGCTGGATAGGACAAGGGCGTCACAGCAGATTTCTTCTGTTGCGCGCAGGTTGCGTTGGGCCCACCATACGACAGGATTCCACCAGAAGCAGACACAAGCGAGCCACTCGATCCATCGGACCAGGTAATCTCGTCGTCGTACATGCGCCAGTTCGTGTGCGAGAATCCATTGCGACTGCTGAGGCTCCATTTTTTCGAGTACTACAGTTGGAATGACAATTCTCACTTTCCCGCCGGCCCACCATACCAAGGGTGACAGGCGAGTTGATGTCGTGTAAATCGTTGGGGTTTTGTTGAGTCCCAATCGGCGTGCAATCTTCGCTGCGGCCGTCTGCAATTGCTGCGGCGCCACTTCGGATTCGGCCGCCAATAGTCGGCTGAAGCGAGACACCCTGACCATCGACCAGGCAAAGACAACCACGCTTCCCAGCAACCAGATTGGCGGCAACCATTCTTTGCCGTGGCGGATCGCTAAGGATCCGATTCTTGCCGACAGCGAAGCGTTTGATTGTCCATCAATGTCGAATTGGCGATTGCCGGCGACGATCGGGGCCGTTGGTGAATTGTCGGCGATTGCCGCAGTCGCTTCGTGTTGCTGCGGAATCGTCACAATGGGAATCGAGACGATTGGCGGGGTCACTAACTTTACGAAGACAAGCAGCCAAAGCGCATGGGCCAGATGAGGGCGCTTGGCCTTTGCTCCGGCGACCATCGCCACGATTGCCAGGGCAAGCGAGAAACATGCATTACTCAGGCCAATCTGCAAGAAGTAATGAGTCATCGTTTTTCCTCTTCTCCTGTCTTTCCGTCCAGTATGGCCCTGATCCGGTCAATCTCCTTATGGGAGATTTTCTTCTCCTCGACGAGATGTGTAATCAGCGGCGCGAACGAACCTGCCGTCAATTTCGAGGCCAGCAGTTCCAGTTGCCCGCCCGCGTATGCCTGGCGAGAGATAGCAGCCGAGAACAGATGGACAGACAAGCTGCGGTCACGCTCGACATAGCCTTTGTCCTCCAGACGCTGCAGCAGCCTTTGTACTGTTCCGTGCTGTGCTTTAGTCTCGTCGGGATAGAGTTGCTCGCGTATCCGGCGAGCAGTCAAGCGATCGTTCTGCCAAAGTAGATCCATGACTGCCAGTTCCGCATTTGCTAATTGCTGTTGTTTCACTTTGATAATCCTTAATTTCCAAATCAAATACGATAGCTTGTCGTAATTATACGACAGCCTGTCGTAGCTGTCAATGACAAATCTGAAATTTTCTTGGATTTTTTTCAAAGCTGATTTGACTGACGTTAATCGAGCTCCCGTTCTCCGCTTCATGGTGTCCTAAGCCATTGACCGGCAGATTTTTTTTAAATTTACCCCAAGATACTTGATGCAAGGCGAACATTGCATTACTATATGAGTATATACTCACATAGCAACGTATTGAGGATAATGTTATGTTAGACAGTAGAAACGTGTTATTGTTCGAGAAGCAGGCTCAGATAGCAAAGGCCATCGCGCATCCGCTGCGAATCGCCATCCTCAATTTTCTAAAGGACGGGGAGCAATGCGTCTGCGACATCGCCGAGCACGTGGGGTCGGAGCGATCGAATGTCTCGCGTCACCTGTCGGTTATGGTGGCGGGCGGTGTTCTAAAATCGCGTAAAGAAGGCCTCAAGGTGATTTATGAGCTGCGCACCCCCTGTATCCTTGAATTTTTCTCCTGCGTAAGCCGGGTCTTGGAACAACAGGCCAGGGACAACGAGAAGCTGCTCAGAATCCTGTAGGACCAATACATGGCCATCACCTCGTTTGAAAGAAGATTATGAAACAAGAATGGAAGAAACTCGCTGCGATTATCGTCGTTTTCCTTGCCTGCTTCTATCTGCCGGTCGGAGGCGGTCGCTTCGACAACGCCGTTAGCGAATCGCTGCATCTGGTCAAGTGGTATGCCCGCGAACATGTTGTGCTTTGTCTGGTTCCGGCCTTTTTCATTGCCGGGGGGATCTCGGTTTTCGTCAGCCAGGCCTCGGTGATGAAATATCTCGGGGCCAAGGCCAACAAGGTCGTCGCTTACGGGGTCGCCAGTGTTTCGGGGGCGATCCTGGCGGTTTGCTCTTGCACCGTGCTGCCGTTGTTCGCCGGCATATACAAGATGGGCGCCGGTATCGGCCCTGCTACGGCGTTTCTCTATTCCGGGCCCGCTATAAATGTGCTCGCCATCGTTCTTACAGCCCGTGTGCTTGGCTTGGAGCTGGGGATCGCTCGGATCGTCGGGGCAGTCTTGTTCAGTGTGGTTATCGGCGTTGTTATGCATATCATCTATCGCAAAGAAGAAGATCAAAAGGCCCGGTTGCAAATGGCGATGCCCGAGCCAGAGGTTAGACGGTCGCTCTGGAAGAACGCGTTGTATTTCGCATCAATGGTCGGCATTCTGGTCTTCGCGAACTGGGCTCGCAGCGGCGACGTCCGCGCGGTATTTCTTTGTTGTCCGGGCGGCCTGACCGCTTATCAGGTCGAAGGGACGCTCATCAGCGAGACAGAAGACAGCCTCAAGATTCTCGATACATCCGGCGAAACCCATGAGGTTCCCGCGGAACTTGTTCGGCAGGTGCAGGACGTCAGGAAAAACAGTATTTACGAATTCATTTACAGAGCCCGGTGGCTTTTGGTCGTTGTCTTTCTCGGCGCCTTTTCTCTTATGGTCCTCGGCTGGTTCAGCAGAGGGGAAATAGGCGAATGGTTTGCCGCGACGTGGGGTTTCGCCAAGCAGATATTGCCTCTACTGCTTGCGGGCGTTGTCGTGGCGGGTTTCCTTTTGGGCAGGGCGGGCCCGGGGCACGAGGGGGTGATTCCCGTTAAATGGATTAACGCCGCCGTCGGCGGCAACTCGATTTGGGCGAATCTGTTCGCCTCTGTAGCCGGGGCCTTCATGTACTTCGCCACGCTCACCGAAATTCCCATTCTTCAGGGCTTGATGGGCGCGGGTATGGGCAAGGGGCCCGCACTGGCGCTGCTGCTGGCCGGGCCGGCGCTATCGCTGCCTAATATGCTCGTGATTCGCTCGGTGATGGGCACTCGCAAGACGGCGGTCTTCGTTTGCCTCGTAATCGTGATGGCGACAATATCAGGAATAATCTTCGGCGCCTTTTGGGGATAGACAGCCAAAAGAACCGCAAATGAATAATTCGCAGAAGGATAAAATATGAAAAAGATACAAGTGCTTGGTTCCGGATGCCCAAAGTGCAAGAAGCTGGCTGAAAATGCGGAAGCGGCGGCAAAGGAATTGGGTATCGAGTACGAACTTCAAAAGGTGACCGACATCAATGAGATCATGAAGTTCGGGGTCATGCTAACACCGGCCCTTGCCGTGGATGGGGAAGTCAAAGTGGTCGGCAAGGTCGCAGACGTAAGCAATATCAAAGAGATATTGTCGCCCGAAGCAAAGAGGTAGTAATCTCCTGACAAGGGCAGTTTTGATTCCAAAGACGTTACATTTAGTTTCAATCGCCTTCTGGCTTATTTGCGGCGGCTGTCGGCAGAATACAGCCGTCTTGTCAGCCGGTGCGCATAATGCCCCGGCTACCGCCGAATTCAGCCAACAAGACGCCCAATCAAAGCCCTTGGCGGGTGAGAAGAAGAATCCGGGCGAGAACCAGGATGAGTCAACTGTCATTGCGTACTACTTTCATCGCACCATCAGATGCGTGGCGTGTATCACTGTGGAAGTTACTGCGGCGGCGGTTATCGAAAACAGCTTTGAGCGGCAGATTGCCGACGGAAGGCTGATGTGGATGCGAATCAATCTGGATGACAGGGACGGCAACGAGTATGAGGAACAATTCGACATTTCGGGAAGTTCTCTGGTCATAGCAAAAGCAGGAAACGGCAATCAACTACGACACAAAACCCTCACAAAGGTCTGGGAACTGTTATCGAAGCCGCAGGCCTTATCTGAATATATAGAAGGTGAAATCAAAGAATACTTGAATCAGTGATATATATAGAAATGCTATTGCAACAGTGCCCATGCAGCGGGGCCAAAGGCAACCCGTTGTTGCTGCTGGCGGTGGTTGCCGGGATCTGGTTACTGGCGAGTTGGGCAAGGTTGGTATATCGAAAGGAAGGTGTTTCGCTTATGAACAAGGCTGTGAAAATAGCAATTGTCGTCGTTCTGATTGTCGCGGTTGTTGTTGTGATTGCCGTCAAAAGCAACAAGTCGGGCACGTCAGGGCTCGGCGGCGAGTTGCAGATACCGGCGGAGTACATGCCGGAGCAGCTCACAGGAAAGGGTCTGCCCGCTCTAATCGATGTCGGAGCAGGCACATGTATTCCGTGTAAGCTGATGGCGCCAATCCTTGAAGAACTTGAGGAAGAGCTTCAGGGCAAGATTACGGTGCAGTTCCTTGACTTGAACAAATACCCGGGATCGGCCGATATATATCGCATCAAGGCTATGCCGACACAGATATTCTACGATGCATCCGGAAAGGAGCTGTTCCGCCACGAAGGCTTCTACTCTAAAGAAGACATCCTCGGCAAGTGGAAGGAGCTTGGCGTGGACCTTACTGCTGCGGAGCCACCCACTTTCGAGCGGCTTACCGCGGCCAAGGTTGATAGTCGGCCCAGGGAGAGCGTCTGTTATATGTGTGATGGTGACATCGATTCAAAAACACTTGTAACGGTTCAAACAGATAAGGGGCCGGTCCGATTATGTAGTCCCCATTGCTACTTCATAATGTATTCGTGCCTGACCGAGGATAAAAGCGGCTTTGAAAAGAAGGTTTCGGTGACCGACTGGAGTACAGGCAATTCCGTGCCTGCCACGGAGGCGATATTCCTCTGCGGTCAGGATGAGACGACCGGGCGGCCCCGGGCCAAGGCGTTTGGCGATCAGGCCAAAGCCGTCAAGGAACGCACCAATAGCGGGGGCAACATCCTTGCCCTCGTGCCCCTGCAGCAACAGGAATTATCGCATCGTTGCGGTTTCTGCGACCGGGCCTGTTACCCGCAGGACGCCGCCGAGGTAATTGTCGAAGACGGCGTGCACACATGGGGCTGCTGCTCACACTGCGCGTTGGGTGTGGCGGCCCGGACCGGAAAGGACATCGAAGTTCGCGAGAAGGACCGCCTGACAGGCCGGGAAATCGTCGTCAAGACATTTGACGGCGGAATCGCCTCGCTGGAGCCGAAGACAGCCGTGGCGTGGTTCGGCCAGCGGAAAAAACCGGACGGCACGTGGGGCTCGGCCGGATGCTTCCACCAGGGATTCTTTGCCAACATCGACAACCTGAAGAATTGGGTCGAACAGAACCCGTACGAAACAGGCAGGCTCATCACCATCAGCCAGGCGCTCGCCGCCAAGATGAAGTTATCGCCCCAGCAAATTCAAAAGGCCTGCAAGATCGGCGAGTGCGCCCCGAAATGATGCTTCACAAAACGTATTACTGTAAAGACAGAACCAATGCCAGGAGCACGAAAATGAAACATTACAGCTTTTTCTTATTCTCCTCTCTTGTCCTCTTGTGGCTTTTGGCCCCGCTTGGCGCGACTGAAAGAGTCAATCCTCCGGATGCATCTTCATCATCGCCAAAACCGGCGACGGTGAACGACCTATATCCCGGGCTGACGACAGGGACCCTGACATACGCTTCGGCGTCGGACCTGCCCAAAGGGATATTGCTGCGGAGCCCCAAGCTGGTCGTTCGCTCGAAAGAACTCTCCGAAGAGATCGCCAAGGCCCCGGAGCAGATGCAGCCGGAACTCAAGAAGAACGCCTTGTTCCAATTGGAGCAAATCGCCACTTTCAAGTTGCTGCTCATCGAGGCTAAAACCGCGGCAAAGAAAGCCGACAAGGACATCTCGAAAGAAACCGAACAGCAGATCATCCAGAATTACCTCAGTACAGTGGCTAAGACGGTGGACGTTAACGATGTAGAAATACGCGACTTTTACAATTCCAACACTCAAATGCTCGGCGGCGCCTCTCTTGCGCAGATCGGGCCGCAAATCAAGCAATACCTGCTGCAGCAGAAACAGCAGGACGTCGTCAATGAGCACATCCGGACGACCGGGCGTAGAATGCATATCGAGATCTCCGCCTCCTGGCTCAAGGCCAAAGCGGCCACCGCCAGGGACAATCCCGTGGACAAAGCCCGCGCAAGCAGCAAACCCTCCCTCGTTGATTTCGGGTCCGTCGGCTGCATACCCTGTGACATGATGGCGCCGATACTCGATACGCTCAAAAAGAAATACGAGGGCAAAGTCAACGTTCTGTTTGTCCATGTTAAGGAAAAGCCGATTCTGACCGGTCGCTATGGTGTCCAGACAATTCCCGTCCAGGTATTCTTCGATAAAAGCGGCAAAGAGGTCTTTCGCCATGTCGGTTTCTTCGCGCAGGAGGAAATCGAGAAGAGACTGTCGCAAATGGGAGTCAAATAGCGAATATGGAAAGAATCTTCACAACACTAACGCATGCCGTCGAGGGAACGCCCTTAATCGCTATCGGTGCGTCTTTTTTGTGGGGGATTCTCAGTATCATTCTGAGCCCCTGTCACCTGGCGAGCATCCCCTTGATAGTGGGCTTCATCGATAAGCAGGGACGAATATCGACCAGAAGGGCATTTGTAATTTCAAGTCTTTTCGCTGTCGGGATTCTAATCACTATCGCGGCGATCGGGGCCGTAACCGCTGCGGCAGGGCGGATGATGGGCGATGTCGGCAAATACGGCAACTACTTCGTGGCGGCCATATTTTTCGTCGTTGGGCTGCATCTGCTTGATGTCCTGCCGATGCCTTTTGGCGGACCCGGCCAAATTGGTATGAAGCGCAAGGGTATGCTCGCCGCACTGGTATTGGGGCTTGTTTTCGGGGTCGCCCTGGGCCCGTGCACGTTCGCTTATATGGCGCCGATGCTCGCAGTGACATTCAGACTGGCCTCGAGCGCGATGCTATATGGGATACTCCTGCTCGTGATGTACGGCATCGGCCACTGCTCGGTGATTGTCCTGGCCGGCACCTGCACGGAGCTTGTGCAGAGGTATATGAACTGGAACGAAAAATCCAAAGGCGCCCTGATCCTTAAAAGAATCTGCGGCGGCCTCGTCCTGCTCGCAGGGCTCTATCTCATTTGGACTGCATAATAAACCTGTTTCTTCTCGATTTATCGAAAGGACGTAACTGATCAAATTGATCAATTAGTTTCTGTTGCGGAAAGCCGGAATCGCCAACGTCACCCCTGCGAAGCTTGTGCCCGCGAAAGCGGGTAGCAGGGGTCCAGCCCGAAAAAAATGGATTCCTGCTTTCGCAGGAATGACAAACACTGTTTCCACAACTGGAGCTAACTATGACAAAATCAAAACCGAATTTGTAATTGCTAAGACAAAGAAATCAAAATCGAAGCTCAATTTGGAGGCACAAGAATGAATCGGAGAAAGTTTATCGCAACCTCAATCGCAACCGGAGCCGCTGCTGCCCTTGGCTCGACCACGGCAAAAGCAGCGAACAAGAAGAGTGTTAGAATATTGGGTATCTCCTGCAGCCCGCGCAAAGGCAAGACGACGGCCACGTCGGTCAAGGTCGCCCTCGACGCCGCAAAAGAAGTCGATTCACGCATTGAAGTTGAGCTGATTGACTTAGGCGGCAAGGCCATCGCAGGTTGGTCCGGCGGCGCTAAGCCGGGCGAGGCACGAGAAGTAATGGATGATTTCCAATTGACCCTGCCCTCGCTCAAGGCCCCCGACCTTGGCGGTATCATAATCGGCTCGCCGAGCTATTTCCGGTCTATGAGTTCCCTCTGCAAGGCGTTCCTGGAGCGGTTAGCCGTTCTGCGCAAGCCAAAGCTGCTCCTCGCAGACAAAGCGGTGGGCGTACTCAGCGTCGGGGCCTATCGCAACGGGGGCCAGGAACTCGTAATCGAGCGGATACAGGCGGCAATGCTCTGCCACGAAGTCGTGATTGTCGGTGGCAAGCCGGGTGCTCATCAGGGCGCAACTCTCTGGAACGCCTATAAGGACGACATCACAAAGGATGAATTAGGCATGGCGACCGCCAGGCAACTCGGTGTTCGAGTAGCAGAGGCAGCCCTAAAACTTGTCTCAAAGCAGAACAGAAAATGAAGATTCTATTCCTGTGCACGGGCAATTCGTGCCGGAGCCAGATGGCCGAGGGCTGGGTGCGCCGGCTCAAGTCCGAGACCATCGAAGCCTACTCCGCGGGTATTGAGACGCACGGGTTGAATCCCGACGCCGTCAAGGTGATGGCCGAGGCGGGAGTCGATATATCCGGTCATCGCTCGAAACACGTTGATGAACTGAAGGAAATCGAATTTGACTACGTTATAACCGTTTGCGACCATGCCGCCGAGCACTGCCCGATTTTTCCGGGCGAGGCGAAGGTGCTGCACTTCGGATTCGACGACCCGCCCAGACTTGCAAAGGAGGCAAATAGCCCGGAAGAGGCGCTCGACTGCTACCGGAGAGTGCGTGATGAAATAAAGGCTCTTGTAGAGAAGATGCCTGAAATCCTAAAAAATCGTTGAAACAGGAGATAACGAAGCGTGGAAGAATCGGTCAAGAACGCCAAAGGGCTCAATATCTTCGAGAAGTACCTTACCCTTTGGGACGATACTAAGTTATTGGAAAACAAATACTTGGCTACGAATTGGAAATATTCCGCCCCAATTCTTGGAACGGTTATCTCCCGCCAAGGGATTGACCCGCCCTCGTTTACTTGCTATGATTGTTCATCGCCTCAAGAAGGCGCAAATACCGGTTCGTTGCGTGAAAGGCAGGGTAAGAACGCTGAAGAAGCAAAGAACTAACACACGACGCGGCCTAAATCGCCGGCGGTTTCTTAAAGATTCGATTACCGCCGGCGCGGCAACCGCTCTGCTTGACCCGACAATAGTGCCGAGCAGCGTATTCGGTGGCGATACTCCGAGCAACCGCATCACCATCGGCATGATCGGCATGGGTCGCCAGGCCTATCACTCCAATCTCAAGACTTTCCTCGGTTTCTCCGATGTGCAGGTGGTGGCTGTCAACGACGTTGACGCCTGGCGGCTGGACAACGCCAAAAAGGCCGTCGAGAAGGGATACGCAAAAGAAAAAACATCGGGAACATTCAAGGGCTGCTCGGCTCATAAAGATTTCCGCGAGATTCTGGGCCGCGGCGATATCGATGCGGTGATGATCTCCACGCCGGACCATTGGCACGTCCCGATGGCGACGGCCGCAGCCCGCGCGGGAAAGGACATCTGCTGCGAAAAGCCGCTGACCTTGAGCATCGCCGAGGGCAGGGCGCTCAGCGATACGGTCACGCGGTACGGCAGAGTATTCCGTACCGATAGCGAGTTTCGTTCGCACCAGTGCTTCCAGAAGACGTGCGAACTGGTCCTCAACGGCAGGATCGGCAAGGTCCACACAATTCGCACGGGCGTACCCGCCGGCGACATAGCAGGCGCCCCGCAAGCCACAATGCCCGTGCCGGAAGAATTAGACTACGACTTATGGCTCGGCCCGGCTCCGCAGGCCCCTTATACGCTGCAGCGCGTGCATCCCCGCCGCAGCTATGATCGCCCCGGCTGGATGAGAGTCCTCGATTACTGCGAGGGCATGGTGACGAATTGGGGCGTGCATCTAAACGACATCGCCCAGTGGGGCAACGGCACCGAGCGAACCGGGCCGGTTGAGATCGAGGGGACGGGGAAATTCCCCGCCGACGGCTTGTGGAACGTTCTGCTAAGCCTGGATATCCGCTATAAGTTCGCCAACGGCGTGCGAATGTTCTACAGCATTAGCAGACCATACGTTCGATTCGAGGGCGACGAAGGCTGGATCGAAGCCGACTACGGCAAACGAAGCATAAAGGCCGAGCCAGAATCGATCTTGAAATCGCCTATCGGGCCGAATGAGATACATCTGCCGTTGAAGGGCGAGAAGAGGGACTTCATCGACGCCGTAAAGACCCGAGGACAAACCCTCGCCGACGCCGAGATAGGCCATCGAACGACATCGCTCTGCCAACTGGGGCATATCGCCATCCGGACCGGACGCAAGCTCCAATGGGACCCGGACGCCGAAACATTCACCAACGACGAGACCGCCAATCGGCTGCTGAGCCGACCCATGCGAAGCCCATGGCGGCTATGAATTGATTATTGACGATTGATTATTTAGTTCCTGTTGCGGAAACATTATTTGTCATTCCCGCGAAGCTTGTCCTCGACCGAGATCGAGGACAAGCTTCGCAGGGGTGATATTGGTGATTTCGGCTTTCCGCAACAGAAACTATTTAAGACCAGGGGCCTGATATGAGAAAGACGCATACAGTAACACGCAGGGAATTGTTGAGAAGTTCGGCCGTTGCGGCTGGTGGGGCGCTTTTGGCCCCTGCAATTGTCCCGGCTTCGGTTTTTGGGGCGGATGCTCCGAGCGAGCGGATCACAGTCGGCGCTATCGGCGTCGGACGAATGGGCAACGGCGATCTGGGAGAGGCCCTGGGACTAAAGCAGGTGCAGGTAGTCGCCGTCTGCGACGTTGACTCCAATCGAACCAACGCCTCCAAAGAGCGTGTGGAGAAACACTACGCCGGCAAAGGCTGCGCCGCATACGGGGACTTCCGCGAACTAATCGCACGGGCCGATATCGACGCCGTTCAGATCGCCACGCCGGACCACTGGCATGCCATCCCGGCTATCGAAGCCGCCAAGGCGGGCAAGGATATCTTCATGCAAAAGCCCATGAGCCTTACCATCCAGGGAGGCCGCATCTTGAGCGATACGGTTCGCCGCTACGGACGTATCTTCCAAATCGGCAGCCAGCAGCGGTCCGATTCGCGGTTCAGGCAGGCCTGCGAGTTGGTTCGCAACGGAAGGATCGGCGAATTAAAAACGGTCAAGGTCGGCTTCGGCACCGACCCCGGCACAACTCCGACGCCGCCGATGCCCGTGCCGGACGCCCTCGATTACGATTTCTGGCTCGGCCCGGCGCCCTGGGCGCCCTATACTGAAAAGCGCGTCCACCCGCAAAAGGGCTACGGTCGGCCCGGCTGGCTGCGAATCGCAGACTACGGAGCAGGGATGATAACGGGATGGGGCAGCCACCATAATGACATTGCCCAGTGGGGAATGGGAACCGAATACACAGGCCCCGTGGAAATCGAGGGCGAGGCCGTGTTCCCCACAAACGGGCTCTGGGACGTCCACGGCAAATTCAGCATAACGTATAAGCACGCAAACGGCGTCATCGTCACCTGTACGGACACCAGCAAGAACAAACAAGGCGTCCTCTTCGAGGGAACGGAGGGCTGGGTCTATGTCAAACGAGGCACAATCGATGCGAATCCAAAATCACTGCTGACCTCGACGATAAAGCCCGACGAAATCCACCTCTACAAGAGCACCAGCCATAAGAAGAATCTATACGAGTGCATTAAGTCACGCAAGGAAACCGTCGCACCGGCGGAGGTCGCCCACCGCTCTTGCAGCGTGTGCCTGCTGGGCGATATCGCAATGCGCCTCGGCAGAAAGCTGAAGTGGGACCCGAAGAACGAGCAGTTCGTAAACGACGCCGATGCGAACAAATTACTCTCAAAACCAATGCGAAGCCCGTGGCGGGTGTAGAATTTACTATTTGCTATTTACTATTGACTATTGAAAGAAGCGAACATGACTCGACAGATGAGACTGATTGAAGTTTCGGCGATATTGTTTTTTGTTGGCGTTCTTGCATCTGTAGGATCGGTTGCCTGGGGTGAGGGCGCGCAGAAGGTGACTGCCAAGATCGAAAAGGATAAGGTCGTCGTGACGGTCGAGGGCAAGCTTTTTACATGCTACAAATTCGGCAAGACTCAGAAATACCCGTACTTTTGGCCCGTGAATGGGCCGGCATCGGGCAAATCCGTCACGACCGAGACATCGCAGCCGTATCCTCACCACCACTCGCTATTCTTCGGCTGCGACAGAGTCAACGGCGGAAATTACTGGCAGGAGACCATCGATAGAGGACAAATCTTTTCACAGACACCGAAGATTGTCGAATCGGGCGGACAACGAGTAGTCTTCACGGACGAATGCCTCTGGAAACAGCCCGATGCCGAACCGATTATCAAAGACAGCCGACGCATCACTATCACCGCACCGAGCAAAGACTTGCGAACCATCGATTTCGATATCACCATCGAGCCGCTCACCGACGTGGCTATTCTAAAATCAAACCACGCCCTGTTCTCGGCGCGAGTCGTGCCGGAACTCAGCGTCAAATCCGGCGGCACTTTGGTCAACGCCGAGGGCAAAACAACCGAGAAAGGCACCTGGGGCGTCAACTCCGCCTGGTGCGACTACTACGGAACACGCAACGGCGCCACGGAAGGAATCGCAATCTTCGACAATCCCAACAACCGCTGGTTCCCGTGCAAGTGGTTCACCCGCGACTACGGGTTCTTTTCGCCGACACCGATGAACTGGCTCGAAGGCGGTAAACTTCAACTGCCCAAGGCAAAGATGCTAAAGCTCCAATACCGCGTCGTAGTGCATGCCGGCGATACCCAAACGGCTCGGATTGAGGAGATGTTCAAGCTATACAAGCTCGTCAGCGACCTATCCCGTAGCCCGAGGAATACGTTCTAAACGCAATAGCGGACTGCCTGGACGCGGGATCGCAAAAAAATGCCGCTTATCTCAAAACCACGTAGTTTCCACGATGGATTTTTCAGAATGTGATCTTATACTTATATGTTTCATTATAGACAAGCAGGCGATCCTGAGACGCCTGTCGTCGGGCAACTAAGGAATAGTGGTTTATGCAAAAGGAAACCTTCTGGATCGGCGTAGTCATCGTCACCATAGGAATAATCGTAATATGCTGCATCTTGTTTTCGGAACGCCTCTTTTGAGCGAATCGGGGGTCCGAAGGACGATGCATCTCCGTTTAACGGGAATATCGTCAAGACCGGCCAATCACGGCGGATTCGTTTTTTCTCGGCTTGGCGCGGGCCCACATATAATATATGCTCTGAATTTTCAGGAGGTACTTATGGATTGCACTTGTGATGATATTGCAAAGATGATTGACCATTCGCTGCTGCGTCCGGAGTTGACCGAGAAGGATATTCGCGAAGGCTGCCGGATTGCCAGGAAGTATAAAACCGCCACTGTTTGCTGCGCTCCGAGCGAAGTGGCATTGGTCAAGGAGCTTCTCGATGGCTCGGATGTCAAAACAACGACCGTTGTCGGCTTCCCCCACGGCTACAATAAAACCGAAACAAAGGTCTGCGAGGCCGAGCAGGCTATCAAAGACGGCGCGGTCGAACTGGACATGGTCCTCAATATCAGCAGGCTGCTCGGCGGCGACTACGATTATGTAAAGAAGGATATTCGGGCGGTTGTCGAGGCGGCCCACCGTCACAACGTACTGGTGAAGGTCATTTTCGAGAACTACTACCTTACCGATGAGCAGAAGAGGGTCGCCTGCCGACTCGCGGAAGAGGCCGGAGTTGATTTCGTGAAAACCTCCACCGGATTTGCTGGCGGCGGAGCAACACTCGAAGACCTGCGCCTTATGCGGGAGTGCGTATCCCAGAAAGTCCAAGTAAAGGCTGCCGGCGGCGTGCGGGATCTCGATATGGCTTTGAAGGTCAGAGAAGTCGGCTGCACACGATTCGGGGCAACGGCAACCGAGACTATTATGGAGCAATGCTACGACTATGAAAAACAAACATTACCCGACGTTGTTTAGTCCAATTCAAATCGGCAATATGACGATCCCCAACAGAGTCGTGATGGTTCCGACTGATATAAGCTCGGCCAATGCGGATGGCTCTGTGAATCCAAGGGTAATTACCTATCATGAGGAAATTGCCAAGGGAGGTTGTGGATTTATTATAGTTGGCGCCACGACGCCCGACAAGGCGACGGGAAGGCCGACGGTGACTTGCCTTGCAGCGGACGAGGACCCGTTGATTCCGGGGCTTGCTCACCTTGCCGAGGCGATGCACCGCCACGGAGCGAAATGCGCGGTCCAGATTCAGCATCCGGGTCGCCAGGCCGCCTGGCCGCGAAAGAACCTGATGTCCGCAAGCGACCATTTGCTGGATGTCCCGGGCTCGGCCGGCCATGAGGTCATATACGCCGAGAGTATGGCACAGGGCAAGTCGGTACGCGCAATGACGGTCGAGGAGATATATGACCTGATTGAGAAATTCGGCGAGGCCGCCTGGCGGGTTCAGCAGGCCGGTTTTGATTCGGTCGAACTCCACGCAGCGCATGGATATCTGATTGCCCAGTTCATGAGCCCTTTTGTGAACAAGCGAACCGACCGATTCGGCGGCAGCTTTATGGGCAGGATGCGTTTTACGATGGAGATTGTTACCCGGATTCAAATGAAGTGCGGCAAGGATTATCCACTGGGCATTCGCTATTCCGGCGATGAATGGATAGAAGGCGGCCGCAGGCTCGATGAGACCGTCAGGGTCGCAAAGCTCATGGAAGAAATGGGCCTGGCCTACGTCGATATCACTGCGGGGATATTCGAGTCGCCCGGGACGGTCATGGATCCGATGTACTATCCCGAAGGATGGAATACATACACAGCCGAGGAGGTCAAGAAGCACGTCAATATTCCCGTCATCACCAGCCATTCTCTGAGGAATCCGGACTACTGCGAGAAGATACTGGCCCAGGGCAAGGCGGATATGGTCGGGATGTCGAGGCAATTGATAGCCGACCCCTACTGGGCCAATAAGGCCCGGACCGGCAATAAGAAGGATATCCGACGGTGCATCTCCTGCCTCGTCGGCTGCTGGCAGGAATCCCTGATGATCAGGCGTGATATGCGATGCGCCATCAATCCCGCTATCGGTGATGAGCGATTCATTCACCTCCAACCCGCTAGGAAGGCCTGCAAAGTCGCGGTCATAGGGGGCGGGCCTGCGGGGATGGAGGCGGGGCGAATCTCGGCTTTGCGCGGGCATAAGGTTACGATATTCGAGAAGTCCGGCGAACTCGGCGGCGCGATGTTGTATTGCTGCACCGTGCCCGGCAAGGATAAGATGCGCTGGCACGCCGATTGGCTCAGACGGCAGGTCAAAAAGCTCGGTGTCCAGGTTAAGTTCCGCACTGAGCCGAAGACCGAAGACCTCAAGGGATTTGATGTTGTCTTGCTGGCAACGGGAGGCAAAGTCGCCAGGCCGGACATTCCCGGAATCGACCTGCCCTCGGTCGTCACATTCGAAGATGTTCTGCGATGTAAGAATACCAAGTGCAAGTACTATCCGGTCGACAAGCCTGAGCCGGCCAAATGCGGGCCGAATGTTTTAATCTGGGGCGATCATTTCGGCGCCGCCGATGCTGCCGAGCAACTCGGCTGTGCGGGTAAAAATGTTACGATTGTCACTGAGAATCGCGACTTCGCCGAATGGATGGAGCCGGTCCATCGGGACGTGATGATGAAGCGCTTTGCCTGCGGCAACGGCGAGGGGCTGAAGAGCAAGACGTACAAGAACCCCGTCAGGATCATCCCCAGTTCTTCGCTCCTCGAAATCAAGAAGAACGGCACGGTTGTTATTGTAGATAGCACGTTCGCGCGTTCGGAGATAAAGGTTGACACAGTCGTTCTTGCCAACGTCACACCCAACGACGCGGCGTATGATAATCTGCTCAAGTCCGGTCTGACCGTTGTTAAGGTCGGCGATTCGAAGAGCGTCAGAAACGTTCGCGGAGCGGTCACGGACGGCGCCAATGTCGCGCTGGCTATCGAAGAGGGCGCAATGCTTAACGCCAACAACGAGCTTATCTCGAATCTGCCGACCGGCATTGATCTAACTTACTCAAACTGATCGATTCTTAACCGTCATTCCCGCGAAAGCGGGAATCCAGTAAAACAGCGAGGTAATAGATTCCTGCTTGCGCAGGAATGACAAGCTTGTCCCTGTGAAAACAGGGATGGTGTTATCTTTTGTCAATGCGATACTTACATCAATATTTGGCTTAAAAACGGTCAGTTTGAGTAACTTACTCAAGTTGACTGGGTTAAGGAATCAGAGATATGGAAAAAATTAAGGTCGGCGTCATAGGCACGGGTTTCATCGGCCCGGCCCATATCGAGGCGTTGAGACGCCTGGGCAATATCGAAGTTGCCGCCCTGGGCGAGTGCTCCGACGACGTTGCCAAATCAAAGGCTGAAATGCTCGGCATCGAGAGGCACTACGGCGATTACACGGAACTTCTAAAGGACGAGCAGATTCAATCCGTTCACATCTGCTCGCCCAATTACCTGCATTATGAAATGGCCAAGGCTGTCCTCGAGGCGGGTAAGCATGTTATCTGCGAAAAGCCTCTTGCCGTCAGCGCCGCCGAGGCCGCCGAACTGGTCGAATTGGCCGAAAAAAGCGGCCTGGTGAATGCGGTGAACTTCAATATTCGCTACTATCCGTTGATGAGGCAGCTTCGACTCATGGTCGATAAGGGTGATATCGGTGAGGTCTTTGCCGTGCAGGGCTCCTATCTGCAGGACTGGCTCTTCCACGCGACGGACTATAACTGGCGCCTCGAGCCCGACCAGTCCGGCCAGTCCAGGGCCGTCGCCGATATCGGTTCGCACTGGATGGACCTGATCGAATTTGTCACGGGCCTGAAGATTACGGAGGTCTGCGCCGATTTTGCGACGTTTCACAAGGTCAGGAAGAAACCGTTAAAGCCCGTCGAGACCTACGCCGGCAAGGTACTCAAGCCCGAAGACTACCAGGACATGCCCATAAACACCGAGGACTATGCAACAGTCATGTTCAGGTTCGAGAACGAAGGCCGGGGCGTTATGACAGTCAACCAGGTCGCCGCGGGCAGGAAGAACAGGCTCTATTTCGAACTCGACGGCTCGAAACAGGCCGTTGCGTGGGAATCGGAGGCGCCGAACCAAATCTGGATCGGCAAACGGGATGGCAACAATGAGATTAAGATGCGAGATCCTTCTCTGGTGTATCCCGAATGTATGAACCTGATTGACTATCCGGGCGGCCATAACGAGGGATTCCCCGATACGTTCAAGCAGCTTCTCAAAGAAGTGTACGCACATATATCAGGCCAGGCGAGCGGTCCTCCATTGTATCCGACCTTCAAGGACGGACTTCGCGAGATGGTCTTGTGCGAGGCGATTATGGATAGCAACAGTAAGCGAGCCTGGGTCGAGGTCGGATAAGAGGAGCAATGCAAGATGATCAAGCTTGGTTTTGTAAGTGCGATTTTGGCGGATCAGACATTCGAGCAGGTGATTTCTTTCGCTGCGGAGATTGGATACTCGTGCGTCGAGATAATGTGCTGGCCCGTAGGAAAGGCGGAGAGGCGATACGCCGGCGTTACCCACATCGATGCCGCCCGCCTCGGCGGGTCCAAGAAGAAAATAGACGATATTCACAACCTTCTCGATGAGAAGGGCGTCGCCATCTCGGGCCTGGGCTACTATCCGAATCCGCTCGAAGCGAACAAGAAAAACGCCGATCGTTACGTCGCCCACATCAAAAAGGTAATCGACGCCGCCAGAAAATTAGGGCTCAAAAACGTCAACACGTTCGTCGGCAAGGATCACCTCAGCAGCATCGAAGACAACTTCAAGCGATTCAAGAAGGTCTGGCCGCCCATCGTCAGATATGCCGAGAAACGAGGGGTGAAAATCGGAATTGAGAATTGTCCGATGTTCTTCAGTAACGACGAATGGCCCGGCGGCAAGAACCTGGCATCGTCGCCGGCGATCTGGCGAAGGATGTTCAAGGAGATCCCCTCGCCCAATTTCGGCCTGAACTACGACCCGTCGCACCTCGTATGGCAGTTCATGGACTA
>JAUVXL010000220.1 GCA_030603595.1 Sedimentisphaerales bacterium | reverse complement strand
GGATAATCTTCTCGCGAGACCGAAAGCTGTTCGAAGAGGAATTCCCTTCCTTGGGAATAATGCGGATTCGCAACCACACTCCGCTTCGGTACCTGCTCAGCGGCGGCCTGACGCTGCGACAACTTCTTCCATCGTTCACTTACCCGGCCGTCAAGGCAATGGAATACGCACTAACTCCGCTCAGAAACACCACGGGAATGTTCCAAACAATACAGTTGGAGAAACTTGCGGAATAACCTGGCGCCCTCTCGGCGGCGAGAAACACGGGTTCGGGCCCCACCTTAGCTGGCGGCGACAACCTCTTTAACCTCCGGCACCTTTTCCTTGAGAATTCTCTCGATACCCATTTTCATCGTCATTTGAGCACCGGGGCAGCCCTGGCAGGCGCCCTGGAGGCGGAGTTTCACCGTATTATCGTCGCCCAGCGCCACAAATTCGACATCTCCGCCGTGTGCCTGCAGGCTCGGCCGAATGTTCTCAATTGTCTCTTTAACCTTATCTTCGAGGGTCTTTTCAGCGTTGGTTTCGCTACAGCCGCATTTGTCGCACATAAAAATACTCCAATAAATTCATTTACCGTTGCCATTATACCAGCGAATCGGCGTAAAGCCAGCCATTTTTCTACGGTCTGGAGAGGCAAAAAGGTTGTCTGCAGGGAGATAAATTGCCGAAAGTATTTGACATAGCGACGTTTTTTTTGTAGAACGCACTTGTATTTGTGTGGAAACACGCATATACGACCCTGAGACACCCGTGGGAACGGGTGGTTATGGAATTATGGCAGGGCTCGGAATCTTCGGTTGGCCCGGCCGCTTTTGCGAGCAGAAACGGCTGATCCATCGGAGGGGAGCCTTAGAGCTGTAATTGACCGGAATAACGATATTATGTTTATCAGGAAAGGGATATGACAGATGGAGTCCAAACCTCGCGCTGCGGCGTCCACCACCAAGACAGGTGCACAGATTGTCGTCGATACGCTCATTGAAGAGGGCGTCGATACGATGTTCGGATACATCGGCGGCGTTGTGTTGCCTTTGTTCGACAAGTTGTACGATGCGCCTATCAACTTTATTGTCCCGCGCCACGAGCAGGGCGGCTGTCACATGGCTGACGCATACGCCCGCGTTAGCGGCAAGGTGGGCGTTGTGGTGGCGACCAGCGGGCCGGGAGCCTGCAACCTGGTAACCGGTCTTGCCACGGCGAATATGGATTCGATACCGCTGGTTGCGCTGACGGGGCAGGTTCGCACGGAGTTGATCGGAAACGATGCCTTTCAGGAAGCCGATACAACAGGCATCACGCGCCCGGTTACGAAATACAATTGCATCGTTGAAGACGTCAAAGATTTGGCCCGCACGATTCGCGAGGCTTTTCATATCGCTTCGACCGGTCGGAAGGGCCCCGTGCTGATAGATTTGCCGGTTGACGTTGCGGTAAGCAAATACAAAGCCGATGGGCCGGACGAGATGGACTTGCCCGGCTATCGCGTGCGCACCGAAGGGCACGCCAGACAGATATCGACGGCGGCAAAGGCGATAAACAAGTCGCAACAACCGGTCCTCTACGTCGGCGGCGGCGTTATTAGCGCCAACGCGAGCAAAGAGCTCAGAGCCCTGGCCGAAAAAGCGAATCTTCCCGTAACGATGACGCTGCTCGGTCTGGGCAGTTACGACCAGACCAAGCCCAAATCACTCGACATGCTCGGGATGCACGGCTCGGCTTACGCCAATTATGCGGTCCAGGAATGCGACCTGCTAATCGCCGTAGGCGCACGATTCGACGATAGGGTAACGGGCAAGATTGCTGCCTTCGCTCCGAACGCAAAGATTATACACATCGATATAGACCCCGCCAGCATATCGAAAAATGTTCGTGTGGATATTCCGGTTGTCGGAGATGCCAAAGAGATACTCCGTGAACTGGCCAAAGGAGTCGAACACCACGAAAGAAAGAAATGGTTCGATAAGATTGCCGACTGGAAGAAAAAGTTCCCGTTCCGTTACGACCTGGATTCAAAGACGATTAAGCCTCAATATGTTATCGATGAGATTTGCAGTCAGACGAAGAATAAAGCTATCGTGACTACCGGGGTGGGTCAGAATCAGATGTGGGCGGCCCAGTTCTACAAATTCACCAAGCCGCGCCAGCTTATAAGCTCGGGCGGGCTGGGCACGATGGGCTTCGGTCTTCCCGCTGCCATAGGCGCCCAGATAGCCGATCCGAAGGCGACGGTTGTAGATATTGACGGCGACCACAGTTTCAATATGACGATGACCGAACTGGCCACCGCCGTTGAACACAATCTGCCGATTAAGGTTTGCATCCTTAACAACGGTTATATGGGGATGGTTCGGCAATGGCAGGAACTTTTCTATGGCAAGCGTTATTCCAAGACATATCTGGCTAATCCGGATTATGCCGACCTTGCCCGTGCACTTGGGGCGATAGGGATGACGGTGGACAAAAAGGCCGACGTTCCGAAGACGGTCAAGGAGATGCTGGCCCAGAAGAAGCCTTGTGTTGTTGATTTCAAGGTTGATCGTGAAGAAAATGTATGGCCGATGGTGCCGTCGGGGAAAAGCTTAAATGAAATGGATGGACTTGATATTCTGGAAAGACTGATCTGATTTGAACTTGGAAAGCGGCGTGAAAAATGAAGCATTTGATAAGCGCATTAGTTGAGAATAAGCCGGGCGTTCTGGCGCACATTGCCGGGATGTTTGCCGCCAGGGCGTTTAACATTGATTCTCTTGTTGTCGGGCGAACGGAAGACCCCAAGCTCAGCCGGATGACGATAGTAGTCGTTGGCGACGACAGAGTGGTTGAACAGGTTCGTAAACAATTAGCCAAGGTTGTGCCTGTTGTCAAGGTCCAGGATTTTGTCGGTCAGCCGATAGTGGCGCGTGATTTGATGCTCGTCTCGGTCGTTGCTCCGCCTGAGAAGCGGCCTGAAATCGTCTCTTTGGTAGAGATGTTCAGGGGGAAGGTCGTGGATATCGGCCAGAAAACACTGATGATTGAGGTCAGCGGCCCGGAATCGAAGATCGACGCCTTTATCAATGCGTGCAAGCCCTACGGTATCAAGAGCGTGGCCAGAACCGGCACAATCGCGATGCCGAGACAGGCAAAATCGAGTCCTGATGCCTACGGGCGTCTATAAATTCCTTGCCCCGGCAGCAGCCTTTAATATAATGTGGGAACTTGGAATCCGGCAGCGAGTCAAAGGTATGTGTGCTTCGAGGTCTCGCCAAGACCCCAGGAAGAGTGGGGCTCACAGCGAAAACTCAAAGGAGATATCCGGCGTGCAGTATAGAAAGCGATTTTGTTGTGTTTTGGCCGTTGTTTTGACGGCTTGCCTGTGGCCGATAGTCTCGGTAGCAGTCAAGGCGGGTGCTGAAAGCGCACGCAGCGACGGACAAATAAGGCTCATTGTAAGGGCGGACGATATCGGTTCGAGCCACGCGGCCAATCTGGCCTGCATGAAATCGTATCGCGAGGGAATCGCACGGTCGGTGGAGGTGATGGTCCCGGCACCGTGGTTCAATGAAGCGGCGAAAATGCTCAAGCAAACCCCTGAGTACGACGTCGGAGTCCACCTTACATTGACAAGTGAGTGGGAAAACTGCAAATGGGGGCCGATTACCGCAGCTCGGAGTCTGGTGGACGAACAGGGGCATTTCTTCCCGATGACGCGGCAGAGGAGCGATTTCCCGCCGAATACGGGCTTTCTGGACGCCAAGCCGAAATTGGAAGAGGTGGAAAAAGAGCTAAGGGCCCAAATCGAACTGGCTGTGAAAAAGATTCCGCAGGTATCACATCTGACCAGCCACATGGGCACGCCAACGAGTACGCCGCAGCTAAGGGCGTTAGTTCAGAGGCTTGCAAAGGAGTACAAGCTGCCGGTGGAATTTCCCCAAGCCAAGGGGATAGGTGGGTTTGGGGGCAGCGAAGCGGACGCCAAGGAGAGGGTAGCGGCGTTGGTCAAACTGATCGAGGAGCTAAAGCCGGGCACATGGATACTCGTCGAGCATCCGGGCCTGGATACGCCCGAGATGAGAGCTATGGGCCACAAGGGCTATTGGAACGTCGCGAAGCACCGCGATGCGGTCACCAGGGCCTTTACGAGCGACAAGGTTAAAAATGTTATAAAGAAAAGAAAGATAAAACTGATAAGTTACAGTGACTTGTCTGCTGATTGAGAAAGGAGTTCACAGATTATGGCAGTAACAATCTATTACGAACAAGACGCCCCGATAGACCCGCTGAAGGGCAAGAAGGTGGCGGTTATCGGTTACGGCAGTCAGGGTCATGCCCACAGCCTGAATCTGCGCGACAGCGGAATTGAGGTAGCTGTGGCTGAGTTAGAAGGAACCGATAACTTCAAGCTCGCTACCGAGCACTGTTTTTCACCGGGCGACATAAAAACGGCTATGGACGGAGCGGCCCTGGTTATAGTAACCTTGCCGGACGAAATTCAGGCAGAGATTTACGAGGCCTGGATTGCGCCGAATTTGAAACCCGGCCAGACACTTGGCTTCTGCCACGGTTTCAATATCCACTTCAAATACATTGTCCCGCCTAAGGGCGTTAACGTTGTGATGATAGCCCCCAAGGGACCCGGACACCTGGTTCGCAGCGAGTACGAGAAGGGCGGCGGCGTGGCGAACCTCATAGCTGTCGAGCAGGATGCAACAGGCGACGCCAAGCAAATCGCACTTGCCTGGGCCAATGGAATAGGCGGCGCGCGGGCAGGTATTATCGAGACCACATACAAAGAGGAAACCGAGACCGACCTGTTCGGTGAGCAGTGTGTGCTCTGCGGAGGCCTTACGGCGCTTATCAAGGCCGGTTTCGAGACGCTCGTTGAGGCCGGTTATCAGCCTGAAATCGCCTATTTCGAGTGTATGCACGAGGTCAAGCTCATAGTCGATCTTATGTACCAGGGCGGGCTGAGCTATATGAGATACAGCATATCGAACACGGCAGAGTACGGCGATTTAACCCGCGGATCGAGGATAATCACCGAGCAGACCAGGGCTGAAATGAAGAAGATACTCTCGGAAATCACGTCCGGCCAATTTGCCAAGGAATGGGTCGGCGAGTACAAAGCCGGCCTGAAGAACTTCAACGAACTCTATGACAAAGACCACGGCGGCCAGCTTGAGACGGTCGGGAGAAAACTGCGCGATATGATGAAATGGATCGACTCGAAGGAGGTCTGATGGAGTATTTGCAGCAGTTCGGCTGCACTGCCGGAAAGTCGTTTTTTTCAGAAGGAGAAATGACATGAGTTCAACATTTAGAGTGCGAGGCAAGCAATTCGGGGCAAAGACTTTTTATTATGGCTTTTTTGCCCTGGTCTCCCTTTGCTGTGTTTGCGGCTGCTCGCTGACATACCCGCAGGCCTGGATACAGCCAAAGGATCATCTCTACTACAAAGAGCTTTCGGCGGCCTATGACCAGACCATAATCAAGAAGAGCCTTACTCTCGATGTGCTGCCCAGGATCGGGCAGTCGAAAAACGAGTTGCTCACTCAAAGCGATAGCGTTGTTGCCTCGCTGGGTCGGAGCAAAGAGGGGTACAAGACCTGGTTCACTATGGTTGCCTTCCACGAGTATGAACTCGGCGTAATACGAAAATACTTTTTCGTAGTGGATGAAAAAGTAGAAAAAGGGATGACGAAAGGGCTGGGTTTCAGATTCGACGGCGAGATGTTGCTGGATGGAGAAGAGCTTGCCAAGATTCGAGATACGAAAGAGATACAGCAAATTACCGTGCTGAAGATGATGCGCGATAAGCTTAGCAGCGATGTTTCCGATCTTGGCGGCGGCACAGATGCGTCGGCTTCGACCGAAGGCAGACTCAATATCAACGTGTTGCTGATTAAGCAGGTTCTTGAGACGATTCTTCGCGGGCTCGACCGGTCGCCTGTTTTAGCGACGAGAATGAGCGATCCCAACGGTATCGGATTCGACCATATCAACTTTGGCGAGGGTAAGGTCCGAGTCTGGGCCGAGGGAAATGTTGCCGCGGTCAAAATCAGGCTCGGCGCACTTCTGCCTACGTTCCATGAACTCCAGGATACAAACCTTGAGTAGTGTTTTGCTGTACACAGCATACCATACCACTAAGAAGTGTAAAGTGACTAAAGTTGTGGATAAGCTCACTTTCAACTTCCTTCGTGCCTAATATCTATTCGAAGAGATGGGCGTTAGAAAAAAATAGAGTGGGTCTGTAAGCCGAGTTCTGTATCCCGCCGATGAAGGCGGGCGGCGATCATTTGTCTCGACCAACTGTTGCCAGTTGGCTCTCCCGGTAAACCGGGAAGCGACCTACCCGTCGGCCAAAGCGGCAAGCTTAACCGCTCAAACCCGGGCCGAGTAGCCGACTGCTTGGTCTTGCAGGCGGTGGGGTTTGCCCTGCCGACGCCGTCGCCGACGCCGCGGTGCGCTCTTACCGCACCATTTCACCATTGCCTGTTGCCCGAAAAATCGGGCTCATCGGCTGTGTATTTTCTGTGGCACTTTCCCGAGGGTTGCCCCTGGTGGCCGTTAGCCACCACCGTTGCCCTGTCCTGCTCGGACTTTCC
>JAUVXL010000344.1 GCA_030603595.1 Sedimentisphaerales bacterium | reverse complement strand
GCTTTGGGACGCAGAGTTACTGCAACAGCTTTGAAACTGCGTGAAATGTATATCATCCCCTCGCTGAGAGGCGTATTTGCATGATGATTTATATTTTATGACCATTTTGCGTTCAATTTTATTTGTAAGAGACTAATAGTCTGTCAAAATCGAATTAGTAGGTGTCATTGTGAGGAGGCCGAAGTCGAAGACGCGCCTTGGCGGGGCCGACGCGGCAATCTTCCGCCGGAGGCGGACTCGAACGCTATAGATTGCCACGGCCCCAGGGGGGCCTCGCAATGATGCCTATAGTTTCAATCTTGACAGAGCAATATCAACCTTCGGAACTCAGGAAAGGAGTTAGAATGACTACACAAACAAGGCGACAGTTTCTCAAGACAGTTGGGCTTGCCGCGGGGCTGGCGACGCTGCCGAGTTGTGTCAGCGGCGGGCGGGCTTCGGCCAAGGCAACCGAGCGACCCAACATCATATTCATAATGACCGACGATCACGCTTCCCATGCGATGAGTTGCTACGGCAGCAAGATCAACAAAACCCCGAATCTCGACCGCATCGCCAAAAACGGTATGCGCTTTGAAAACTGCTTCTGCACGAATTCAATCTGCGCGCCCTGCCGGGCCGTAATCCTCACCGGCAAGCACAGCCATATCAACGGCCTCAAAGACAACAGATTGAAATTTGACGGCTCCCAGCAAACGTTCCCCAAGCTCCTGCAAAAGGCCGGATACCAGACTGCGATCATCGGAAAGTGGCACCTCAAAACCGACCCGACCGGATTCGACTACTGGAATATCCTGCCCGGACAGGGCAGGTACTATAATCCAGATATGATAGAGATGGGCCGACGCAAGAAATACACCGGCTACGTTACCGACATTATCACCGACCACGCGCTTGATTGGCTCAAAAGGCGGGGTACGGAGAAACCCTTCTGCCTGATGTACCACCACAAAGCGCCGCACCGTTCCTGGGAGCCGGGACCCAAACATCTGACAATGTACGATGATGTGACTATGCCGGAACCAGATACCCTGTTCGACGATTATACCGGGCGAGGAAGAGCCGCCAAAGAGCAGGATATGAGTATCGAAAAGACCATGACCAGCCGAGACCTCAAGCTCACCGCACCGAAGAACCTCACCCCCGAGCAGAAAAAGAATTGGGACGCGGCCTACAATCCGAAAAACGAGGCCTTCAAAAAAGCTAACCTGCAAGGCAAAGACCTTGTCCGATGGAAATACCAAAGGTACATCAAGGACTACCTTCGCTGCATCGCCTCGGTTGACGACAACGTCGGACGTTTACTCGATTACCTGGATTCCTCCGGGCTGGCTGAGAACACCGTCGTATTCTACACGTCTGACCAGGGCTTCTACCTCGGCGACCACGGCTGGTTCGACAAGAGATTTATGTACGAGGAGTCGCTGCGGATGCCCCTGCTGGTGCGATATCCAAAGGAGATTAAGCCCGGCTCGGTAAATAAGGACCTCGTTCAAAATCTCGATTTTGCAGAGACCTTCCTCGATTTCGCAGGCGTTAAAGCGCCGGATGATATGCAGGGCGAGTCACTCAGAAAGATTCTCCAGGGCAAAACGCCTCGCCGATGGCGCAAGTCAATTTACTACCACTACTACGAGTACCCCGCCGTCCACAGCGTCAAGCGCCACTACGGCGTCAGAACCAAACGATACAAGCTGATACACTTCTATAACGACATCGACGAGTGGGAACTCTACGATATGAAGAAGGACCCGAATGAGATGAACAACGTCTATAACGACTCGGGTTATGCCAAGGTCGTCAAGGAACTGAAAACCGAGCTAAAGCGCCTCCGCGAGAAATACAAAGACGATACCGGAAAACCAGTCTGATATGCTTGCGGTCGTGCGAGGAGAAACCCGTCAGACGCATTTTGCCTTGCTTGCGGGCCTTCTCGAGCGCGCCCATCATCTCGGCGACCTCGCCTTCGCTATGCCTGCCGCTCTGCTCGTGCATCGTAATCCGCCATAGGTCCACGTAATCGAGCTTGGCCTCGCGCATACCCTTATCCAGCTTGTCGGTCTTGCGGAAATTGGGGTTTCGCATTTCTTCCTGATACCAGGAAAAGCCGAGATGCATCTTGTCGCGGCGCCCCCTGAGAGCCTCGGAGTAGGCGAGGATTTCCTGCTTCGTGCAGGCGTCGATATAGTTGATGCCGCGTTCGATGCACTCACTGACAACATCATGCCGATTCTTCACGAAGCCTTCGTCCTTGAGATTGGCGCCCAGCCAATTGCTTTCTTGATTACTTTTCGGCTGAACGACTCAGCTTGCTATAACAATCTTGGTTCATCCGAATAATGGGTAGGTGGGATTGCATATAAAAGGACATGACCTTACACTTACTGAAAAATCTGAAAGGTAAAGTCATGTCCACGAGTATGTTATATCATACGTTTGGAATCCTTGGAGTGCAATACAACAGAA
>JAUVXL010000263.1 GCA_030603595.1 Sedimentisphaerales bacterium | reverse complement strand
GCATAAGCCTTGTTTCTCCATTCTCCATTATGGTTTTCATCTACACTAGTCTCCGTGTATCACTGGTGGTGTTCTCGCACCGCCTCTTTGCTCCACTTCGCAGGGCCCGCGCCGGGCATGCTGAGATCAAGCAGATCCTGGTTGTCCAAGTAGTTGTAGATATTGCCCTGGCTGTCGGTAGGCGTCATTGACGCTGCCGCGCTCGAATCGTGCCATTTGCCTCTGCCGGTGGTATCGGCTCTGTAATAGAGCACGGGCATCCCGACCTTCCTTCCTGAGTCGATCTTGCGCGTATAGACGTCGCACAGAACACGACTCCGAGGCAGGAAAGGCCCTGTCCCTGTACCGGTAGTCCCGGCCCATATCTCCTGCACCTCAACGGCGTCGGCGCCTTCGGGCGGCAAATACGGGCCCTTTCTCGCCGTTAGATCGGCAGTCGGATTATAAAGGTCCATCGTATCCATCGCGTCTCGGCCATCCGCCCTGAAGACTGAGTTTGAGTGGAAACCCAGCATGTCCTGACCCATCATGGCCTCGCACAGCTTCATCGCGCCGCAGTAACTTGTGTTTGTCGAATCGAGAGCACCGGATTCAGGATAACCGTCGAACTCGTTATTGAAAAGCTCGATTGCGGCCTCCATGCTGTGGAACTGGGCACTCTGTTTGACTTTTTTGGCAAACACCTTGACCTTGTTGAGGGCGGGAACGAGAAGACCGATGAGAATTACGATAATGCTCATAACGGTCAGCAGTTCCACAATGGTAAATGCCGCTCTTCTCTTGGATTGTGTGGCGATCGTTTTCATTTGTTTTCTCCTTAAAGCGTTTGTGACATATCGACTGTGTTTTCTTTATTAGACAGACATCGTCGTCATAATCTTAATCATCGGCAGGAACACCGACAGGAGGATGGTCATAACGATTAAGCCGAGCGCAACAACCATGATCGGCTCCAGCATCGACATCATCCCGGCAACCATCACATCGACCTGCTCGTCGTAATTATCGGCCACTTTCAGAAGCATCTTGTCCAGGTCGCCGGTTTCCTCACCCACGGCAACCATATTGCTAACGATCAAGTCAACCGTCTTTGACTGCTTCAGCGGACCTGCAAACGTGTCGCCCTGCCTGATGGAGTCGTGGACGTTGTGGAGCATATTGGCATATACCTCGTTTCCCGCCGTCTCGCCCGTAACAGTGATAGCATCAAGGATAGGCACGCCCGCACTGATCAACGTTCCGAGCGTCCTGGTCCACCGTGTAACGGATATCTTGCCGCTGAGTTGCCCGATTATGGGCAGTTTCAACTTTATGCTATCCAGCACCAGTCTGCCCATGCGAAATCTCTTAACAATCCTGAATATAAAGGTAGTCGCGAACGGAATGCCGACAATAACGGCCCAGCCGTACCGATACGCGATCCAACCACTCACGGCAAGCACGTATTGCGTCAGCTTCGGCAACTCTGCGCCTTCGCTCATCTCGGTCAGCACGTCCGTAAACTTCGGTATCACAAAGGTCATCAACAGCATAATGATTGCGAATGCAAAGGTTATGACCACGGCCGGATAAATCATCGCGCTTATCACTCTTGATTTCAGCTTAGCCGCCTTTTCCATGAAGTCAGCCACACGGGACAGAATCAGGTCCAGCACACCGCCCGTCTCGCCGGCAGCGACCATACTGACAAGCAGCCGATCGAAAGTCCTCGGGAAGTGCCCCAGCGCTTCCGAGAGAGTCGAGCCGCCCTCGATGTCGTCGCCTACGTAACCGATGACCCTCTTGAACGTACCGCTTTTCTGCTGGTCCTCAAGAATCCTGAGCGACCTCAAAATGGGCAGGCCCGCATCCTGGAGCGTGGAAAGCTGTCTTGCAAACTGCGTTATAACCTTAACCTTAACCCTGCCGCCGGCGCCTCGCCGCTTCGTTGGACCCGCCGCTGCCGCCGCCTTCTTGGCGGCGCCTCGCACCCGAACCTTCGTGGGGAAATACCCCAAATTACGTATCTTGCTTATCGCTTCCTTCTGGCTGAGGGCATCGATCTCATCCTTTATCTCCACGCCTTGTGAGTCCAGTGCTGAATATTGAAATGTAGGCATAATTAACCTCCTTGGGGACCATATTCACTCTTCAGGCCCCGCTCGGCAAAGAGTCGGTCCTGCTATGTTTCTTCCATCATCGTCTCCTTGACGATTTCGTCTATGGTGGTAACGCCGTCATAAATTGCGGCCAAGCCGTTATCACGCAGCAATCGCATGCCGGTTTTCTGGCCCGCCGCCCGTAAAAGGCCGGTTGATGCCTGATTCATAATCAGGTCGCGTATTTCATCATTGAACAGCATGATCTCAAAAATGCCGATTCTGCCTTTGTAACCGGTGCCGTTACACCTGTCACAACCACGACCATAATAAAACTCCTTGCCCTTGACGTCTTCAGGTGTGAGCAATAACTTCATTAGCTGGGCCTCGGTCGGCTCAAATGCCGTTTTGCAACTCTTGCATATCCTTCGAACCAGCCGCTGAGCAACGATACCCTCGATCGTCGCAGTCAAGAGAAAAGGCTCGACACCCAAATCCAGAAGTCGAGCAATAGAGCTTGGCGCATCGGTGGTGTGCAGCGTGGTGAACACTACGTGGCCCGTTAGAGAGGCCTGTGCTGCAATTTCCGCCGTTTCAAGGTCACGAATCTCGCCTACCAGTATAATATCCGGGTCCTGACGCAGGATAGAACGCAGACACTTTGCGAATGTCAGGCCGATAGCAGGCTTCATCTGAACCTGAATAAGCCCGTCAATGTCATATTCCACCGGGTCTTCTGTGGTAATTATCTTTGTTTCGATATCATTCAACTCATCCAGAGCCGAATACAGGGTCGTCGTCTTGCCGCATCCGGTCGGTCCGGTTACAATAATAATGCCGTTGGGCTTGCGAATAAGGCGACGTACTATTTCGTGGTCGCTTGGTCGCAACCCCAGCTTTGCCAAGTCAAAACTCACTTGGCTTCTATCGAGCACACGCAGCACAACGCTTTCGCCGAACATCGTCGGCAGCACACTCACACGCAAATCAATCGGATTGCCCTGGACAGTTAGCGATATACGTCCATCCTGCGGCAATCGCCTCTCGGCGATATCCAGGCTCGCCATGACTTTGATACGCGAACTCAGTGCCGCAGCAATGTACTTCGGCGGCGGAATCATCTCGTACAAAATCCCGTCAATACGATACCGCATCTTGTACTCGTTCTCAAACGGCTCAAAGTGGATATCCGAAGCCTTATCACGTATGGCCTGAAGCAATACCAGGTTCAGAAGCTTCTTCACAGGGTTCGATTCAGACAGTTCCTTCAGCTCATCCAAGTCGATACTTTGGTTCCTGCCCTCAAACTCCGCAAGGAATGAATCCCCCTGAATCTCATCTATCAACCCATCGATATCGTCATCCTTCGTCTCCTGGTAGTGCTTTGCCAGCGCCTGCTCAAGGGAATCCACGTCGGTCATCTTCGCCTTGACCTTGAAACCCATCAGCGTACTCAGGTCGTCGCTCGCACGGAAATTCTCCGGACTATCAAGAACAACGGTCAACTCATTGTCCTGCTCACTGTATTCAAGCGGAACAATGTGATATGTATTCGCCATTTGGGCCGGCACTCTCTTGATTACATCGGGAGGAATGGCAATATTGTCTATACTCACATATTCCATCCCTCGCTGCGCAGCCAAGGCCATTCGCAACTGGTCCTCATCGACCAGGCCCAACTCAAGCAGTATCTGCCCAATCTTGACCTTCCCCTGCCGCTGGGTCTGCACCTTGAGGCACTCATGCGCCTGCTCTCGACCAATAACTCCCATCTTTATGAGAATCCTTCCGAGAGTCCGCCCTCGCAATTGCTCAATAGGGGGCATCTTTCGCGTTGTTTTTGCATCTGCCATCAGGCGACTTCCTTTGTACTCTGTACTCAGACTACTTCCAAGCCATTAGCATTATACCACATTAAAACCTTTTTGGCAAACAAATTAACGATTGGACACCTGGTTTTTAGGACTATGAAATAGGCAAGATACGCGGATTTGCACGACTCCAGGCCGAATATCACGTCTCCCTATCTTGACCCCGACCTCAAGAATGCCGACGTCGCCGTACCCTTCCCACACCGCCAACCAAGAACGTCTGCACCCAGTCCGATAAGAGGTTAAGCCCGCAGGATGGGCCCGAGATCCTCCATTTCTTTTTTCGCATCTTCTCGCTTGCCTTTGACCTTTGTGCCATGAATCTTGACCGTGGCCTTATCCTGCAAAGCACCGGGCTGGCGGCTCTTATCAAGCATTTCCTCCAAGGTGATCTTGCCGCTATCGTATAGCTGCCAGAGGTGTTCGTCAAGAAGCTGCATACCGAGCCTCCTGCCGGTCTGGATGCTGGAGTCAATTCGATAGGTTTTGTTCTCACGAATAAGGTTCGCAATAGCAGGTGTTACCACCATGAACTCATAAGCAGCGACCCGCCCTTTGCCGGTTGCCAACGGACAAAGGGCCTGGCTCAGAACCGCAATCAGATTGCCGGCCAACTGAATACGAATCTGCTCCTGCTGGTTGACAGGGAAGACGTCAATAATCCTGCTAATGGTCCCGGCGGCGCTGGTGGTATGGACCGTACTGAAGACAAGGTGACCGGTTTCAGCGGCCCGGACAGCAGCCTCAATCGTCTCCAGGTCCCGCAATTCACCCACCAAAATCACGTCAGGGTCCATTCTTAAAACACGTCTCAAAGCCTCTCCGAAACTGGGGACATCAATGCCCACTTCCCGCTGGTTTATGATACACTTCTTATGCGAATGATAATACTCAATCGGGTCTTCAAC
>JAUVXL010000300.1 GCA_030603595.1 Sedimentisphaerales bacterium | reverse complement strand
TTGTGCCGCTCGATAAAGTTTTGCATAGTTCAGATTCTCCTCAGCAAAGTTTTGAGTTTGAGCAATTGTCGGAGAAATGCCGAGCAGCGTAAATGATAATTTGTAACTTTTTTGGTTCCGGCTACGCCGGGTTAGGGGATTGGCTATGAAAATTCCGAGGTTAGCTATCTTGGTCATATTGGTGATTTCTTTTGTTCTGTTATCTGCGCAAGATGCGCGAGCGGCGGCCGGTGAACCCTATTGGGCCGCTCCGATGGCGAAAGTGCACTCGAAGTTCTCCGGCGAAAAGGGGACCTTCGCGCATTTCGGCGACTCGATTACGGTTACTATGGCCTATTGGACGCCGCTGCTATATTCACGCAGGAATGCGCCGCCCGAGATGGAACGGGCATACGAATTGGTGAAGGGGTATTTGAAAAAGGAATGCTGGCGCGATTGGAAGGGCGGCCAGTTCGGAAATACGGGAATGATGACGATTCGCTGGGCGCATGAGAATGTTGCGACCTGGCTCAAGACCCTCAATCCCGAAGTGGCCCTGATTATGTTCGGCACGAACGACCTCAATTCCGTCCCTCTGGCCGAGTACGAGGCTAAGACCCGCCAGGTCGTCCGAAAGTGCCTGGATAATGGCACGGTCGTAATACTCAGCACGATTCCCCCCAAGCACGGCCTTGCCGTTAAGGCCGCTGACTACGCCCGGGCCGTTCGCCGAGTTGCCCGCGATATGAAGGTCCCGTTGATAGACTTCCACGCCGAGATACTAAAACGCAGGCCACTCGATTGGGACGGCGCGATGGGAAAATTCTCGCAGTACGAAGGATACGATTGCCCGACGCTCCTGGCCCGCGATGGCGTGCACCCCAGCAATCCGAAAAAGTATCAGGATGATTACTCCGCCGAGGGTCTGCGATCCTCCGGCTATGCCCTGCGCAACTATCTGGCCCTGATGAAATATACTGAGATCCTCGACGCCCTCGATATGGTCTCGCCCGCCGCGCTGGGTGGCAGCCTCAAGCGCAGCTTGGGGATGGCCGGTCGCAAACCCGGCCTGATCAATCCCCCGAGACAGCCCTGGTTTCCGAAAGCCCCGCCCCTTCCGAAGCCGAAAGGCCAGGTGATTGAAGTCGCTAACGTCCCGGAGTTGATAAAGGCATTGAATGAAGTCCAGGTTGGGGGGACAATCTATCTGGCCGACGGCCGTTATATGATGCCCCGTTATGTCGAGATCACCACCGACAACGTCTCGCTCCGCGGCAAATCGGGCATGCCCGAGCGTGTGATAATAGACGGCGCCGAGAGTCGCCACGGCGAGCTTGTCGGGATTAGAGCATGTTCCGGCGTGACCATTGCCGGCTTGACCATTCAGAACATCAGATACAACGGCTTCAAAATCAACTCCGAGACCAACGTCCAGAATCTGCGAATCTATAACTGCATCATCCACAACATCTGGCAGCGCGGCGTCAAAGGCGTAAAGGTCCCGAAAGTAAACCGCGATCTGGTTCGCCCCAAGCGCTGCCGCATACAGTATTGCCTCTTCTACAACGACCGGCCAAAGCGTCTCAGCGACGATCCGGGCGATATCGCCGGCGGAAACTATATCGGCGGGATCGACGTGATGTATCCGAGCGATTGGACCATCAGCGACAACGTATTCGTCGCAATAAACGGCGCAACGCGAGAGGCCAGAGGCGCCGTCTTTATCTGGCATGATGCCCGCGACTGTATCGTCGAACGCAACATCATCCTCAACTGCGACGCCGGCATCTGCCTCGGCAATCCGCACCGCGATGAGGAGACAACGATCCACTGCACCGGCTGCATAGTCCGCAACAACTTTATCACCAATGCCACCGAAGGCGGCATCACGCTCGTATATACAAAGGGCTGCAAAATCCTCAACAATACGGTCCACGAAAAGAACAGCCGACTCGGCCGGCTCATTCGCGTGGTGTTCGATAACCTCGATTTACTTATTGCCAACAATCTTCTCTCAGGCCCAAGGATAAAAGATCAAGCGATAGCGGACGTGTCGGACGGCAAGCCCAGAATGATCAGAATCAGAACTGTCAACAACTACGAAAAGGACCTCGCGGATGCTTTTGTCGATCCGGCTGCGGGCAACCTGCACCTCAAAAGCAGAATAAACACAATTATCGACAGGGCCGTCAAATTGCCCGAAGTAACGACCGACATAGACAATCAGCCCCGCGGCCAAAAACCCGATATCGGAGCCGACGAGTTTAAGTAGGCAATCAAGAGTGAAGCTGCAGACGTTATTGCGAGCACCTCACCGCATTCTCAGGATGCACGCAAAAGAAAATGAATCTAAAGAACGGTCATTGCGAGGAACGCAGCGACGTGGCAATCTCCTACCCCTCGCGCTAAGAGAACCGTTCATTTTCTTAGGAGGCCCCATAGGGGCCGTGGCAATTTCTGTCTTACAGGCATTATCTATAGGAGTAACAAAGTGGGAACGATTGAACAAGGCGTTAACCAAGCCGTTGAAAATTGCCTAAAAGTCCAAGCGGGCGAGAAAGCATTGATTATCACCGACCAGAAAACCATCGAAATCGGCTCGGCCCTCAAAGCTGCAATAGAGAAGATTGCAGGCCAAGTCCGGTTCTTCATAATGGAGGATTTCGGGAGTCGGCCGATTGAGATGCCGCCGGCGATAGAGGACGCCATCAAGGCTGCGGACGTCAGCGTATATGCCGCCCAGGGTGCCGAGGGAGAGCTGCAGACCTTCCGGATGCCGATGCTCAAGGCCATCGAGGCCAATTCCACGCTCAGGCACGCCCACATGATTGGGATTACGCCCCGGATTATGTGCGACGGGATGTGCAGCGATTACAAGGAGATTCAGCGGATCAGCAGCCTGGTTTACGAAAAAGTCAAGAACGCCGGCAAGATTGACGTGATTACTGAGAAGGGCTGCAATTTTACAGCCCAGTTTAGCCCGGAACTTAAATGGCTCATCAGCGACGGCGCAATCAAGCCTGGCCAATGGATGAATCTGCCCGATGGGGAAGTGTTCACCTCGCCGATTGACGTCGAAGGCAGAGTTGTTATTGACGGCTGCTTGGGCGATTTCTTCGCCGAGAAGTACAATTCCCTCGAGGATACGCCCATTATAATCGAGATTGAGAACGGCAGGGCAATAAGCGAGAGTATCAAATGTGCCGATGAGCAGTTACGAGAGGAATTCACCAAATACCTCTTCGAGAACGACGAAAATAGCCACAGGGTAGGCGAATTCGCCGTCGGCACGAACACCGGCCTGACCGAACTGATCTACAATCTGCTCCAGGACGAGAAATTCCCCGGCATCCACATCGCGTTCGGCAGCCCTTTGCCCGGCAAGACTGGCGCCGATTGGGACTGCAGATCGCACGTCGATGGAGTCATAAACAGCCCGACGATTATTGTCGACGGCCAGAAAATAATGGAAAAAGGCCGATTCCGCCTCGAATGAGAGCCAATCCCCCACGGAGGGAGCAGGACCCCGCAAAGGCGCATCGCCCGGGTCGTCCGTGACAAGTGGATTATGGGACATCGGCAGTTGTGGATGCCGGATGCGGGACATATTCACCCCCGAAGATAAATCAGTTGACACTTGATTGCAGGTGTCATAGACTGTCAGCCAATGAAGGAGCCGATGAGCCTCCATATCCGGTTCAAGACAATTCTCGCCTTGGATTAAAGAATTAGTAAGTTGTTGGTTATTTTGGCTCTCTGAAATAATTTGTGGGTAACAACAGAAGGAATCGCCCCGCCGAGGCGCGTCTGCGACTTCGGCGAAGCTGTTTTAGTCTTTTCAAACACCCCCCAGCCGAAGCCAGATATGGTAAAACGAAAGTGCGGAA
>JAUVXL010000245.1 GCA_030603595.1 Sedimentisphaerales bacterium | reverse complement strand
TCGAGTTGAGCATGCCCGGCGATAAGGACAAGTTCGGCCGACAGCACTACATTCGCATCGACAGAGTAACGTACAGCGACGGCTCGCACCCCAACGATGTCCCGGGGGGCGTTGACCTGTGGCCGACGGCTGGGGACGCGGCTGGCAAGTCCCTAAGTCGAGTTGTGCCAAGCCTTTACGGCAACGACCCAAACAACTGGACCGCAGCCGATCCTTCACCCGGAGAATAGACTATTAGGCTATGCAACCTTTTCTCTGGATCATTGCAAGAGTCTGGTGAAATCTCGAAGCGATCAGCCTGTGCGTATATGTCGGTTCATCTTTGACGGCCTTTTCAATTTCCCTGTCCACGGCCGGCGAATTGGCGTCGGACAGGCCGTTTTTGAGCAGGTCCCTTACCCCGTTTGTGTTTATATGGAATGCCGTCCGAACCGCTCTGAGCAGCAGCTTCTCATCGAAAAGCCATGAGTGCCCGGCATAGCAATAGTCAGCAGGAATTCGCATTTTGGTTTTGAAAACTTGGATTTTGAACATTTCATGTTGTTTTGACCCGCCAGCGGCGGGCGCCGATCGAAACCCAGCGTTGCTGGGTCGAATTTCGTACTTCGGATTTTAAGGCTAAAACCATTTTTTTGCCGCCAAGTGGCGTTGTATTACTAAAGCCGGTCTTGAGAGAAAGTGCTCGCCGGGTGTAACCGCGGCAGGGGGGGCGGACACTAACAGGGTGAAAGCAAAAAGGCATGTGAAGGATTGATGAACGAGGCAAGGAAATGGATTCGCAACAAACACAAATGAAGTTGGAGCTTGAATCCTTCATCAATAAAGGCTTAGAGGAAGGTCGGCTCGGATGGCCGACGAGAACGAGCGCACAAACCAAGTGCCACTGCCTGTTCCCTGCTTGCGCTGAAGGCCCAGATCCGCGGAGCCTGCTCACCCGTCTTTCTGACTTATCGGTCGTTCAGCGTTTCCTATTGCGTTGGTAGGCTGCGTCAGTATTTCAACTGGCCGGCCTTTGGGGTGACCTTGTCGATATTCGGCTTTACGTTGACTTTGACGTTGCCCATAGCCCACGCCAGTCCGCCGACGATTATGCCCTGGACCTGTGGGTTGGTCCAGATGTCGTCGCGGTGGCCGAATGATGTGTAAAAGACCCGGCCCTTCTTGTGCATGCGGGCCCAGGTGGCGGGGAACGGGGGACGCTGGTAGCAGTCGCCTGTCATTCCTTCGTTGTCCTCGATGAGGATAACGTGGAGGTCTTTGGCGAAGTTCTTCAGGGCGTACCATTCCTCTTTGATCTTTTGCGACTGGCCGAACTGTTTGACGCCCGGGAATTTGGGCGAGGCGGCGCGTATTATCGCTTCCTGCTGGGCGCCGTGGACGATAAACTCTCCGCCAATCATTGCGATATACGGGTCACGTTCGGTCTGGTTTTCGTTCCTGGGGCCCTTGGAATGGAAGGAGTCGGTGGCGGAGTGGAAGCCGACGAAGCCCTTGCCGGCGGCGATGCTGCGCAGAAGCTTCTTCTTGCCTTCGGGTGACATTGGCGGAGTCTTGGCCTTGTTGGGCTCTGTGAGGACGCCGCTGGTGTAGAAGGCTATGGCGTCGTACTGGTCGAGGTCGCCGTCGAAGACGGTTCCGTCTTTTGTGCAGACGACGTCGAAGCCGTGGCGATTGCCCAATTCGGTTAGGATTCTATCTGAGATGCTGGGCTTGCCTTCCTTGAGCTTGACGGCGTCATGCTCATAGCCGGCCGAGCGCGTGAAATACAGTACCTTCTGTTTCTTCTTGTCGGCGGCGGCCACCCAGTGCATTGGGAAGGCGGAAGCTGCGACCACCGCAACTCCGGCCGCCCGGAGCATGTCGCGACGATCCATAGATTCTTTATTGTCCCTGATATCTTTGGCTATTGATTTTTTAATCATCGGTCCTGGTAACCTCCAAATATTTGCGTCGGTTGTTAATTCTCACTGTCTCAACAGGTTCTCAACCACGGAGTTCTGAAGAATACTCATGCTATTATCCCGGCTTTGGCCGGCGTTGTCCACAAGGAATTGACGGACGCTATTGGAGCATGGTCTGCCGGACTCGTTTGAGCAGGTCGTCGAGAGTTCCCTCGAAGAACCAAAAGAATTGGCGTGTCGAGGCCTGTTGCCCCGGTGAGACCTGTACGGTTGAGTCGGTGTGCAGGCAGGTGAATAGCGTGTTGGTGGCTACGGAGAAGTTGCTTGCCGGACCGCCGCGCCCGGTGGCGATAACTCGGGCGCCATCGCGGCTGACAACCGCCAGGAGCGACCATTGCGGATTGAGGCCCCACTCCTTCGCAGCCGGGCCGGTGATCCACCGCACGCAATCGCCGCCGCGAGAGAGACGTCGCATCGGCACAAATCCGCTCTCGGCGGTGAGCACGTACGTTCTGAGTTGCTCGCAATCGTAGAACATCGGATGGCTCTGCAGGTTGAAGCAGGAGCTTGTTCTAAAACTGCCGGGTTGGGCCGAGAGATTGGCTGCGGTGAATTTTTGCTCGACATAGTCGTCGTGGGCGAGGAATTCGGCCTGGATGCGCAGGTCGTCAAATCTCATCTCATAGGCCGCCCGGTCCGGCTGCCTGGTTTGCCAGGTCATATCCGGCGTCTTGCGCCAGGTCATCACACCGGCTCCGTTCCAGATGATAGTCTCCGGGGCCGTCAGGCTGAATATTTCGCGTCCGAACTTCGGAACTCGAATCGACAGATGGCGTGAATTTCCACCGCCGGCGGCCAGTTCAATTGGACCTTCTGAATCTACTGCCTCTAATTGCTCCAGTGCGTCTGCGGCCGAAAGGCTTTTCTTGGGTCTGGACTGCGGCACAGCAGGCGGCGCCCGGCCACCATCGGTCGCACAGCGAAAGCCCGTAAAGGACGATCGCCAACCTTCGTATGCGTACCACCCCGATGCGATTCGAAAGCTCAACGGGTCTTCGTGAAACCAGCTCGCTGCTTTGCCCAACTGGAACTGCACGCCATGGTGCGGTACTGTGTTCGAGACCCACTCGACGACCTGGCCTGCGAAATCCTCGATACCGGTGGGGCTTTGGCCATGGTCGCCCGTGCCTCCCTGCTGTGTTCCCGGCAGTTCCCAAAATATTCGATCAAGGCGTCGGGTTTTCAGCGGTCCCGGCCAGTCATCGCCCCAGGCAAAAATGGAGCGGTTCGGCCCGGCGACAGCGGCCTCCCATTCTTCGGCGCTTGGCAGGCGTTTGCCGGCCCATTTGGCATAGGCAGAGGCGTCCTTGCCGCTCACACCCGTTACAGGGTGATCGGCATAGTCGGTTGGAAACACGCCGCCCCATCGTCCCCACCACGATGGCCTGGCGTGGCTGGTTGCCTCGACGAAGGCCAGGTATTGAGCGTTGGTTACGGGGTATCGGTCTATCCAGAACGCAGGGAGACTGACCTGGCTTTTTGGCAAATCGTCTCCCAACCAGGTGGGGTGGCAGTCGAATCGACTGGCGAGTTCCGCTCGTTCTGATGTGCTCGTGCCCACGCTTACCCGGCGGGCCGGGACGAATACCATTCCACTTTGCCGCCGCCCAACCGCAGAGCACGATTGCGGGCAGCATATCGCAAAGAGGGCGATTAAGGTTATGCATCGGCGAATGGATTGTCCGTCATCGCTCTGTTGGATCATAGCGGGATCCCCTTACGGGCCGAAATAATACGGCTTATACCGATCATTTGATCTTATAGCTGATCGACATTCCGTCGTTCTTCTCCATTGAGGCCCGGATGATTACCGTGTCGTAGTCCGGACTGGTTTGGATGTAGTCGAGGAAGTCCTTCATTGCCCTTTCAGAGCGGATGACGTTGTCGCCCACGATGACTGCGCCCGGTTTGAGCTTGGGCTCTATGAGCTTGAAATATTTCATATAATCGCGTTTGACTGCGTCGATGAATACAAAATCGAATTGGCCTTTGAGTCCGGGGAGCGTTTTCAAGGCGTCGCCCTCTATGCAGGTGACGGTTTTTTCGAGTCCGACTTTTTCGAGGTTTTCTCGGCAGGCCTTGACCATTTTGGGGTCGATTTCGAGCGTGTAGAGATGACCGCCGGTTCTCTCGAAGGCGATGCCCATATTGACGGCGCCGAAGCCTGTGGCTGAGCCCACTTCCACGCCGCGTTTGCAGCGGGCGCTCTCGACGAGGATTCGCAGCATCATAGCGTCGCCGACGGTAGTGTTGAGCCCGGTGCGCTTAAAGTCCTTGACGAACTGATTGCGAAAGTCGGCGCTGTTTTTCTTCTCTCGACCGGCGAAGGCGAGAAGTGAGCCAAACCCAACAACGGTGATACACAAGGACACAATCAATAGTCTGCGCAGTTTCATAATAATCTCCTTCGTATGGGGGTAAAAAAAGTGTAACCTCTGATTTCAACTGCAAATGCGTAATCGACAACGATTTCCGTGGCACAAACCACAAGCGTCGTCCGTCCAGATTACTGCAAATATGTGCGCATTGCAAGTGTCTCGAAGCAGTTATTGCAGAGGGGCGGTCGGTAGGGGGGCTCAAAGGGGCGGTTCGTGGTCGAGCCAGTTCTCGGCGAAGGCGGCGAGGTCCAGGGCGTCCACGTCGCCGTCCGGTTCGGAGTCGGCGCCAAGGCACCAATCGGGGGCCTGGCAGTTGGTTCTTTGCCACAGGCCCGCGAAGACGGCGAAATCAGCGCCATCGACGTGGTCGTTGCCGGTGAGGTCGCCGGGCGGGACTTCGGGGAGAGTGTCATTTATCCATTGGGCATACGAACTGATTCGAACGGCGTCGAAGACGTCGGCGTCGGAAAGAGCGGGATTACTTGGCTGGCGAAACCATGATTCGAGGAGCATGTAGTCGAGGTCGTTTTCGTGTCCGTTTTCATAGTGCTGTTCGACGGCGCGGCTGAGGGCGGCCAGTTTCCATTTCCCGTCATCTTTTATGAACCATCCGCCGCCGGAGTCGTGCACTGCGGGAATACACTCATAGGTCGTAGGGTTGTCGCGGCTGAGATCGTCGAAGTCGGCGACGACGACGTCCGAGATGTAGGGGGGCATATTGCTGTCCGATACCGGGTTCTCGATTCTATTTGTTCCGAATCGCAAGGCCCGGGTGGCGGAATCGTCCCACTCGTAGCCATAGGTAGTACCGCCGTTCTCGCACGGGTCGCCGTTTCCGACACCATAGCCGCCTATCACTATTTCCATGCCCGACTCATCGGTCTGCCCGTACGGTTCGGCGAAATCGGCGAGATTGGCGCCGTAGAGTTTGACGAGGCGCAGGTCCACCGTGTCGTGATTCCATATCTGGGCGATAGAATAAGTGATGCCGGCAATCTCCACCGACGTCCCAGCGCCGCCGAGTTGGTGGCGCGTCGTAACTATGCAGTTGCGCGAGACCGCAACGCAGGAAGCGTTACTACCCCAGCGTCCGATTAGATTATCAGACGGCCTGTCCGTCCAGGTGAGAAGATCCGGCTCACCGGCGGGATGCAGAATGATAGCCGAGGCCGGGATCGCCGCGTACAACAAGACGAGCGGAGCAATCAACATCATTGGGCTCTATTTGCATCTTCTACAGTTCATATAGGCTATTATCGAAAATTCGGGGGGGGGCGCTTGTTGAGAAAAACGGGATTTCTTCAG
>JAUVXL010000053.1 GCA_030603595.1 Sedimentisphaerales bacterium | reverse complement strand
ATGAGTTCTGCAATTTTGCAGAAGCCTTTTTTAAGATATAACCGAGGAGCAACTTACTAAGGAATCCTGATGCGGTGGTTTCGCTTTGCAGGGCTGATATTATTTGTGACGATCATTCAGGCCAGCATCCTGGCGGGTCTGAACAGCGGCCCGGATATGCTTTTGATCCTCCTGGTGTTCTTCTGCATCTACTGCGATCCTAATGAAGCAATCATAACATCTTTTGCGATAGGCTTTGCGGCGGACCTGATCGGCTCGTCGATGCCGATGGGCCCGCAAACCATCAGCTTCGGGCTCTTGGGCACGGCTCTGGCTTATCTGCACCGCGTCATAAATGTCAGAAACATGCCGTCCCAGGCGCTGGCCATATTTACTGTAGCACTTCTTGTCGGCGCTCTATCCCATTTTTTGGCGCTATTCAAAGGTATGCCCTTCACTCCAAAGACCTGGGGCATTGTCCTTGGAATCGCCGTTTACTCAGGGCTTGTCGGGCCTTTTTTGTTCTTGCCTTCCGCCTGGTGGATGCGGATAAGAACAAATCGCTTCGCCCGATAAGAAGAGCGTAGAGCGTGCAGCGGATAGCGGATAGAAAAGAATACTATACGCTAAACGCTATACGCTATACGCTATACGCTATGTACGAGAAGCGAGTAAGAATTTTCGTTATTGCAAGTGCAGCATTGCTGTTGGGCTGTATCCTCAGGTTGGCGCAGATGCAACTGCTGCCCGGCTCGTCGGTCCAGGACGAAATAGCCCGCCTCAAAAGCCAAGGCAGTTCATCCCAACAACTCAAGACGCTCAGGGGTAAGATACTCGACAGGAAGGGCGGAGTTCTGGCTGTGGACGAGGCGCGATTCCAGCTTTGCATCAGTTATTCGTTGTGCTCGATCCTTGACGCGAATGTCCCACAGGCGGCCCTTGCCGGAGCATTCAGGAGATCGAAGGCGGACCCTACGAATGCAGCTTTGCGCGAGGCCTGCAAGGAGTTGGAAGTTGAACTCGATACAAAACGCAATGAGGTAATCGACATAATCGACAAGTGCACGCAATTCGGCGTCGAGCCTGAGCAAATCAAAGCGGAAATACGCATCGTGAACAACAGAATCTGGAAGCTCAGGACGTTTCTGGCGTGGAGGCGAAATGACCCTGACCCCAGGATAATAGCCAAGTACGGCAAAGTCAGCAGCGTCCCATTGTCGGAGGCTGTCGTTGATTTTAAGAAAAGTGTGCCGAGTGAGAATCGTCGTCTCGAGATGACCGGCGGAATTACCGGCCTGCCCAAGATGAATAAGCCAATACCGCTCTTGGAGTTGAAAACCGATGACGACGTTTTCAACGCCCAGGTTGAGTTCCTTGAGATCGAGGGGGTCGAAATCAAGCCCACAGGGCACCGGTTTTACCCCTACAAGACTGCGGCGGCGCAGACGATAGGGTGGGTTGGTCCGGCCTCGCAGCTTGAAGATCTGCAGCTCTTTGCCGGCGACAAATTGGCCGGCTACCTCGAAGGGGAGGTCTGCGGAAGGGAGGACGGGGTCGAGTACGTCTGCGAGAGCATTCTGCGGGGCAAACGGGGGGAATTGGCTTGGGACATAGACAGCCAGCTTGTAAGCCAAACCGAGACGCGGTTCGGCAAGGACGTGTATCTGACTCTGGACATCGAGCTTCAAAAGAGGATAGAGGAGTACCTCATGGACTATGCGCACGACCCCAATTGCGGGCCGGGAATGGCGGCGGTTGTGATTGAAGTTGCAACGGGCGACGTCCTCGCATTGGTTTCGCTGCCGTTGTTCGATCTGAACCGCGTCAGAGAGGCCTACTCTGAACTGGCCGCCTCGAAATTGGTCAATAGAAGGGCATACGACCCCTTGGTCAATCGGGCCATAAACCGGCGATACCCTCCCGGCTCGGCTGTAAAGCCCGTGATTTTCGTCGCCGGCGCGGAGACGGGCGTCATTACTGCCGATGAAGTTATCAGTTGCCCTGCCCAGGCGGCCCCGGACGGCTGGCCAAACTGCTGGATATACAACACATATAAATGGCTGGGCCACGACAACCAATGGCCGAACAACAGCGCCCGAAACGCCATCAGGGGCAGTTGCAACATCTACTTCTCTCGCCTGGCGAACCGAATCGAGCCGCTGGCCCTGCAGCAGTGGCTCTTCAGTTTCGGCTACGGCAGGAGCATAGTCCCACCGCCTCAGTGCATCAAAGGGACGGAATCGAGTAGGAACTTTCGCCACTTCTGCGGAAGGATCTCAAGCGGCGTACCCAAGGGCAAGGTGCATCGATTTGGCCAGTTGCCCTCGCTCAGCGAGCGCGAAAGAAGATGGTTCGGCATAGGCCACGGCAAATTCCTCGCGACCCCGCTGCAGGTGGCGAATGGAATGGCTGCGATCGCGCGGGCCGGTATATATAAGGACCCTCAAGTCTTTCTGGATAATCCTTACGATCCCAATTTGGTTATGCGATGCCCCTCGGGCGATGTCAATCTCGGCATATCCGAGAAGACTTTAAGTGTTGTTCGCGACGGTATGAGTGCCGTGGTCAATGAACAGGATGGGACGGCGCACAGGATATTTAAGCCTTTTCTGGCCGACTTTGCCAGGCAGGATGTGAAGATTTGGGGCAAGACCGGCTCGACCGAGCCGGCCAACGCATGGTTCGCAGGCTTCGCCGCGGACAGTAAAGGCCGCAGTATCGCAATGGCGGTGGTCGTCGAAGGAGGCCAGTCCGGGGCAAGAGACGCAGCCCCCCTCGGCCGCAACATCATCCAGCTCGCCATAGAAGAAGGATACCTCGGCCAAGCCATTTCCCAAGAGAACTAACGCATTTCTCATCGCCGAGATTTCCGCGGTAAAATAGAAATGCGGGCTAAGTTAGAGCTATATCGACTGGGGATTCGAGGTTGTCTAATTGTTGCTGTAGGATTTTGAAGAATTCTTCGTTGTTGGGCCAGAGGATTCTTTCGTCGTCGGGGAGGGGCTTGTCGAGTTCTTGGAGGAATCGGCTGATTGCGGTTTCATCCAGGTCTTTTGTTGAGATACCCAGGCCGAGCTTTTCTATGTAGTGGGCGTTTATTACCTGCTCGTATTGGCCGGCTACGGGCTGGAGGAGCATTTTCTTTTTCAGATATAGGCATTCGCTTAGCAGTGAAAAACCTGCGGATGCGATCACGCCTCGCGCGGCGGCCAGATCGTTTAGAAAGCCCTCGGTCGAGCGTTTTTTGAAGGTGCAGTTCTTATAGTCGAGCGGGCTGCCGAGGTTCTTATCGAAGCCGTAGATGAAGAATTTGCAGTCGCTGTATTTGCTGAGCATTTCGCGCAGGCGCTCGCGGTTCTCTCCGATAGTCGAGTACAGCAGGATGTGGTCGCCGGCGGTGGGCTTCAATTCGGTGACGACGGGTCTGACAACAGGGGGAGCGAGGACGGCCGAATCGATTCTTAGCGGGGCCTTGAAGAAGTTTATAACAACGTAGGCGACTGCTCCGACATAATGGCATCTTGTTACAGTCTCGGCGGTCAGGCGCGAGAACCAGTTCTTGACGCGGTGTTCGAGCTTGCAGAGCGTGAGGACGTGCTCGTGGTCGATACTGACGAAGGGGATGCCGTTTCGCCAGGCCCACCAAGCGCTGAAAGGCTCGAAGTCCGATATTATCAACTTCGGATCGAATGGCTCGAAGTGCTGCTTGAATAGCTCGTCGTTCTGCCGGTTGGCCTCGGGGAGCTTGAGGAGGTTCTTTTTTAGGGTCTCGGATTTGTCTATTCTCCCGCCTTCAAATGCGAATGACAGGCCGAAGATTTCTTTAACCCGATCGCCGAAGTATTGCCTCAAATAGAGCAGCGATTTCTGCGACCCGACGAACATCACATCATGGCCGGCGTTTATCAGTCTTTGGCCTATCAGATGTGATCGGCTGCTGTGTCCGAATCCCTCCCCGGCAACACCATATATTATCCTGGCCATTTGGGTTTTATCCTATCGAAGTCTGAGTAGTAGAATGAACATCCATTGTAAGGCGACGGCACCTTGTCATTCCGGCCTTGAGCCGGAATCCAGTAGTCTAAAACTGGATTCGCGCTCCCCGATCTGGGTCGAGGACAAGCTTCGCGGGAATGATAATCTCGAAGCCCCACCGTTCGTTTAACCGTTCAATTATCAATAAATGGCATAGGAACACCTGCCGGTTGAGTCAGTGGGTGGCATACGCCGCGCCTCTTAGCCTCTCACGGTAGGTGAGGGTCTTTTCGATTATCTTAGCAGCGACCGGTGATGAGACTATGCCTCCGGTGTAGCCTATGTCGAGTTTCTTATTGGGCTTGCGGATCGAGACGAGCACCACTATCTCCGGGTCGTCGGCCGGGGCGCCGGATATGAAGGAGGCGATGTAATCGTCCTTGGAATAGCCGCCCTTCTCGGCGATGTTGGCCGTACCGGTCTTGCCGAATAACTGCCATTTTTCGAGTTTTGCCCTCTTTCCGGTGCCCTCGTTGACCACCGCCGCCATCGCATCCGAGACCACCCATCTTGCGACTTCGGGCTTTATGATGTAGCCGACAGGCGGCGGGCGTTCGAGGTCTTCTACCGTGCCGTCGCTTTCGACAATTGCCTTGACCAGGTACGGCTGAACGAGGCGCCCGCCGTTGGCGAGTATGCAGAACGCACGGACCAGTTGCATGGCGGTGACGCATATTTCCTGGCCGAATGCTACGCGGGTCTCGCTGTATCCGTCCCACTTGCGCACGGGCCACAACAGCCCGTCACGCTCGCCTGGCAGTTCTATGCCGGTCTTCTTGCCAAATCCGAATAGGGCCAGGCCGTCGTGGAGTCTCTTCTTGCCGAGCCTCTGACCGATTTTGGCCATTCCTATATTGCTGGATTTAATCAGAATCTCTCGCACGGTCAAGTTGCCGAATCCACTGCGGTATTCCCCTATCCTGCCAAAGCCCTTTCCGCTATAGCTTCCGTTCTCGCAAAAGATTGTCTGTCCCTTTTTGACAACGCCGGCATCCATTGCAATAGCCATAACGATGGGCTTGATCACGCTGCCCGGCTCGAACCAGTCTGTAATCGCCCTGCTGCGGAAATTGTTCGGGTCTGTCGTGCCGGCCTCGATAGGATCGAAATCAGGCAGCGAGACCATGGCCAGGATTGCACCGGTCTTCGGCTCTGCGACAATCGCCACCGCCGACTCAGCTTCATATTTCTCATACCCCTTGATGAGTTCATCACGGACAAACTGCTGGATGGTTGCATCGAGCGTTAGGATAATGCCGACACCGTCGCTGAGAACGCCCTGTTCTTGTTGCAGTCGAAGTCGTCTGCGCCTGACATCGGTCAGGTATATGTTCTGTGCCGAGGACCCTCTCAAGGGCTCGTCGTACCACAATTCAAGGCCCTCCAACCCGCGATTGTCCCGGCTTGTAAAGCCGATAATGTGCACCATTAGCCGGCTCAGAGGGTAATCTCTAACCCATTCGGACTCAACGCCGATACCGTAGATTTTCGTTGCCCGGGCGCACTGATCGAAATCGAGCCCGGCTTTGATCTTTGCATATCCGGGATTGCGGCTCCGGATTATGAGATCGCGGATTTCGTGCGGATCCATTTCCACTATCGGCGCCAACTCCGTCGCCACAACATCCGGATCCTTTATGATTTGAGGCTCAGCCTTGACTACCAGGATTCTATTGCTCGCAGCAAGCACCCTGCCGCGGGGGTCGAGAATGGTGCCGCGTCGAGGAGACAGCGGGCTTCTTGACTGCTGCTGTGCGGAACATCGAGCTGTATAGAATTCGTTCTTGAAATGCTGAAGGTAGAAGCACCGCCCCGCCAACGCAAGAAACGCGATAATCAAGAGCACTAAAAAACTCGTTGTAATCCGGACAGTTCTCAATTCTTTGGCTCCGGGCCCGTTTCACACTATTACAAGCCCCGACCGTAAGGGAGGGGGTTAATCCCGGCGCTCACGCTTCGGGCTTTTGGTTGTCATCCGCTCTGAAACCGCGGAGGGATTGATGAGCCGTTCCAGCCGCAGTTGTTTATCTGCAAGATCCTTATTCAACTGTCTCTGTTTGCCCGTTTGCGCCGAAAGCTCGTAGAAAATGCGATTGTTGGCGTTTCGCAGATAAACGGCGAGAATCAAGATGCCCGTGAAGAAGAAAATGACAAAAACCAAACGAAATCGGGACATCGCATGTTACTCAAACTGACCGATTAGCGTATAGCGTTTAGCGTATAGTAATTTTTCTATCCGTTATCCGCTGCACGCTCTATGCTCATCTTTTCTCACTTGGCCGGCATCTTCAAACATATCCCAACAGGCACATCATCCTCGCTGGGCAGAATATCGGCGTTTAGTTTGGCGATCTCCTTATAGCGAACGCTGTTGCCAAGCTTCTCGGCGGAAATCTTCCACAGGCTATCGCCTTCTTTTACCGTGTAGAGCCGGCCAGGCGTAATATTGGCTGTGCCGGCTAAAGTGGTTTTTCGGCCGATTGATCCGACTTGCTCAAACGATGGGCCCGAGAAGAGGGCATTGCTCTTGGTCGGCCTCGGAAGGGGTGGAATGATGAGCTTCTGGCCCACGTTTATATCATCGGCTGATTTGAGCAACTTACGATTGGCCTCGAAAATCCTGGCGACATTGGCCCTTCTATTGCCTTCTTCGGGGCCGTAGAACTTCTTTGCAATAGAGGCCAGGGTCTCGTCGCTGGCGACAACATGTGTTTTCGGCTTGGCGAACTGCACAGGCTTCAAAGGGATGGTCTCACTCTGTTCGATTGTCCCGGCAATTGTCTCCCTGTCTCCGGGCATAGCCGGGGCGTAAACAGAGGACTGGGCGTCCGCAGTCCGCATCGGGCCGATTGATTGCTCAGATTCCTGTTGGCCAAAGGAATCCCTCACAAGCGAGCCATATCCGGGTATCGGGACTGAGTATCGAATATCACTGTTATCAGGGAATGTCTGGGCCGAATTATCCGAAGGCTGTTGCGGCTCAAAAGTTTGTTCGGCCATCTGCGGGGGGGGATTGAGGACCTCGTCGGCCTTGCGCTCCCAGCCACCAATGCCTGGAGGGTCGTTTTTCATCATAATCTCAGTCAACTCATTACTGCCCGCTTCTCCGCGAAGTCTGGGCAGGCCGTTGATAATGAAGGCAATAATAAAGATGAAGACCAAACCTAACAGCAATCCAATTTTGGCGTCCGAAGTCATGACAACTCCTAAAATTAACTTTAACAGAGCAATAGTTCCTTAGTTAGTATCTGTTGCCCAAAGCAACAGATACTATTTAGCCCCGCGTTTTACGCGGGGTTTCGACCGATTTTATGCAGCCGTTTGAACCAATCTCGCGTTTCCGCAACAGAAACTAGTTACCGATTCGCGTTTACCAACGAATATGCTATTGTCTTTGAGCAATTCTCAGCTTTGCGCTTCGTGCTCGCCGATTCTCGCCAATTTCAGCCTTCGTCGGCACAATTGGCTTCTTTGTCGTCACCGTGTAAATATTGTCCTTTGCGTTCTGCCTGAAATTGCGTTTTACCATTCCATCTTCGAGGCTGTGGTAGCTGATAACCGCTATCCAGCTGTCCTTTTTAAGCAAATCGGGCGCCGAAGCGAGCAGGTGCTCCAGATTCTCCAACTCGTTGTTGACCGCAATTCTCAGGGCCTGAAAAGTCCTGGTAGCCGGATGAATCCTGCTTCTTCTTTTTTGTCCGGGCCGAGCCAGCGCTTTGCAGACTATCCCGGCCAGTTGTCCGGTCGTGGTAATAGGCTCATTAACGCGGTGCCGGACGATGAAACGTGCGATGCGTCGCGATGCTCTGTCCTCGCCGAATCGGTATATCAAGTCGGCCAGACACTTTTCGCCCGCTTCGTTAATTATATCGGCAGCAGTCCTCTTTAATCTTTTGTCAATTCTCATATCCAGGGGCATATTCGCCTGGAAACTCAGGCCTGCACCGGCATCGGCCAACTGCGCCGAGCAGAGACCCGGATCGGCTAATAGAAAATCGACTTTCTCTATGCCCTGCGTATGGAGATGATCGGCGATTTGGGCAAAGTTGGAATGAACCAGAGCGACCCTGCATGTAAGGTCGGCTAACTTCAATTTGGCCGTTCGAATGGAACTCTCATCCACATCGAAGCCGATGATGGCTCCATCCGGGCCTAATTTTCGGCCGAACAGTAAACTATGACCTCCATGCCCAATGGTCGCATCGACCATCACCCCATCCGGCGGTAAGTTTATCTGCTCGGCCAAGGTTTCGGCAAGAACCGGAATATGCTCTACTATCGAACCATTCACTTTAATCGTATCGCCTGCACTGCATCGGCTTGGCGGCTGTAAAGGCTTGCTTAGCCCACGGCAACGGCGGTCTTGCTTGTCTGCAGTTTCTCAACGGCTGCCGAAAATTCGACACCGGAGAACACCTTATTACGCCCTTTTAGGCCTTCCAGTCGTTCGCCAAGAACCGCCAGCGAGGTAAAGGTTTGCTCGTCAACTTCTCTTTTGCCGGCCAGACTACCGGCCACAATCCGACAATGGTTCGAATCAATTTCAATCATTCTGCCTCCCACTCCTGGAATTAGGGTTCGTCGTTTTGTTTCTGCAAGACAATCTGTCTCGCTTGGGACATCTGTTTCTGATACTGTGCCATGTGGTCCGAGAGATACTGCTCCCAGTTTTCACTGTTCCACAACTCGATATGGTCTCTGACGCCGATCAACGTGATCTGGTCCTTCAACCCCGCCCTTTTCCGCAGCCTTTCGTTCAAGAGCAATCGGCCCTGGGCGTCCAACTCCACTTTGCTGGCCAGGGCGAAGCCCATACGCTCAAAGGCCACCGTCTCATCCGCCGCCGCCGTATCAGGCGCAACTGCAAGCGTTAAGTACTCAAAGTGCTTCTCCGGATACAAGCACAGTACCCCGTTGGCGCCGAAAACGAGGTAAAAGTTGCTGCCGTGCTCGTCGGCATCGATCTGACTTCTCAGCTTGTTCGAGACAAGAACTCTGCCCTTGTCATCGACAACGTGTTGGTATTCGCCTGTTAGTAACAGCATGGCATTTGGCCCACTCGGTATATCTATAGTGGGAGATTATACCACTTTCTACCACCAAGTCAACTACGAAAACCATTTTTTGAGGATTTTCTGCAAAATTTGATTATAGGACCGTCACCAAGGGAGCCCTAATTCACGTACTCAAAAGCGTTTACGCAAATACTGCTATGTCTCCGCCGCAACCATATTTCTTAACATACCCCTGTGAAATTTTCCCCCGGAGGCAGGCATTGTCCAACCAAAACAGGGAATTGCTCCCACATCCATGGACAGTGAAAAGAGATTCCCTCTCGCACGTCTCCCAAGCGGATTGTCAGGGCTTTAGACGGATTGCTCGGAAGGTCTTTCTGCCGGGGTCCAGGAGGAATTTGTTGGGGCATGTTCCGTCGTCGTTGAGTTCGCCCTCCACGCACTGGGATGCGTTGGCCACGCTCACGGGCAAAGTGCCGTCGTCACTGAGTAGAAGCAGCATCCCAGAGTCCTCAAACGGTATCAACGCCTCTGGGCCGAAACTGCTATGGCTCATTTGTTGAACCAACTCCGGCTGCGCATCTTTCTCGCCCGACCAGCGGTGCAAGGCAAATTCCGGCGTCCCGTCGAAGGACCCGGCAACGACGAAATACGCCTTGTGGAAAACCGAGTATTCCATAGACCTAATGCCTAAGCCGCCAAAGTCCCACAATATCGGCTCGCCGAAGATGGGGGTATCACCCCGCTCAATCACGTTCGCCGGATTATTCAAAGGGACCACAAGGGCGCCGACGCGACGAGTCGATTTGTCAACGGGGCGGGGATTGCGAAACCCGATATAAATCGTTCTGCCGTCGGCCGAGGCGCACAGCCCCTCGATATTAAGGCCTTCCTCTTTCGGGGCAAGCTTCTTGAGGTCTTTCTTCGAGAGCTTGGTCGAGCCGAAACCGGCGGCCTTGTGCAGTTCCAGATCGCGCATCGCCTTGAGCCTTAGAAGGGTTCGTAGAAGTGTTGTGCAGGGCTTGCCCACCGGCTGAATCCTTACCTTATCTCCCTCAACATCGACGTCGGTAGCGAAAAACCGATAGCGGTTGGGCCGAACCTTGCCGTTCTTGTTCCTGCCGTGCGAAGTAATCCAATAGACCCTTCGCCCAATCTTTGTCGCGCCCTCGATGTCCGCCTCGGGATGGTCCGCCTCGATATTGAGGAAGCCGCTCATATCATACGAATAGACGGGAGGGCCGCCTGTTATCTTATACACCCTCAGTACATTGTTCTCATCGTCGGCCATTGCGAACATGTCCTCGCCCAAGGCAACGCCCGCCGATGCGTCACTTGCTCCGCGATAGACCCGGATCTTTGGCTCGTGCTGCGGTTCGCCCGAAGACTGCGACGCAAAACCATCGGCGCCGGGACTACTTTTCACAATGTCGGCGGAATTACTGCGGGCCTGCTCCCTGCCGGCCGGAGCGCCCCGGGCGGCTAAGAATTCCAACTCGGCGGACTCAGTAACTTTCCTGTCGTCACAGCCGACAACGAACAAAGGTATAATCAGAATAACAATTAGCGATGAGTGCTTCACGAAAGCCAACTTATTCAATGCGTGCGCAGGGACTTTTACTCGGTAGCGCCTTTCTGTGAGGGCTTTGCGCCGGTCTCCACCAGATTACCCTTCATTAACTCGAAGAGCGGATTATCCGTCCCGAGGATCAGTTTCGTTTTGTCCGAGCCGATGGCCTCCTCGTACAATTCGAGCGTCTTCCAGAACTTGTAGAACTCGGGGTCCTTGCTGAAGGCCTGGGCGTAAATTTTTGTCGCGTTGGCATCGGCCACGCCCTCGATCTCTTTGGCTTCCTTATAAGCCAACGAGAGGATCGTCTTGACTTCCCTCTCTTTATTTCCCATTATCTCCTCGAACTTGCCCTCACCCTCGGAAGTATATTTCATGGCTATCCGCAGGCGCTCCTCTATCATCCTCAACTCGACATTTTCTTTGACATCTTCGCGGTACATAAGTCCCTTGATCAGGACCCCTGATTCGTGGATGCTTATCCCGTACGCGGCACATCTTTCTCGTGAAGCGGCGGTTATCTCGGCCACTATCTTTGGTCGCCCTTCCTTGACCTCGGCGACCTCTGCCGTCTCTCGCAGTTCCTCGGCTTCCACTTGCATATCACGATTGTCCGTGCGAACGATCTCAATCAGGTCCCTCTTTGTTATGGAGTTTCGGGTGTTTGGGTTAATGATCTCGTCAAGTCTGCCGTGTGCCTGCTCTTCGGTGCCTACGGTCTCAAAGAACAGCAACGGGTCTTCGATGTACCATCTTGCCGTGCTATCGACCCAAATGTACTTCAAGTCTTTGGTGGGAATCTCCTCCCGGTAGCCGTTCCACCGCAACAAGCGCCTCTCAAACCTTCTTACCGCTTGGACAAAAGGCGCCTTAAATCGCAGCCCGGCACCCTCGGCAACAGATATCCCTTCCTTGGCGTACTCGGCCCGCAGCCTCTCGACAACCTCCTCTTTGCGCGAGCCCTCTATCGGATTAATGATCACTCGGACGGGCTTGCCAAACTGAGTTACAACCGCCTGCTCCGTCTCATCGACCGTGTAAAGAGAAGCCGACAAGATGACGACCGCAATCACAACCAGCACCACCGTTGCAGCCGAGATCACCGTCGGCTTGTTTCTCTGCGTTATCATAACCATTTTTTTCCTCGACACTATCTGTTTGTCATTCTCACTTTTGGCTGTCCAAATCTAATTTCAACAGGATCCCGCCGTCGGCGCCGCCCTGTTCGATAATCCATTTCTCAGGTATCGTGGGCAGAACCTTGGTCATCGTCTCTAAGTACAACCTCTGCCTGGTAATATCCGGGGCCACTTTATACTCCTCGTATATCTTATTGAACTTGGCTACGTCACCCAGGGCCTTATTGACCCGCTCGGCGGCATAGCCCTTCGCTGTCTCAACAAGCTTCAATGCTTCACCCTCTGTCTTCGGTACGGCCTCGTTATACCCCTTCCTCGCCTCGTTGATCTTCTGCTGCTTCTGCTGCAGAGCCTTGTTGACCTCGTTGAAAGCAGGCCGAACCTTCATAGGCGGATTGCTCGATTGGAGCTTGACGACCTCAACGTGAATCCCCGTTTCATATTCGTCGAGCAGCTTCTGGAGCATTTCTCTGGCAGCGCTTTCGTTTGCGCCTCTGCCTATAGTTATCGCCTCATCGACGCTTCCGTTGCCGATAAGCAGCCGCATCACCGCCTGGCTTGCATCTCTTATTGTTTGCCCGGGTTCTTTGACGTTAAAAAGGTAACTCCTGGCGTCCTTTATCTTGTACTGAACGATCCATTCGATGTCGATTATATTAAGGTCGCCGGTGAGCATGATGTACTCGCCCCGGAGTATCTCCTTGGCCGCATCGGCCAACAGCCCCGAACTTCCGGAGAACCTTTCCCCGCTTTGACTAATCATCCTTGCCAAATCATTATTGCTTACCCGCCTGGCCTCTATATCCTCGACTCTTAGATACCTCGAATCCACCCCTGCCTTCAAGGTCCTAAAGCCAAATTCCTCCTTTTGAATCTTGCGCACGGGCACGACCGTGGCGCTCTCGATCCGGAACGGGGCCTTGAGATGTATCCCGGGATCGGTAGATCGGCTGTATCTGCCGAACCTCTTAACCACACCTTCGGAATCGGTAGGCACGGTGTAAATCGACGTAGCCAGGGCCGCGACCAGAAGAATAACGAAAATTGCGGCACCGACGGTCTTCCGCGCTAGCGGACCGTAGTCTTTGCCCCGATGCCTGGCTATTTCATCCAAGAAATCTCGAATTTCCATAATCATACCCACGATAAAAAAGTAATCCTAACATATCCAAAGGCCCGCTTCGACCCATTTCCAGCAATTCTAACACCCCCGCAGCCAATTGCAAAGATAAAAATCCCCCTAAATGTTGAACGGGTGTGGCCAGATTTTCCGGCAGGTGATTGGGATATTCGTCAATACTCGATCATAAGGCACAACACAGCCGCTATCGTCATTGCGAGGCCCCCTTGGGGCCGTGGCAATCTCCTGCTTTCGAGTCCGCCTCCGGCGGAAGATTGCCGTCCGCCGGTGGCGGACCTACGGCTCCTTCGCAATGACGTAGCGCGTAATCCTTTGTCGGAAAGAATCTTATAGTGTGCCAGAAAAATTAGCCACACCCATGTGCTCGCAGCGTCAGAGCAATGGGTTGCATGAGTCGCAACGACGCGTTAGAATCTGAGCATATACGAATACACCCATTGAATTTGAAGAATTGGAGGCAAATATGAGGGTAGTGGCTATTAACGGCAGCGCTCGAAAGGACGGCAACACAGCTATCCTTATAAATCAGGCATTGCGGGCATTGGAGGCCGAAGGCATCGAGACCGAGATGATCCAACTCTCCGGCCAGAGCATCCGCGGCTGCACCGCATGCGGCAAATGCCTCGAGAATAAGGACAAGAAATGCGTCGTCGATAACGACCCGTTAAATGAATACCTCGCCAAGATGCTCGAAGCCGACGGCATAATCTTAGGCAGCCCGACCTATTTCGCCGATTTGAGTAGCGAATTAAAGGCCGTCATCGACCGCGCAGGCTTCGTGGCCCGGGCCAACGGCAATCTATTCAGGCGCAAGGTCGGGGCGGCTATCGTTGCGGTCCGCAGGGCGGGCGCGATCCACGCCTTCGACTCAATCAACCACTTCTTCCTTATCAGCGAGATGATAATCCCCGGCTCATCCTACTGGAACATAGGCTTCGGCCTGAAAAAAGGCGACGCAGAGAACGACGAAGAAGGACTCGAAACGATGCAGCAACTCGGCAAAAACATGGCTTGGCTGCTAAAGAAGGTAAACGCGTAGGCTGTCCCGGCTTGGCGTCAAATCCAAACGACTTCGGCAACAGAGTATGACTGATGTTACCCGCATCCTGAACGCCATCGAACAAGGCGACGCTCGCGCCGCAGATGAACTGCTGCCGCCGATCTACGAGGGGTTGCGGTTTAGTCGTCATATAATCACAGCAGGTTATGTTTTGGAGAAGTGCCGGTGAAACTGAAGCGATACGAAGGCAACCCGATTTTGTCACCTAACCCATCGAATTATTGGGAGGATTTGGCGGTGTTTAATCCCGGGGCTTGGTACGATGAAGAAAAGAAGGAAGTCGTGCTGTTGTACAGGGCGGCAGAGGCGCATCGGGAGTATAAATGCTACTTTGGGCTGGCGACGAGCAAGGACGGCTATCACTTCGAGCGGGTTGGCGATGAGCCCGTTATCGGCCCGAGCGACGACGGCTTCGATGCGAGCACTATTCAGGACCCACGAATGGTGAAGATGGGAGAGTACTACTACATCACATACGCCTGCCGATTCTTTCCTTTCGGCCAGTTCTGGCAGCCGAAGGAAGAGCAATACAAGCACCCGGTGTGCCCGGACAACTTCCCGCGCGTAATCCGAACCAACGCCACGAGCACCGGGCTGCTGCTGACCAAGGACTTCAAGACTTTTATCCGGGCAGGGCGCATTACCGATCCTGTTCTGGACGACAGGGACGTGATTCTGTTTCCGGAAAGAATCGGGGGCAAGTATGTTATGATGCACCGGCCGCTGGAATGGGTGGGGCCGGGATACGGGACGGAGTTTGCGGCCGTCTGGATATCAAAGGCCGACGACCTGCTTGGTTTTCGCAAGAGCGAGCTGCTTATCAAGGCCAAATTCGACTGGGAGGCGAGCAAGATCGGCATCAATACGCCGCCGATCAAGACCGAACACGGCTGGCTGACTATCTACCATGCGGTCGGGGCGGACAAATACTACCGCCTCGGAGCACTCCTGCTCGACCTCGAAGAGCCGGCCAAGGTGCTCTATCGCACGACCGACTGGATTATGCAGCCGGAAGAGGATTATGAAATCGACGGCTATTACAGAGGCTGCGTTTTTCCATGCGGCAAGGTCGTAATTGACGGAACGCTCTTCGTCTATTACGGCGCCGCGGATAAGTACGTCGGCCTGGCCACGTGCCGGCTGGATGAGCTGCTCGAATATCTGCTTAGCTGCCCTGCATAGTGAAAGGAATCGCATGCAACTGCACCCTATCGACATCTTTATCATACTCGGCTATCTGGCCGCGGTTATCGTCGTCGGCTGGCTGATCTCCAAGAGGGCCTCCAAGAGCCTGGATGCATACTTCCTCGGGGGCAGGTCGTTGCCGTGGTATGTCATCGGGACATCACACGGCGCCAGCGGGTTCGACATAACAGGCACGATGTTCTTTGTTACGATGCTCTTTACATACGGGCTCAAGGCGGCTTTCATCCCGTGGATATGGCCTTTGTTCGACCGCGTGTTCCGCCAGGTCTATCTCGGGCCGTGGATTCGACGCTCCAAGGCCCTCACCGGCGCGGAATGGATGCGCACTCGCTTTGGGTCCGGGCTCGGCGGCAACCTCTCCCATATCAGTGTTGTGGTCTATGCGCTGATTATTACGGTGGCGTTTCTGGCTTATGCGTTTATCGGGATCGGCAAATTCGCCGAGGTATTCTTTCAGTGGGACCTGTCGTGGTGGCTTTTGCCCTCTGCCGACGTTTACGCCATCATCATCCTCGCGATTACGACCGCTTATCTGCTGCTCGGAGGCTGGTACAGCGTCGTCCTGACGGACCTGATACAGTTCGCCCTGCTGACGATAGCATCGATCTTCATTGCGGTGATCGCTATGGACAAAGTCACTCCCGAGGCCCTTAGCAAGGTGGTGCCGGAAGGGTGGAATCAACTCCGGTTCGGCCTCAAACTCGACCTGGACTGGACCGGCTTGATGGATCAACTCAATAAGAGAATCATAGATGACGGATATTCATGGTTCGGCATTGTCATGATGCTCATGCTGCTCAAGGGCCTCCTCGTAAGCATGGCCGGGCCGACGCCGGGCTACGGAATGCAGCATGCGCTCTCCACCCGCAACCCCAGAGAGGCAGCACTCGAGAACTGGTGGATGTCAATTGTCCAGATATTCCCACGCTTTCTAATGATCACCGGAGTGGCCGTGCTCGGGCTTGTATTCTTCAGCTCCGAGGTCCGGCAGATCATCTCGGCTAACGGGAAATTCGACTTCGAGCAAATCCTTCCGTATGTGATCGAGCGGTATATTCCTGTCGGTCTTGTCGGCATTCTTCTGGCCGGCCTGCTCGCGGCCTTCATGAGCACGTTTGATTCCACCATTAACGCAGGGGCAGCCTATATCGTAAACGACGTATATAAGCGCTACATCAATTCGAATGCACAGGCCAAGACCTACGTGCGATTCGGGTATCTCAGTTCGGTTGTTCTCGTTATCCTGGCAGTGGCCATCGGCATCTCCAGGGTCGAATCGATCCACGACATAACCAAGCTGATTACGTTCGGGCTTTATGGCGGCTATGTCGCGCCGAACATACTTAAGTGGCATTGGTGGCGGTTCAACGGGTACGGTTATTTTGCCGGTATGATTGCCGGGGTGATTGCGGCGCTTGTCCCGTTCATTGTCGATCCGGATATCAACAAAGTTCACATTCTTCCATTCGCTCTGGGAATTAGCACAATGGCGTCGATTGTCGTATGCCTTCTGACGCCGCCGGAGAAGGACGAGGTGCTCGAAGGCTTTTATCGTACTGTGAGGCCGTGGGGGTTTTGGAAGCCCGTTTATCAGAAGCTGCTCGCCAAATATCCGAAGCTCAAGGCCAACACGAACTTCCGGCGAGATGCGTTCAATGTGGCTATCGGAATCGTCTGGCAGTTGACGCTCAACGTGATTCCAATCTGTCTTGTCATCAGGCAATTCAAGACGATGTGGATTTCAATCGGCGTGCTCGCGGTCACCTCGGTTATTATGAAGTTCACATGGTACGACAAGCTCGGTCCCGGGGATATGTATATGTCCGAAGACGAGTAGTCGCTACGCCCCAAATAGAAAAGGCCGAGACCGCTCTTTCGAGCGCCTCGGCCTTGTATTATTCCATACATACCTTTATTGTTTGGCTTTCTTGTGTGCGTCAACTTCTACGTCTGCGTCTTGCCAGTATTAGTCCGCCGAGCCCAAGCAGGGAAATCGTCATCGGTTCCGGCACGCAAATAGTGTTGACAATCACATAGTCCACCGCAGCAACTCCAGCAGCGAAGCTGTAGTAAACAACCTCCCGGTCAGGATTTGGCTCGATGATATACATGGCAGTCAACTTCTTCCAGCCGTTAGTCGGATCAACAACCTCGACCGCCTGGCTGACCCGTTCAACGCTTCCGCCGAACGGTATTGGTAAGACCGAGAAGTCCGCCAAGTCCCCGATGAAGCCTATTTCGAGGCGGATTTCCTTGTACGGATTCGGAATCATCTGGTTTGGAATATCCAGGGTAATATCCAGCATTTGCTCGGCATGCCAGACGCCATCGCGTCCCAGCAGTTCAGCGGCCCACACAGGAGACACACTGCCGGTAATTATAGCGGTTGCAGTGCCGTACGGGTTTAGATCAATCTCGGGAATTGCGGGATTACTGTTGTCGCCGAAAGCCCATCCTTGCTGCGTCTCTCCAGGCAGCAATCCTGCAGTGGCTGCCGGGCCTGCAGCAATCATCACAGCCACAACCAATATGAATAACGTCGTTTTTCTTTCCATTTCCATTTCCATTCTCCTTTTCGAATCAAAGCACCGCAGACGGACATAAATTATTTGCCCGCACACTACTCGTTCTTAGTTACCTTCAGACCATCCTGCGTCTCCGCAGCCAGCCCACAAGACCTACGCCTATACTGCCCAGTAGAATTGCACCGGGAGCAGGGATGCACATCGTATCAACCGTGATATAGTCGATGAAACCGCCGCCGGCTCCGGCAGCACTGATAAAGATTTCTTCGGCATCAGGATTCGGCTCAATGTGCCACGCATACGTCGCCTCGTACCAGAAATTCACCGGATCGACGAGCACCGTATCTTGGTGGATCAACTCCACTGAGTCGCCGCTGGGAATCGGAACAACTGATAACTCGTTGATCCCCCCCTTATAGCCTACTTGAAGCCGGATTTCCTTCCATGTGCTGCGGACCTCTCGGTTGGGAATATAGAGACTAACCTCGAGCGCATCCGGATAATTGCCCCATACGCCCGGCCGACCTATAAAGTTGTCGAGGTGCCCTCCGATTATACCGGCCTCAGCCGTACCGTACGGATTCTCGTCAATTTCGGGCAAGGCAGGATTGTCGTCGTCGTCGAACGTCCATACCTGATACGTTGACCCCGCGTCACCTCTGGTCCATCCAAGACTCGGCACTGCAAAAACCGGTCCTCCTAACAACGCAGAGACCATTAACACAAACAACACCCGTTTCATTTTCATCACTCCTATAATTAAGTCTTAGACTTTACTCCTGACTACTCAAACACAGAGCAGATGCTAAACGACAAAACGCTTGGCGCGAGTCACAATAGCACGGTCGCGCGAAACAAAAACAGCCTGATGATTGCGCCATCTCCTTTACAGGGACGCCGCAGATGACAAGTCCACTCCTCGTAAGTGCAGAAACTCCCACCATGCGCGAAAAAAACGCCAACAAAAAGAACGGCAATCCGTAACCTCTGCAAGTCATCATCACGCCTCTACCACCTATATCCTACCAGTGACAAAACACCACATCCATGCGGCACAACTCACCAAGCAAACCTCAGTAAGCTAAATTTAAATATGACCTCATCCTAATTGAAGCCGTACTAATCACCTCAGTATACCAGCAGGCAACTAAATGTCAAGAAAATTATTGGAAAAAGCAGCGTTTTTCAAAGAATTCCTCGCAGAAAATGAGGTTTCCGCCTCCCTATCCATGCTAACATCTTGCCAGGCAAGATGTTACAGTCATTCAGGCGTCGCCTGGGCGATGCCCTCCTCGCTTCTTGTTGAGGTCCTGGACCCCACAACTCAGAATAATCCGCATTAGGGGCCGTACATGCAGGTTTTCGATACGCGGGAAAGGGCATTTCTCCTATCTGGAGCCTGGACTATCGAAGTGCGAGCAGCCTGACGGCCCCATAGGCAAACGCACAACAGCCTCTTTGGTAGTGGATGAGCCTGGGTATTCTACCCTCGATATTAAAGAAACTGGACGGAATAGACCGATAAAACCCAGGAACGTGTTTGTTTTTTGTTTTTCTATTATCTATTTATGGAGATCTTGTTATGAGCCCACTCGAACAAGCGAAAAAATGGATTGGTGAGATTACTGAAATCGCCCTGTTATTGGTCGCCTTGGGCATCGTTGTCGGCATTCTCTTTGGCCCGAATGTTCCTTTCTTTGCGGGAATTGTAGGCAATCTAACCGGCCTGCTAAACAGTCTTGGCGAGAACGGACTTGTCGGTTTGATTGCCTTGGGCATCATTCTGTACTTGTTCCAGAAACAAAGAGCTACGACATAGGACCACCTTTGTCATTCACAATAGCCGTACAGCTTAGAGATTCCGGTTATAGAACAGATCGGGTAGTTTCCCGCATATAACGCGGGAAACTGCTCGAAACCAACCATTTCTGCTTCATAACGCACATTTCTCATCGTAGAACAGCGCCGAAGCGACAACGCCGGAACACTTCGTCAGAGTGTATCGAGTAAACCCCCACAGCGTGCGGAATCTACACCGTAGAAGAGGTTCCCCCACCCAAAGGGGTCAATTAGGCCCCTGCGATACTCAGCATGGCCCAGACACCTAACAGGCTGAGTACAAGCAGTGCGGCCCGGAGTATGCGCATCGCCTGGGTCTTCGGCTCAACAAACGACCACACCAGCCCCCAAAGCCCAACTACAAGCCCAATACGCAGAACAAAGGATAAAATGTCTCTAACCATGCGTATATTATACCCTATTTTGACATCCCAAGTCAAGAGAAACTTACCCATTTTAACTCTCGTCAAACATAGAAATGAACGCCGAGCAATCATATAACGCATTTTCATACCAAGCAGGAACTAATTAACGATGAGGGCCGGCAGTGGCGACGAGACCGGGACTCGGAGCCCTTTTCCCGTAGAATGCCCTCAAACGGGCAATTGAAGAGAAAAAAGTGGGCTGGGGTGCGGAGGGAGAGAGGAGAGAGAGAATATCTCCAACCCACCACAACTATCATACCAAATCATTCCCACTTGTGGAAGAAAATTCTCTGCATAATCTTCAAGAAAATTATCCCTCACTTTTAGGCATATCGAGGTGCTGGACAAAGACCCCGCAGCGAGATAGAGTATGCGCAAAAGACGCCGTAGGATCGGGTACGGCGTCCGGCGGCAAATGGAAATACTGAGGTGAAGTATGGTCGGCAAAATGTTTCTTTGTCTGGTATGTCTGAGTGTATTGGGACCTTTGGTTTACGGGCAGGCGGTTGGGCCTGCTTTCTATGAGAATCTTTCCGAGCTGCCCGGCGTTTATTCGAATGTTGAATCGTATTATCTTTCGAGCTACGACCGCACAGGCGGCAACGACGACGGGTTCAGGGGGACTTACTCGCAGCTTTATATCGACAAGGCCGCCGAGCATGTTATCTTCGATGAAGACGGGCCAGGGTGCATCTTCAACTTCTGGTTCACCGGGACCGGGCGTGATTTGCATTGGGGGAAACTGAAATTTTATTTTGACGGCGAAGAGAAGCCGCGGATCGAATGCGAGGCGAAGGAGTTCTTCAGCGGCCGATACGAGCCTTTTGTTTATCCGCTGGTGACGCATTCCTTCATTTCGAGCGGAGGCTTTAGCTGCTCGGCGCCGGTGCCTTTCGCCAAACATTTGAAGGTCACCACAGAGAAGACGTGCGGATTCTACAACGTCTATTATCAACTCTATCGCAATGTGAAGATCGACTCGTGGCGCAAGGAGCAGGATTACTCGGGACTGATCAATCTGTTCCAGCGATGCGGAAGCGATCCAAAGGCCGTCGGCGAAAGCATTGAGGTTGCGACCAAGACCGTTGCTCTGGCGGCTGCGGGGCGAGAACGGCCTGAGACGGAATTGCTGTCGGTCAACCACGGCGGGACTATTGAGTACATCAAGATCAATCCTCTATACGCGCCGGACAAATACAGCCTGAACCACTTCAATCTGCGGATATTTTACGACGGGGAGTCGGCGGAGAGCGTTGATGTTCCCATCGGGCCGTTCTTCGGGTCCGGATTGGGCGAAGCGGACGTTCGGAGCCTTTTCGTGGGCATGTCCACGTCGGGCGCGTATTATTGCTATTTGCCGATGCCGTTTCGCAAGGGAATTCGCATTAGCCTGCAGAACCGGAGCCACGAGGCCGGCGGGCAGTTTTTCTGTGAGATCGGATATACGAAGACATTTCAGGCGGGCAAAGATGGGGGCGCGGTCGGCTATTTCGCGGCGAAGTATAATACGGCCTGGCCAATCACGGAAGAGAAGGATTACGTGCTCTTTGATTATAAGGGGCGAGGGGCGGTTGTGGGGCAGGTGATGACGGTGGAGCCGGTCAAGGCGGACCGCAAACGATGGTGGGAGGGGGATATGCGGATATATATCGACGGCGAGAAGAAGCCGCGCTTCCACGGGACCGGGCACGAAGACGAGTACCAGGGCGGCTGGTCCACTTTCTGGCTGACCAACCCCTATTCGCTGCCGCTGTTCGGGCAGCCCAAGACTGAAGGGCTGATCGACGTTTTTGGGCAGGTAAACGGGGCGACGACGGCGTATCGTTTCTGGCCGGGGAAGATTCACTTTAAGAAATCAATATTGATCTCCACGGAACACGGGAATCATAACGATACGCCGGCGAATTACTCTTCGGTGGTGTATTATTATTACGTTCCGGATGCGGGGGATTAGGATAGTGCACCGCGCGGGGGTGTAAAAAAAATGTGAGATTTTTGGAGAATTTGAAAAATATTTGGTGGGGAAAGCCGGGGAAAGCGCGGGAATGCGGATGATCGAAGTCGCTTTTTTGAGCTAAAAATGGGGGTAAGGGGTTAGAATTTAGAATTTAGAATGGAGAATTTTGGGGTGATCCTTGTTTTTGGGCTTAGAACGGGGATTTTTTGGGGTGCGTTTGGACACCTGGTTTTTGGGAATTGGGGTGACATTTGGGGTTAAGTGGTTTATTGGTAAGGGGTTAAGTGGCGAAAACGCAATATCACGTTTTTTGCACTTTTTGCGTTTTTTCGCGCGATTTGTGATCAAAAGTGGGTGAAAATGTTCGAAAAGGTGTACTTTTTGTGCGATTTTGGCGCACCTTCGTTTTTAGCCCAAAAACGAGGGTAGAAAAGTCAAGGGGGAAAATTGAAAAAAAGTGAAAAAATTTGCCACAGAGGGGCTTGGAGCAGCATAGCCGCAACCAAAAGGAGATTTGAACCACGAAGGCACGAAGAGCACGAAGAAAAACAAAAGATATAATCACTGATTACGCTGAAGACGCGGATTAGAAAGAGAAACAAGCAAAAGTTTAAAGGCACAG
>JAUVXL010000225.1 GCA_030603595.1 Sedimentisphaerales bacterium | reverse complement strand
CTCGAGCCAATCGGTGATTTCGGCGGAGTCGTCACAATGGCGTCCGTCGAACGACTCAAAAACGGCGACTATATCGCCCTCTTCCACGACGATGGAAGATTCCTAAAGGGCCTCGGCAAGCGAACCAAATTCCAGGTCTTCAAGACAACATCCAAGGACGGCGGCCTGACCTGGAGCGAACCCATCGCGATCGCCGAACACCCCACCGCCCATTTGTGCGAACCCGGCCTGGTGCGCTCGCCGGACAGCAACCAGATCGCCCTTCTCTTCCGGGAGAACAGCCGAAAATTCAACTCCTTCGTAATCTTCTCCGACGACGAGGCCAAAACCTGGACCGAGCCCCGCGAGCTGCCCGCAGCCCTGACCGGCGACCGCCACACAGCCAAATACGCCCCCGACGGCAGGCTCTTCATAACATTCCGCGACACAACCCGCTCGAGCCCCACCGCAGGCGACTGGGTCGGCTGGATCGGAACGTATGAAGACATCGTAAAGGGCCGCCAGGGCCAATACCGAGTCCGCCTGATGGACAACACGAAGGGCCGCGACTGCGCATACCCAGGCCTCGAACTGCTGCCCGACGGAACTTTCGTAACAACGACATACGGCCACTGGCAAAAAGGCCAACAGCCATACATCGCATCCGTCCGCTTCAAGATCGAAGAAATCGACGCCATAGCAGCCAAAACAGGCCCTCAAAAGACCGCCGTTTTCACAAGCGACGCAGACGGATACAACACATACCGAATCCCCGCCCTGCTGACAACCCAAAAAGGGACCCTCCTGGCATTCTGCGAAGGCCGCAAATCCGGCAGAAGCGATAGCGGCAATATAGACATCCTCCTAAAACGCTCAGAGGACGCAGGAAAGACCTGGAGCAAACACAAAATCCTATGGGACGACGCCGCAAACACCTGCGGCAACCCATGCCCCGTCCAGGACCGCCAAACCGGAACCATCCACCTCCTGCTCACCTGGAATCGAGGCGACGACCGCGAGTCCGCAATAAAGAAGAATACGAGCAAAGACACACGCCGAGTCTATGTCGCCGCAAGCAGCGACGACGGAATGACATGGTCTAAGCCGCGACAGATAACCGACACCACAAAAAGACCCGAATGGCGATGGTACGCCACAGGCCCCGGGGTCGGCATCCAACTCCAAAAAGGCCCCGCCAAAGGACGCCTCGTCGTCCCCTGCGACCACAGCCTCGTCACCCCCAACGACCCCGACGGCTACAACTCGCACGTCATCGTCAGCGACGACCACGGCAGAACCTGGAAAATAGGCGGCGTTATCACCCCCAAGGTCAACGAATGCCAGGTAGTAGAACTCGCCGACGGCAGGTTAATGATAAACATGCGAAATTACGACCGCTCCAAGACCTGCCGCGCAATAGCAACCAGCACAGACGCCGGAGCAACCTTCTCTGCCGTCACCCACAACCCGGCCCTCGTAGAGCCGATATGCCAGGCCTCCTTCCTGCGTTACACCGTCGAACCCAAGCACGACAAAAATCGCCTGCTCTTCTCCAACCCCGCCCGGCCCAAAGATAGACGCCAAATGACCGTCCGCCTGAGCTACGACGAGGGCAAAACCTGGCCCGTATCGAGAATCCTCCACGCAGGCCCGACCGCATATTCCTGCCTGGCCGTAATGCCAAACGCCGATATCGCATGCCTCTACGAGGCCGGAAAAGGCAACCCCTACGAAACTATCACCTTCGCCCGCTTCAACCTCGATTGGCTCACAGGAACCGCTGAGAATTCTCGTGACTTGAAATGAAACTCCGGTACAATACCGCATAGTATATGACATTGAAATTTTTCACGAAAAGGAGACAACTATGTTAGCACTCAGCACATTCAACATTGTCTTAATCGCCGTTGGAGCCGTTGCACTTATCGCAGTGGTCATCCTGAAAAGAAACCAGTAGCGAGGCCACGCCAACACGCCTCATAAAAGGAGACAAAAATGTGGATAGCACTTGGTATCATAGGTGGCCTGATACTTCTGGTCATCTTCTTCGTAATCGGAGTCTATAACGCGCTGGTGCGCCTTCGCAATCAGGTCGATAACTCCTGGTCGCAGATCGACGTCCAGTTGAAACGCAGGCACGATTTAATCCCCAACCTCGTCGAGACCGCAAAAGGCTACATGACGCACGAACGCGGAACCTTCGAGGCAATTACAAAGGCCCGTGCCCAGGCTATGGGCGCCAACAACGTCGCCGACGCCTCGAAGGCCGAAGGAGCGCTGGGCGAGGCCCTCAGCAAGTTCATGCTCGTCGTGGAGAACTATCCCGACCTCAAGGCCAACCAGAATTTCCTCGCCCTGCAGGAAGAGCTTACAAGCACCGAGAACAAAATCTCGTTCGCAAGGCAGAGCTACAACGACCAGGTCCTCGGCTTCAACAACAAAATTCAGATGTTCCCCTCGAACGTCGTCGCCGGCATGTTCGCCTTCACCAAGCGGGATTTCTTCGAGATTGAAGACGCCGCACAGCGCGAGGTGCCCGAAGTAAGCTTCAAGTAATGCAAGAACGCCGCCTATTCGCCCGTCACCGGATGAATTGTTCGGCCCCAGTGCGTGCACCTCACTGGATTCTCAGGAGGCACGCAAAAAAAAAATGAACCCTAACGAATCGTCATTGCGAGGAGCGCAGCGACGCGGCAATCTCCTAACCCTCGCATTATCGGAACGGTTCATTTACTTAGGAGCAAAAACGTGCTGTCTGTATTTACCCTGCGGATTTACCGCAGGTTTAGACCCGCACAATCGTAGTTGACGAAAAAGAGAACGCAAAATGTGGGAACTAATACGAGCGAATAAGAGAAATTCCATCATCCTGATGGCCTGCATGGCGTTTGTGCTGATGGTCCTCGGCTTTGTTATAGGCGCCTTCGTCACGGGGGCGCCCGAGGGCGGGCTTCTCGGCCTGCTCATTGCAACGGGCGTCTGGCTGATCCTCACGCTCATCAGCTATTCCAGCGGCGACCAGATATTTCTCGCAGCCAGCAAGGCCAAGCTCGTTACTCACGACGTCCATCCTCAGCTATTCAATATAGTCGAGGAGATGAAGATCGCAGCCGCCCTGCCCGCGATGCCAAAGGTCTATATCATCAACGACCCCGCCCCCAACGCCTTCGCAACCGGCAGAAAACCCGAAACAGCATCCGTCGCAGTCACCGCAGGCCTGCTCGCCCGCCTAAACCGCGATGAACTCCAAGGCGTCGTCGCCCACGAAATAAGCCACATCCTCAACCGCGACATCCTCTTCGTAACCCTCGCAGGCGTAATGCTCGGCTCGATTGTCCTGCTCTCGCACATCTTCCTGCGAGGAATGTTTTACAGCTCGATGGGCTCGAGCCGGAGGTACTCATCGGGAGGCAAAGGCGGAGGACAGGCCCAGCTTATTATGATGGTGATCGCTATTGTCGCGGCCATACTCGCACCCATAATGGCATACCTGCTCTACTACGCCTTGTCAAGAAGGCGAGAGTACCTCGCCGACGCAGGCGCCGCAAGACTGACCCGATACCCCGAAGGCTTGGCCTCGGCACTCGAAAAGATAGCCAACGACCCGGCGCCCCAACTCCAGGTCGCCAATAAAGTCACCGCACCGATGTACATCGCCAATCCATTCAAGAAGAAGGGCCAGAGAAAGCTCTCCAACCTCTCCAGCACGCATCCGCCGATTGCAGAAAGGGTGAAAATCCTCCGCAATATGACGCACGGCGCAGCCTTCAAGGACTACTCCAACGCCTACGCCGCCGTAACCCACCACAAATCCGTCGTCCCGGCCACCGCGCTGACCAAAGAGGAAATCGCACTGCGAGAGGGCCAGGCCAGGCAGGGAAAGCAGCAGCGCCAGAAGAATCAAATGCGCCAGGTCGGCGACATCATGCGCAAGGTAAATCAATTCGTTTTCTTAACCTGTCTCTGCGGCCTAAAACTGAAAATACCCCCCAACTTCAAAGCCAACAAAGTAAAGTGCCCCCGCTGCAGCAGATTACTCGACATCCCCAAAAAGTAGCCACCCCAAGTCCGCGCAACTTCTCCCCCCTAACCGCTATTTCTAACCGCCGAACACGCAGAGACCTTGACGCGGCCTCGCAATCCAAAGAATGTTCGTAATTAGTATTACAGCGCCACATGATTATGTATTATCCTGAATACAACAAGGTAGTTTTTCGACTTCGATGCCCAAGGCTCGCAGTTTCTGGCGTTTTCGTTTTATATGGTATTTTCTCGCCTGCTGATTGTGGTTCTGGTGATACTGAATTATCTCGCTTGCATCGTTGTAAACCTGTAATTGAACCGATGGTGGAAAGCTTTGAACTGCTACCCATGTCGATGCCGCAAAGCGGACCTGTTCTACCGTCAGATACAAAGTTTCTGTCTTTTTTTTCTCTAAGGTCCTGATGTACACGGCAACAAAACAATTGACTCAACTGGCTGATATACAAATGACGATGTATAGCGCACCAACTGCGCACTTCGAAATGATCCATGCCAATCTCATTTTTGGCAAGCTTAAAACATCGCTCTATCGGCCAGCGACAGAAAGCTGTTCTAAGAAGTTTTTTCAGCGTAACATCATTAGAACCTGGCACCATATTCGAGACAAAATACTTAACCTCATCGGGATTCAAAACATTACGAGCGACGATAAGACAATGAGTCGAACCCGGCAAACTGTCGGTGCCTTGTTTGCGATAAAATTTCGACCATTTAACTTCCCATACTACAGGGCCCTTTTCTCCATCTTTAATGTGAAACTTTTTCCATTTTTGTTTCTGAAATGCACGCGAATATACAAGAAGATTCGCCACTTCGCTTGCAGGCAGTGCTTTTGCGGAAAGACGAGGAAATATGCGTTTTCGCCCTCTTATATGCCTTCTCTGCGTTGTTGGAGAAAGCAAAATTTGAGGCTCTTTAACCCAGCCGGTAAAGTTGGATGGTACTTCGCCAACATAGTTCTGTCCAAGTGCACTCAGGCCATCAAGAAACGAACCATCTCTGCCATAAAATTCGTCATAAGTCCAGGCAAAGACACGGATACCATTGTTCAGAGAATGAGCAATCTGAGCAAGTGCGATATCAGCTTTCTTGCGATATTCGACATCTCCAGGAATACCGGCAAGTTTACGACGATGAAAATCCTCAGACCAACTCCTGGGCATGTACAGATCGCTGTCAAGAATGCACTGGAAATCACCAACCGTGTAGCCAATGTGAACACTGACAACGCAGTTATCAATCCAGCCGGTGTTACCGCACCATTGCCGTTGAACGCAGGCTGTATGTCTTCCCTGTTTGGGATTGCCGGTTTCGTCAACAGTGCCAATGGCATCAGGATGTGCATGATCTTTTGCGACAACCCATTGAATGCGGTCACGCATCCGATGTTGATCCCAGTGCACGTAGGAAAGAAACCGCTGCAAAGTTCTCGGCGGCGTCTTTGCCAAAAGCGCTATGGGTTCAGCACTTTTCCGTTGAAGACTGGACAGTTGACCTCGTATGTAACTTTTCAGGTGCCCGCGAGGTTGACTGCGGTAAAAACAGTCATCAAATTGTTTCAGAAATGCACTCAATTTTTTGCCAATGTTTTTAATTTCTTTTGCGTCCATGCCGATAAGCCTCCAAATAATGTCATTTACAAGACTTATCGACAAAACACATTCAATTTCTTGAGCCTTTATGGCGCTGTAATATTAGTCTCTGTTGCGGAAACAGTATTTGTCATTCCCGCGGAAGCGGGAATCCAGCTTTTTCCCTCTGGACCCCTGCTCCCCGATCGGGGTCGAGGACAAGCTTCGCAGGGGTGACATTGGCGATTTCGGCGAACTCTGCGGTAAATGACAAAGCCGGATTAACCGGCCTTCGACCCGAATCTTGGATTAGTTATCAGCTTGCGCAAAGACTCGACTTCCTTGCTTAGCCGGTCGAATCGCTGCCTGCACACAAACGTGTAGAGCGCGTCTTCGGGCCGAACCTCGCCGTTCTCGGCCACGCTCTGGTTCGCGGTCGCAATCCGCTGTGTGATATAATCGTTGATCAACTGCCGATGCTCCTTCAGAAGCCGGTGCAGCAGATCAATCGTATCGTGCAGAACGACGTTGTCACGCTCAAGCGCCGCAATCCGTTGTTCCATCGTAAGTCGCATCTTCCGTACCTCGCCCCTTATCTTCCTTAAGAAACCAAAACACTGTGACGTCCCTGCCTGCCAAATTGAATTCAGCGCCCCCCTCTGTCATTATAGACCCCCCCACGGCCCCGTGTGGTCTCTCATTGCCCCCACCCTCCGCACCGCATCCGACGAACCCGCGGTGTTCTTCACAAGACACTCTACCAAGACGCG
>JAUVXL010000003.1 GCA_030603595.1 Sedimentisphaerales bacterium | reverse complement strand
CCTTCCCGCCAACCGACCAGGCATCGCCAACGGTGTCATAAACCTTCAGCAATTCCTGCAACCAACGGACTGACGCTTCTGCATCGTCGTCGATAAACGCTATGATATCCCCCCGGGCATTCTCTATACCGGCATTGCGGGCACAAGAAAGCCCCACATTCGTCTCAAAAACGTACTTGACCGATGGATAAGATTCAACAATATCTCGAGTGCTATCCTGCGAATTATTGTCAACCACAATTACTTCATACAACTCTTTGGCAAGGCTCTGCACAACTAAACTATCGAGAGTCCGGGCAAGGAGAGCAGGATTGCGATGCGTGCACACCACAACGGATATTCTTACGTTATCGCCGTTCGCGCTTTCACCAAAGGTCGTCTCTCGAACTGCAGGGCAACTTTTACAGGAATTCGCAGCTATATTCTTGTGCACGCCAAAGAGACATCCGTAATCGATGCGCGGGAATACCTCCAATTTACCGCCAACAGTTGCATTGGCCATTATTCGTCCGTTCTCCTCGAATTCCCTTCTGGCGCGTTTGTAGGCCAATTCCATGCGGTCTGTGCGCGGGTCGTGCCAGCGTTTGCCCTTGCCGAAATAATCGGGATGGAAATGGTTGGGGTCATCCGAAGTCGATGTTATAACAGTGCCCTGGATTGCCGCGTCTTCGGGAATAGCGTAGCTGTGATCGAATCCCACGAGATACACTTCCGAGAAGCCCATGTAGTAAGCAAGCTGCATGCACAGATAGCTAACCGTCCCGCCGACCCAGAGACACTGGACCGCATCCTTCGAGAAATTCGGAAAGCCGGGATAATTTCGAAAATCGTAGATTACGTTCGCCCATATTGTCTCCAGCGAGCCTCCCAGACAGTATTGAAGCTCGGTTCCGAAGATTTTTTTCGTCCCGGTGAGGGCCTTGATTTCCTCGGCGCGATCCTCGGCAACGAGCTTGTCTTCAACTACGTAGAACGTCGGCTTGAACCCCATTTTGTCGAAGTTATAGAAGATGCTGTTGACGCCGAAGGTAATTTCATCTTTGAGCCTGGTCAGGTCGGTTTTGTTCAGGCTGGGCCCGTTGCCGATTATGAAAGCACGCCGACCGGCATATCTGTTTGCAAACTCTCTCAGACTTCTGTTTGTACATCTTGATTCTGCCATGCTGTGACCTCATAACCTTTATGCATGAACTCAGGCAAATTATTAAAACCTGATAGCCGCTATTCGAATATTCCAGATGACTTCATGTTTTGAATGGCGGACTTTCGGTACTCTTTCCATAATGTTGGCTTACCACACATTATGAAATATCTTAGGTAAGTTCCTCACGTAGCCGTCAAATGAATCTCCTTTGCACATTACGAAGAAGACCTTTGCAGCCGCGTTACGTGTATCTGTTTTGCAATAATAAGTTCTCAGCCCGAATCGCTGCGCCAGAGTATTCATACTCTTCCAAGTCCACACAGTGGCATGGCTTTTATGCGCCCAGTACGACTGGTCTGGATTCGGATGTATCTTCAAGCTTCCGCCGTGCCAGAAATCCGTGCAGCCAACGATAATGCCGTCGTCTTTCAGATGATTCACCAACAGATTCACTTCGTCAAAGGGACGCACGAAGTGCTCGAAAACCTCGAAAGCCGAAATAACGTCAAATTTCACGTCCGGAAGTTCGTCTCTGTGATAGAACGCGCCCGGGCCGAAATCTTCGTTACGCTGCTCGATCAACGGCTTCCATAAGTCGCATCCGACAACGTTGTATCCGCTGTCTCGGAGGTTCTTATAAACAGGGCTCCAGCCTATTCCGTAAAGAAGAATATCGGTCAATTTCAACTGCTCTAAAAAGAGCCTGCAGAAGAATTCCTCTCTGCGGTGAACATTGCTGTACGTTGGGGACTTGGATCCTTCAGGCGAGCCGTTATCCAGCAGTTTCGCCCGGCTTTCGTCCACATCATAGCTGATAAGGCTGCAATTGCGACATGCATACCAGTCCTTGTTGAACGCCTTCTCAAAATAGACAGACTCTGCACCGCATAATTTACACAATTTCGGTGTTTTTTCAGGCCGTGCAGCCGTGGGCGTATCGCAAACAAATCCTTCGTTTTGCCTCTGCCGCTGGATATTGCCCAGCAATTCATAACAACTGGAACGTTGCTCGCTAACAGCAAGCTCGGCCGTTACCGCCCCTTCAGCTTCGTCGTATCTCTTGAGAGCCTTCAGGCAGACAGCCCTTGAGAACTGCAAATCGGGAAGATCCCCCAGTACCGCTGAATATTCGATAGCAATCTGGTCTAAAAAGGCCAATGCCGCAGCGGGTTCTTTTCTTTCAGATAAGACACCGGCATAATTGCAGAGTTCTTGTGCTTGACGAGCGGCTTCTTCTCGACACACGCCGGAAACGCCAAGCTTAACATCAACAATCGGCTCAACAGCAGTAACAACCGAGACCTTGGGACTCTCAAGGTCCTTTGACACCGGCAAGGCCAAATCTCTATCCGGCCTCAAATCTCCGGCTGCAACTCGGCTAACCCCTGATTCTACTTTTGTCGACATCATGTTCCGATTAACTGAGGAGGGCCCATTCATATTTCGATAGCAGAGAAGATTCAGATATTTTTTTGCGCCTTTGGGCCTATGCGGGCTGCAATAATGTCTAATGTCCCATATCAACTCATCGACACTTGCTAAAGGTTGCAGCAATTGTGCAGTTTCATCGACGTGGATGATATCACTAAAACCAGCCCCGAAAACTTCATGCGCAAACGCGAAAGCATCAAAGCCTTCCTGCTCCATAAATATAGGATCAAATTCAAACAGAAGGGCAAGAGACGAATACTCAGATAACGTCTTTTTCATCCCCTTGAAAGCGCGAGGCTCATTTCCCTGGATGTCCATTTTGATGATAACACCGTTATGTTCTAAACCCGTGCTGCAAAGCTCGGAAACAATGGTGTCCACGCAAATTGTCTTGACCGGATACCGGCTGCTGAAATTGATGCCTCCGTCCACAAATGTCCTGTTATCCGGAGAACCGCCCTTATTAACGAACAAAGTTATTTGCTCGTCATCCCGGTCGGAAATTGCCTTGTTCAACAATACTACGGCATTCTCAAATCCGTTGTACCTTACAGATTCTGATAGTTTCTTGAATACTCGCTGGTCAGGCTCGACAGCAACCACTTTTGCGATGAGATTCTCACGCGCTAAATCACCGGCGTGTAAAGTATAGAGTCCATAATTAGCGCCTAAGTCAATAAACACATTTCCGGGATTTCTCCGCACCATCTCACAGAAAATGGAAAGCTCAAACGGTTCGAGGCTCCCGGCGCCATAAGAGGCCAATGTGTACAGGCTGCCTCTGTCTTCCGGATCCAGGTGCATCCTAAATCTTTCAAAATCCAGAACCTCAAGAAAAGAAGGGGTAGTCTTGGCAATTTGATCCAGTTGAGAATGAATACGTTTGTATCGGTCAAACTGAACCGTGCTTATAACGTCATGAGCATAAAGATCGCTGGAAACCGCAGCCAGGCGGTTTCGAGCCGCTATTTCCTCATCCTTGCCAATTTCGTCTATATGTATTGTGTATTCTTCTCTACAACCTTCGACTGATCCGTTCGTATCTTCCTCCGAAAGTATCAGCTTGTCCTTGAAATGCTTCATGTTGTAGTCCAGCCCTGATGTACTCTTCTCTTAACTTGGCTACTATCGCGTCACCACCGGATCGTGCAGGCACGCGCCGATGCCGCCGTCCACATTTACGGCCGTGCCCGTCATAAAACTGTTTTGCGGATCGGCAAGGAATAACGCAACTTTGGCCACCTCTTCAGGACGGGCAATGCGCCGCAACGGGTGATACTCCCCCAACTGCTGGAGGCCGTCAAGGTTGTCGCCAAATCCCGCTCGAAGCATCGGCGTATCGGTCGCCGCCGGGATTATGGCGTTAACTCGCACATCCGGGGCCAATTCAATTGCCAGCGCCCGCGTCAATGAAACCAGAGCCCCCTTGCTCGTAGCATATACTGTAAAGTCCGACTTCGTGACGATGGCGTGGATACTGGCGATATTGACGGCACAACCCTTGGCCACCCGGAGCAAAGGCAAGAATCGCTGAATCAGCCAGAAAGGGGCCAATAGATTCGTATCCAGTGTCTCGGTCCAGTCCGAAAGGGTAATACCCTCGATCGGCTTGACAATCTGAATAGCCGCATTATTAACCAGCGCATCCAGCCGCCCTTGGCAAAGCTCTTCGACACGCGCATAAAACGACTGACGAGCCGCGTCATCCCAGCCGAGACGACTGATATCAAAACGCAATACCTCGTATGGCAGTTCCCCTGCATCCTTGCGGTCAACACCGATAACGCGATACCCGGCCTCGAAAAAGGCTTCGCATATCGATTTTCCTATCCCGCCGAAGGCTCCTGTTATTAACGCTGTTGGCTTATTGTCTGCATTCTCGTGCATTCTTGACCTCCCTTCAACACCTCCAATAGGTTTCGGATCGTATTCTGATGCACTTTTTCCCACGCTTCAGCGCTGCTGTTGGCATTGTGAGATCCCAGCATCACATTATCCATGCCGAGCAACGGACTGTCGCTGGGCAATGGTTCGTTTTCATAAACATCAAAGGCCGCACCGGCGATCTGCTCATTCTCCAACGCCCTGATCAAAGCCGGCTCGTCGATAACAGGCCCGCGCGAAGTATTGATCAAGACCGCCCACTTTTTCATCAGTGCTATCTCCGGCTCGCTTATCAGGTGAAAACTCGTCGAATTCAAAGTGCAATTCAAGCTCACAAAATCCGCCCGCGTCAGCACATCCTCTTTCGACGTCATCTCGATACCGGTCTGGCCCAGGAAATCCGCCGGCATCTCCACCGGGTCATTGCCCAATACCTGCATACCAAACGCGATTGCCCTGCGCACTATTTCCTTGCCTACGTTGCCTACTCCGATTACGCCAAGCGTACATTCACACAAAGCAACGCTCGGCGCCTTTTCCCAAAGCCCCCGCCGCATAGCTCAATCCATCCACGACAGCCTCCGGGCGAAATTTAGCATATATCCCAAAACGGTATCGGCCACAGGCTTGCTAAAAGCATTCGGCGTATTGCACACCGCAACTCCCAGCTCCCTGCACGCATCCTGGTCGATAGAATCAATCCCCGTTCCCCACTTCGACAGCACTTTCAACCTGGGCGAGGCCTCCAGAACGCGCCTGGTAAACCGATCATCTCCGCAAATGACTCCATCGACATCGGTGGCGATTTCAAGTAATTGATCTTCCTCGAATCGCTCTTGCTGCGGAGCAACTATCAACTCGATATTCTCGGCTTCAAGCGACGACCGAAAGCGATCTATCGCCATTTGCATGTAAGGGGCCGTCACAAGCACTCTAAATCTCATAGCAGTTATCGCCTCATCTCTGCACGTTCGGCATACAGGAACCGGGCAACGCGAAAATCCAACTCCTCGTCGATATCCCAGGCCTCCTCGCCGCTCATCTCAAACATCAAAGGCCTCTGGCCAATACGGTTGCCGCGAGCCTCCAGAGTGTGCCTGTCGAAAATGTAGAGACACGAGTTCTCCTCGTAAATTGCAGGCAAATCCTGAGTTCGCAAAAGAACGGCGGGGTCGTGATTGATCGCCTTGCCTTGGGAATTCCACAAACGGCTCTGAACCCGGGTCACCGAGAAAAGCGAATCGTAATCCGCACAACAATCCAAGAATGTTTCGATAGCCCGAGAGATAGTCTCCGTAGTCAGCAGAGGATTCGTGCTGTGCGTCTGGACGTAGTAGTCCGATTCGATCTTTGCAGCATCATGCAGCAGCACGTCATTCATGGATGTCATGCCCGCCCTTAAATGTTCGGGCCTTTCGAGAATCCTAACATCAGGAAAATTCTGCGCCGCATCTTCCATGATTACAGGGCTGTCCGTATCGATAGCCACCTCGTCGATCAGCGCACAGCCCAGCAGGCTCTCAACAATATGCTCATAAAGCATCCGCCCGGCGAAAGAACGATAGTTCTTACCCGGCACTCGCTCACTGTGATGACGCATCGGAACCAAGGCGACAATACGAGGCTTCATGAACGTCTTCCTTTGCAGCCACACCAACTTTCAAAATGTCCTGCGTCTAAACGGCTCGAGACTTTTCTAACGAGCCAACATAAACGCCCTTTGCAGGACAGACCCTCTTTAGCAGACACAAAGACGCGCTAAGGGCCTGTCCTCACAAAACACAGCAACCAGCGTGCCACATTACAATCATTCCACGCAGCGACACGATAACTCCTTGCAAACAAAATACTTAAGAATAAGAAGCACAACCCGCCGCCGACCCCGCGTTGGTCGAGAGACCACCACCAGCGAGCATTTTTCCGACATCACGGAACATTTCGCCGCACCCCGGCGCCCACAACTTTCATGGCAACAATACCCATACCTTGCTCATGGGCTTTCGCCACGCACGCATTGCGCAGCTCGACCATCCTGGCGGAAAACAATTGATCGTGTCCTCTCGGGAGATAACCGTACGACAACATGCACTGGTCGAAGCCGCCCAATTCATGGTCCAAAGATGGTCGAATCCTTGAAAGGTGTCTTGTAGATGGCTAAGTCAGGCTTTTGACTTGCCAGCCGTCTCTGTATTTTTTGTGGAGGTACTTATTGTCCTGGGGGGTGTTTTTGATTTTGAATTCTTGGGCGTCCCAGTTCAGGGTTTGGTTGGGGAAGTTGGTTGCGAGGTTTCCGAGCTGTACGGTTTCAGTTAATGGGCCGGAATAGTCGGGGGGGCATCGGGACAAGGTCGCGGGACGGTTGCTTGGGACCATTGCACCAGGCTCCGTTTATCGTTTTTTCGGCGGTGTATTTTGTGCCTGGGAAGGTGAATTGTGCAATCTGCCAGGCGGGGAAGGTTTCCTTGTTTGTTTCGGGCACTTCGGCGCGGATACTTAGGCAATGGCTGAGTTCGAGGGCGGTGAAGACGGGATCGAAGATGTGGCAGGCGAATTCTCCCATTACTCCGGAACCGAAGTCGCGCCAGTTGCGGTAGTCATAGTTGATGACCACATAGCCCGCCGCAGCGAAACGCGGAGCGATACCGGATCGCATCAAGAAAGCCTTCGTACCGCCCCACCCGTTGCACAGCACGATAGCCGGAAGCTTTTCGCCTTCTTCGCGGCCCTTGGGCCAGAACAAGACGCCGGACAACCGTGTGCCGTCACTCCACAGGGTAATGTTGCGATGGAGAACGGCGGGGAAATTCTCGACCGCCTTGGCTTCTTGCGCCATTGCGTCAGGAGACATCAACGCGCCCGACAGAATCCCCACAACGGCGAACATGGCCGGGACGCGTATCCAACTCAAGTTTCTCAATATCTTCACGTCAGTTTTCCTTTTTTTTTGCGGGTATCCTTGTCCTGTAATTGGCATTGAAGGGCCCTCAACTCAGTTCATCGCAGAGGCGTCAGCTTGATGTTCCTGAACATGATGGGGGCGCCTTCACTCTGGAGACCGATGTACCCCTTGCTAATGTTTACGCCGGTCGCCTTGTTCTGGAGTTGGCCATTGATGGTCGCCTCTACCGTATCGCCTTTGCAGACGATCTCGTACTTGTTCCAGCCGCCGGGTTCCTTCTCGTTGGAGTTATTCATTCGCGGCGTATAGCTGATGGGCCCGCCTTGTTGAGCTTTGTTTTCATTGAAATTGCAGCCCATTCCAACGAAATCGCCTGCGCGTGTGTGCATAAGTTGCGCTTCCATACATAAGGGCCAGATTTTTTCTTCGCCGCTCATCCGCAGCAGGACTCCGCTGTTGCCGGGCTTTCCCGGCCATCGCCATTCAAGGGAGAGTTTGTAGTCGCTGTACTCTTGCTTCGTACGCAAAAGCCCTACGGGGTTTCCCGAACACCGAAGTTCGCCGTTCTGCACCTTCCACACGCTCTTGGGGTCGGCATCTGAATCCTCCAGGTACACATACCCGTCTTTAAAGTCACTCTTATTGAACAGGGCAACGGTATCGCCGCCCTGCGAGCCGGCTGCGCCCGGGGCAGCGGTTGTTTCTGCGTTCTTGTAACCGCCTTCGATTTTCACTATGCCGACGGGCAGGCATTTCTTCAGCACCGATTTCAACCTGCTCGGCAACTCATCTCCTTCCATCAGCGTCGCCTCGGAATCGCCGACGCCAAGGGCCTTCGCCGTATCACTGCCTGCTTCATAACCGGTGAGCATCATTTCGCCGTAGAGAAACTTGTCCATCAGGATACGTCCGTTCACAACGCTCAACATAGGATTGTTGCCGTATTCGTCGAATATCAGAACGATAACGATATTCCTCGTAAAGAAGCCGGGGAAATCGTATTGCTTTGGCTCGGTATAGAAGACGTGCCTTATTTTCGAGGTTCCGTCTTCGTTGCTTGTTTTTCCGTCAACCATTCCTTGTTCGTCAATCGATAATTCGAACTGAAAATCGGCTTCTCTAATTCCGCCCTCGCTGATGAAGGATGCGGCGCCCTTTCCTTCCCACGTAAAAGGCGGCTCCACCTCTTGAGCCATGCAAGGCATTCCGATCATCACGGCTGCAACAAATGCCAAAACAAGTTTTTTTGTCGTATGTGTCATGATTGTTCTCCAAAAATTTGAATAAATATTGAATCGATGTTGTTCATTTAAGTGTCTATTATACGTATTCTCGGTTTCTTTGCCGATGGTAATCGGCCGGTACGTTGGCCCGTGCCTCGCCCAGCCCCAGGGCCGAGTCAGAACCGCGCCCGCCTGAAGTTAATCGTTCTGGCTTGTCCGATTTGATCATTGTAAATCCCCTTAATTCTCCTTCCGGTCGGCGCCTCCGGAAACATTATAGACACCCAGTTTGTCACCATACCTAAGGTACAACCTCCCGCCATGCACAACAGGATGCGCCCACGTCTGGCGCGTTCCCGGATCCTTGAGCGCCAGTCTGCCGGTGACCTCCAAACCCCTGGGCATGGGCTTGGCCAGGGCCATATTGCCGTCATCTGAGTAAAGATAGAACATCCCGTCAGCATAGGTAAGACAACCGTTCTTGTACTTGTACGAGGACTTCACGGGAGCAGACTGGAAAATCGTATCGCCCGACTTGAAATCGACGCACACCCACGGTTCCGACCTGTTCTGACTCTCCGCGTATCCGTACAGTCTGCCGTCCAGCAGAACGATGCCACCCTGTTTGTTATCGAGCGTCCCGTTATGCCAATGTTCTTCTGCCGAGCATTCGTCACCTGAAACCCGGAGCTGTAGCGAAGTCGTCCCCTTTCTGACACAACCGGAGATAATCAGAAAACCATCGTGAAAAAGCGGCGTTGTGATATTCTGGTCCGTATAGACCTTGTGTGGATACCGCCACAGGAGTTTGCCGTCCGAGGCGCGAACTCCAACGATCGATTCCGACATCGCCGTAACGATCTGTTTGAGCCCCTGGTATTCGATCAGGATCGCCGAGGCATAACCCGGTTTGTCGCCTGCACCGGTGCATTGCCAGGCAACCTTCCCCGTCTTCCTGTCGAGCGCCACCATACTGACGTTCTTGCCGCCTGGTGTGCAGATCACTTTATCGCCTATAACGAGCGGTGATTCCGCCAGCCCCCATATAATATTGCGACCGCCGAATTCCTTCAGAGTATTAGTGGACCATACCACATCACCGCTATCCGCCTTGAGGCATATAAGATTTCCGATTCCGCTCAGGTGGTGGAGCAGACCGTCGGTGATCGTCGGGGTAGAGCGGGTCCCGGGATAGCTCTTCTTCCACGCCTTGCCGTTTTTTCGAGTCCAGACCTCCTTCCCATCCATGTCGAGTGCGGTAATGACACAATCATCGTCGATCGCTCCGGCCGTGTAGATCCTTTTGCCGACGATTGCAACCGTGGAGTACCCCTCGCCAATCCCAGCCGCTTCCCAGATACGTGAAGGGCCCCCTTCGGGCCACGTCTTCAGCAACCCCTTGTCGGTTGATTTATTGTCGCGATTGGGCCCGTGAAACCCAGGCCAGTCGCCGGCGGATACAGATGCCGCGGCGATTGCCAGAACCAGCAGGAGTGTGTATTTCATTGTGCGAATCCTTCTAACAGTCAGAAATTATTGTGCATTTTGCTTTTCGGTTCTTATGTTCATCTTTCATTTGCCGGCCATATAGGTGTCAGGATTGGCGTGAGTATGCGTTTCAAGAGCAAATCTCTTCTTCTGTTATTCTCAATACATTTCCATACGCTGGTGTGCTATTGTTGCATTATGTCAGAATCACTGAGCCAGGCGATAAAGCTGCTCGGCCAAATTGCCATCGATTTTCCAGTCTCAACGAAAGGCCAGTAAAGCATCGTCTGTTCTAAGATAAAGGCTGTCTTCATCCATCGCCGGGGTGGCGGAGACGGGCACACCGAGATCGGCTTGATGAGTCACTTTGAACTCATCGCCGCATTTCACAACCGTTAACACTCCGCGGTTGGAAACGAGGTACACGTGGTCGTCGGCAATCACCGGCGAGGCGCTGTATTGCCCCGTGGCTCCCAGCCGCTCCCGATATATCACTTCGCCGGTATCGGTTCGTACACAGCTTAAAGTTCCACCGGACCGGACCATATAGAGTCGGCCCGAGTGAAAAACGGGGGACGGAATCTCCGGTATGCCGCGGCGGAGATTCCACATAACATGGGATTCGGTGATGTCACCCCGCCCGCCCGCTCGAATCGAAGCCAGGTTGGGCTGGCCGCGACCGACTCTCATGTCGGCCGTAAACTCTTCCTTGGTCCAGAAACCGTCCTTGTTCTTATCTCGCCAATCGAACAGATCGTTCTGCTGCTTTCTTCGTTGGGCCGGATCATTAGATAGGGGACGTCCGAATCCTGGATGCCCGGGAGGAAGCTCGGGACGGAAAGGCGAAGTGAAGTCTTTCGTGATTTCATCACGCCCGATTCGACCGTCGCCGTTGCGGTCGAAATGAAGCATGGCGACCCAGAAAGGTTCCGGGTCCAATTTCACGTCACCGCGACCGCCCTGCATCGCAACAGAAACATAGAGTTGTCCGTTGCCTGCAACCGGCACGGCGATCGGTTCACGCGAAAAACCGCCAACGTGCCATCTTTCTTGGCCGGTGGCCGGTTCGTAGCCATATACCCGCCCGTTGCCAAGGACGACCAACTCAGTTCCGCTCTCGTGTTTCCAGATCATCGGAGTGGACCAGACGCCTCGATTGTAGGGCCGAGGCGTTTCCCAAACCGGTTCTCCCGTCGTTTTATCCAAGGCGATTACCTTGGACCGACTCAAACGGCTGCCCTGCAGGTTTGCATCGTCGTCCAAGACAAGGATGAGCCGTTGCCCATGCAAGATCGGTGACGTTGCCACCCCGTACACGCTCTTGGGAGTGGGAATCGGTTTCTTCCATTGTTCGAGACCTTCGTGGTCGTAGCACAGCAATCCGTACGACCCGAAATAAACGTAGACGTGATTCTCATCCACACAAGGCGTGGACGCCGCGACACTGTTTGCGCGGTGAACCCGTTCCAACGGCGTCTCCGGGGCAAGCCTTTTCCATAAGACCTTACCCGACTTCGCGTCGAGGGCCAACGTCGCTAATCGGTCCCCCTCGACGCCGGTCAGAAAGACACGGTCTCTCCAAAGCACCGGTGACGATTTGCCCGGAGGCAGCGGCGTTTTCCATGCTGCCTGATCCGCGACGATCTTTAACGGCGGTTTGAAGCCGGCTGCGATGCCGGCGCCATTCGGTCCGCGGAACTGATTCCAGTTCACGGATTCAGCTTGCGCGGAGGGGCAACACACCCCCAACAACAGAAGGACACCGACAAGCGATTGAAATGATCTCATTAATTTCTCCACAACAACCAGGCTTTTCATTCTTGATTTACTCATTGCCACTCCGGTGCGTCAGCCATTACCCTCGCGTTAATTTCGAGCAACTTCTTCTTTAGCCTGGCAAGGACGCCGGGCAGTTGCGCCGATAGATCGTGCTTCTGCTGCGGATCCCTGGCCAGGTCAAACAACTGAAATCGCCGATATGAACCTGCTTTGATCGCCGGTATCCACGCTTCCTGAAACATGTTCAACCGGATATATTGACCACGGAGTTTCTCCGCTTCTTTGTCTTTGAACCCCTCGAACATTTGTTCCTGCAGAGTGCTGCCGCGAATCTCTTCTGCAAGAGTACCATTCTTCCGAAGTGTTTCTTCGATTTGCTTCATCAGGGCAGTCATTTTTCCCCGGTCCTTCGGAAGACTGTAATCGCGATAGGCTACCAGCGAATAGTTGCCGTCCCGGATCGCCACGGCGGGTCCTGCTGCCGGCAGAAGCCAAAAGAGCGGCTGGTGGCGAGTGAATTTGTCTGCGCGACCAATCAGCAGCGGCGAGAGATCGGAACCGTCGAGGTGAACACCTTCAGGTTTGTTGATCCCGATCAGACCACAAACCGTCGGCAGCAGATCGACCAATCCGGCCGGCTTGTGTTCGAGACGACCTTTCGTAATCGTGCCCGGCCAATAAAAGATGCCGGGAACACGAATACCGCCTTCAAAATTGGAACCCTTTGTGCCGCGCAAGGCGCCGACGCGATCGGCCCGATAGCTGCCGTTGTCCGATGAGTAAATTATCAGCGTGTTCTCAGGAGAATCAACCTGTTCCAGTTTCTTCAGCAACCGCGCGATGGCGCGGTCCGTATTGTCGATCGTGCCGGAATAGATCGCTGCGGGATCCTTCAGTTCCCCGTACTGCGAAACGATTCTTTCCGGCGCCGCGATGGGGGCATGGGGCTCGTGAAACCAGATGTTCAGGAAGAACGACTTGTCGGCCTTACGCTCTTCATCCAGCCATGAAATCGCTTCGTCGACGACAATCCGGCACGCGTAGCCTTCGATTTGGCCAACTGGTTTCCCGTTGCGAATGAAATTAACCGGATTCTTGTGACTTGGCGCAGCGTTATTACCAGTTGCAAACCAGTAATCAAACCCATGCTGACTCGGCGTCGGCTTGTTTCTTTCTCTTGTTGGCAAACCCAGATGCCATTTTCCGAAATGCGCAGTCGCATATCCCTGACTCTTGAGAATCTCAGGCAGCGTGACCTCTCGCTCCAAAAGATGCGAGTTCTGGTGGTGGTCCGAAATCCAACTGAATACGCCGGTGCGAATGTGATGCCGTCCGCTCAGCAATGTGGCGCGCGAAGGCGAACATACGGCGCATCCCGAGTAGAAATCTGTAAATCGCACGCCTTTGGCGGCCAGACGGTCCAGCGCCGGTGTCTTCACCGGACCTCCGTAGCAGCCAATGTCCTGATAACCCAGATCATCCGCCAGCAAGACTACGACGTTGGGTCGTCTGATCCCGGCGAGTGACTTTTGCTCGGCTGCCATTGCCTGCTCGTTGGCCTGTTGAGAACGATTCTTTTGAGCGCTAACGACACCGCAGAGCAGACAGGTCACATTGGCGCCGGCGGCAAAAGCCATCCTGAGGAAATTCCGTCGGTCAACGTTCCTATGCAGTCGTGTTGTCGAATTCATGTTTTTTCCTTTGAACTCCGCCGAGACCATCTATTCGGAAGACTTGATCTCTTTGATGAAGATATTGCGGTATTCAATGGGGCAGGGGTTCTCTTTGCCGAGGTTATCACCGTGCACAACGATATGCTTCTGAAGCCTGATAGGCGCCGGCTCCATGTTTATCATCCAGTCGTGAAACTCGAACTTGTCGTGAAGAACCTCTCCGTCATACTCGGCTGAGAACGTCCGGCCTTTCATGGTCAGCTTGACCGTATGCCAGAGGCCGACTTCCGGATCAATATGTCTGACATGAGGTTTCTCTTCCTCCTTGAGTCCCATTTCTTCTGCAACCTGCTTCGGTAGAAAATAGTAACTTTCCAGATGTCCCATTCCGCCCTTCGATCTCAGGTTAAACTGCTCCATGTCTCCGAAGCCCGGAATCTCCGGAATCAGTCTGCGGAAGTTGATGCCGCTGTCCGAAATTGTCGGCATCCTGAAATCGAGCATCAGTATGAAATCTCTGTAATGCTTCTTTGTTGCCAGGGAGGCGCCCCAGTGCTTAATAAGCCCTGGTGATTTGAGTACTCCGTCCTCAACTGACCAGTATTCTTTGACCAGGGGCGGCGTATGCCAGCCTGTGAGGTCCTTGCCGTTGAAGAGCGCTGTAAAGCCCTCCGGCGCAACGTTCAGTTTGGAAGGCTTGATCTCTTTGATAAAGATATTGCGGTACTCAATCGGACAAGGATTCTTCTCGCCCGGTTTGTCGCCGTCGGTGAAGCGATGCTTCTGAAACCGGATGGTATTGGGTTTCGTGCTCAGGATCCCTTCCGGATATTCAAAATGATCGAGAATGACCTCGCCGTCATATTCAGCCGTCAGGTTCTTGCCAACCACGGTCAGCTTGATGGTATGCCAGAGGCCAATTTCCGGATCAATATATCTGACTTGCGGCAGTTGTTCCTTTGTCAGTTTCATATTCTCCGGCAGAAACTGGAAACTTTCCAGTTGCCCCATGCCGCCTTTGGACCGGATGTTGAACTGCTCTGCATCACCAAACTTTCCAATCATCGCCGGAGCCAGGTTTCGAAAGTGGATCCCGCTATCGGATTTTGCCGGCATCCGGAAATCGGCCATTAGCACATAATCCCGATACTCTTTCTCGGTCACCAGGTCCGCGCCCCACTGCTCGAGAAGACCATGCGCCTTGAGCACGCCGTCCTCGATAGACCACATTTCTTCTGTCTTGGGATGTACTCGCCAGCCGGCGAAGTCCTTACCGTTAAAAAGGGCAGTGAACCCTTCAGGCGGGACGTTCAGTTTTTTCTCTTCGTCTGCTTTCCATTCCTTGATGCGCACGTTGCGAACTGCTATCGGGCCGTAGTCGCCCTGGATGATGATGGGTCCCTGAGGAAACTGTTTGCGGTCCCAGTTCGGGCCGCAGGCGTACGGCACTTCCACGTCTTCCTGGATCACCTTCCCGTTGTGCACAACCTTAACAAACCTGGCATGAGCCGTCTTCTTGCCGGCCTTGTCGAATCTGGCGGCCTGGAAGATAATGTCCATAGTCTGCCACTGGCCCGGCGGTTTAGCCGCATTGACCCTGGGGGCAGAGCCGCCGCCGATGTGATGGTAGGTAGGCTTGTTCTCGGCCCGCGGATATACCCCCCCGCAATGTCCCGCAGTTAGTTTCTTAACTCCGTAGCTGTCGAGTATCTGGATTTCATGGTTGCCATGAAATATCACGCCGGAGTTCGAGCCTTTGGCCACCATGAATTCCACATGAATCTCGACATCACGGTAATCGCGCCGCTTCGTAACGAGGCTGGGGCGCTTGCCTTCTTTGCCGTTGATCAGAACACCGCTGCCGGCCTTGCCGACCAGCCGCTTTAAGTTATCCGAGTTGAGCGCGGCATCCCCGGCTACGTCCCATTTGTCGCTATTATGCCAGGCAGTGAAGTCGTTTTCTGCTCCAGCACTCAAAGCCGACATTAATGCAATCGTAAGTATAATCTTTCTCACGTTCACTCTCTTTGTGTTGAAATCTAAACCTGAATTCCGGATTCCGTTCCGCCGTTCGAAAATCTTACGAATAGCTATATTTCCCAGCCTTTGCGGTATTGGTCACGTCTGATGAATCGTTCAGCTTCCGGGTTATTGGCGATCTTGAGGTTCTTCGCGTCCCACGAAAGTTTTTCGCCCGCACGATACGCAGCTATACCCAGCAGGACTGTCTCTGTGAGCGGGCCTGCGTAGCTGAAGTTAGTGCCGGGCCTGAGTGGATCGTTGGTTTTGCATGCTTCTATCCAATCATCGGTATGGGAAGGCTTGCGCGGCACCTGAGGACGCCTGACGCCCTCGAACTGGTTTTCCGGAAACAGCTTGAACCTGCCGTAGTCGGCTATCAGCATCCCTTTAGAGCCGACGAAAATCGTTGCTTCGGGCCAGTCCGGCATGTTGTGCTCTTTCTGCAGTGGCGGACGCTTACCGGCGTTGCCGTCGTACCATGTCAGATGCACAGGCGGCAGGTCGCCCCTGGCGCCGAAGGTCCATTTGCAGATCATCCACCCCGGTGCGCTTTCCTTGTGGGCCGGTGCAGCGCTTTGTGCCTCTACCGTAAGCGGGTATTTGAGATCAAGCGCCATAAACGGAAGGTCGATCATGTGACAGCCCATATCACCGATCCGACCGTTGCCGAAATCCCACCAATTGCGCCAGCCGTCCGGGTGGTAGGTAGGGTGGTATGGGCGAACCGGAGCCGGGCCAAGCCAGAGGTCCCACTTCAGATGCTTCGGAACGGGCGGATTATACTTCGGCCGGTCGCCGGGGGGCCATGCCTTATCACACCAGCAGTGGACTTCTTCGACCTGCCCTATGGCCCCGTCCCTAACCATCTTCGCTACGCTGCGATAGTTGTAGCCCGTGTGAGCTGAATTTCCCATTTGCGTTACTGCGCCGGTTTCTTTGGCAACTTTGGTTGCCAAACGTATCTCAGTGATGTTCTGGCCCAGCGGCTTTTCGCAATAGACATGCTTGCCCATCCTCATCGCCATGATGCTGGCGGGGATATGCACATGATCGGGCGTAGCTATCACAACGGCATCGATGTTCTTCTCTTCGGTGTCGAGTAGAATGCGGTAATCGCTGTATTTCTTCGCCTCGGAAAACATCTTAAAAGCCTCGGCTGCGTGTTTCGTGTCAACGTCGCAAATAGCGACAATGTTCTCGCTCATGACGTTCCTGACGTCATCGAACCCTTTGCCGCCAACACCGATACAGGCGATATTGAGCTTTTCACTCGGCACCGATTTGCCGGGGCCGCCCAGCACGTGTCGCGGAACAATCACAAACGCAGTCACTGACGCTGCAGCACCTATAAACTGGCGTCTTGTAATTCTTGATTTGCAGTCTGTCTTGTTTTTCTTCATATTCGAAATCCTTCTCAAGTGTAATCGTTCCCGGTGGATTTCCAATTGTATGCATCACCCGCATCCCAGAAGTTTCCTATTCCGATTCATGTTCGGCTGTCGGTATCAATTCGGCCTCGGTGACTTCCAGCCCCGCCTGTTTGTCCAGGGTATGACACCAAAAGGACTCGACAACTGAATCGAAGGGAGCACTCGGTAACTCGTTCTTCATTTCGATGAGCGAAGGGTCGAGCCGAAAGTCCCGAAATTGAAGAATAACCTCAAAGTCTTGTGCGTTTTGAAACTCGACAGCAGGTCGAATGGTTTGAAAGCGACCCGCGAATTCTCCGCCTGCGTGCTTGACCGTTACGCCAAAGTACACCTTGTGGGTCGACGCAATGCGGCCGCGGACTCTGAGACGGGAGGCGGGCTGAAGTACAACGGGCGGTCTGTCACCACGGGAGACTCCAAATGCCGCCGTGTAGATTGTTTTTCCCTGGGGTGTGGTATATGGGATTGCCCTGAGCTTCGCGTCTTCGGCGTCCGTCTTGGGCGACCACTTCCCTTGCGTGCCATCAGGTCCAAGATGCAATTGACTAATCCACCGGTTCACCGAATCGGGAACAAGTACCGGCGACATTTCGCGATCGGCAGCCACGATCACACGGTGTTGGGCCGGCACGTCAACCGTACTGCCGTCGCTGAGCCGCTTGACCCGTACTTTCCCTTCGCTGACGTTCAGCATCGTAGCGGAAAGTCCGGCTTCGACCTCGAACTGCGTCCCCAGGACTTCGAGCATGGCCGACCGAGTGTAGATGAGCATCGGTTTGCCCGCCGGTTGAGGCTTAACTCTGCCGGACACGCTGCCCTCTTTGAGATGCAGCTTCTTCTGCCCTTGATCCGAAAAGGTGAGCATCGAGTTCCCGGAGATCGTGACGGTCGAACCGTCGTTGAACTCCAATTGGAACCACGAGCCAGGCACCATTCCTTCGATGGTTCCTCCCGGTAGCTCTGCCCCTACGCGTAGGTCGTGAAAGACCCGACCACCGTCACCAGTCCATTGCAGAGATCCACTCAATCCAGTGATCTTCGCGATCTCGCGTTCCGCACTCGGGCGCTGGAAGTACACGCCGGCAATCAGCACGACGACAGCAGCCGTTGCTATTGCCATCGGCCATTTGGCAAGGAGCTTTCTTGTCGTTGTGCCTTTGCGAGGCGAGCCCTGCGAAAGGTTCTGCATGACTCCTTCGATAAAGCGGTCATCGTCCGCGGGCAGGCGCGCCAGTGTCTCGGCAACGAAGTCGTCCTGTCGCGACCCAGTATCCTGAGCAATCAGTCCCAGCAGGCGATGCATCTGATAGCTGTCTGCCGCCATCCGCAACAGGCGATCGTCTCCCTCGACAAGTGCGCGAATTTCTGCGATTCTGGATTCGTCGAGTTCACCTTCCAGGTAGTCGTTCCACAATTCAATGAAGCGTTCGTCATCGTTCATGAGGGTTCTCCTTCGGCTGCCATTCGCATCTCAACACACGCATGAAGCTTGCGACGCAATTTCCACAACTGTTTCTTAACCGCTGCCACAGAACGACCGCTAAGAGCAGCCATCTCCTCCAAGGGAATTTCTTCTACATATCGCCATCTTATAAATCGATACAGATCCTCGCCAAGCTGGCCGAGACACTTCTGCAAATGCTCGAGCCGCGTCTCCTGGAGCTCCGGCGGCGCCGAACCCCGACGCTCCAGTTCACGCTGCAGCAGATCGGGAGCATATCGCACATGGTAATCGGCGACTCTTCGCAGGCGAGAAACTTCGGTTTTCAGGCGAAAGCGGGCAATAGTAAACAGCCACGCGGCGAAGTTCGTTCCCAATTCGTAATCACTCAGACGAGCAAATGCCGCAACAAAGCTCAGTTGCGCCACTTCATCGACATCAACCCCCGGAGGCGCATGCACGGCCAGCCACGCCCGAAGGGGCCTCTCAAATTGTCGGACCACGACTTCAAATGCCGCCGTATCGCCTTTGCGCACACGTCGAATCGCGTCGTCAGCCAAAGAATCGTTGCCAAAGCCTTTTCTTGTCATCATATAGTTATGGCAGTAAATGTGGCGAGGTTACCCCATCGGCCGTAAATTCGTCGAAAAACTTCGCCCGAAATGCTTATCCGTCAATCGATCCTCATTTTCTTAATGGCGTCGCTTTCGAAGGCTTTTGCCGAGTAGTCCGCGAGGAGCGTCCGATCGTCCTTAGTATATGCGGTATCACCTGCAAGAGTCTTGATGTTGGCGTCGATTTCGTGCTGGAATCTCATGCCTATTGTGAGCAAATGGATTCGCTCGTCGCTCAGGACGTAGCGGATGGCGGCGGCGGGGAGTCTCTTGAGGCGGGTTTTGTCGAAATCGGGGACGATGTAGGGTGACCACGCGCCGAGGAGGCCTGCGCCTATGACCTTCATTGCTGCGATTCCCATTTTCAACTCGTGGGCCTTTGCGACGCAGTCGTTTCTCAGCTTGAGCATTTTGTCTGAGAATATCTGGTCGTGGCCCCTGGGGATGTGGCCGTATGCCAGCATGCACTGGTCGAACCCGCCTGTGGAAATCAGAGCGAGGGCTTTATCGAAGTATGAGTGTGCGGAGAGGCCGATGAAACGGGTAATGCGCTGGTCGCGGAGTTTGAGAAGTTCGGCGTGAATCTTCATCGACTGGGCGACGGTCATTTGCTGGATGCCGGGCGTGCCGTGGATTAAGATTGCGTCGAGGTAGTCGGTTTGCAACTCTTTAAGGCACTTCTCAACAGCCCAGCGGACCTGAGAAGGTACGGTCGTCTCGACCTTTGTGACCAGATAGACTTTGTCTCGTATGTCTTTGAGGGCTTCACCGAGGATGGGCTGGCTCTCCATGTAGTTTCCGGCGGTATCGAAGTAACGGATGCCTCTGTCGTAAGCGTATCGAACGAGCCTGACACGGTCCTCGCGGGAGAGAGTATTGCCCCAATATACCGGCAGGGCGGCGCCGCCGTAGGCGAGGACGGGTAGTTTGACCACGGTTCTGCCGAAGATGCGAGTAGGGACGCCGTCTGTCAGCTCAATTGTCTTATCCTTGGGAACGGCAGCGGATGCGACGCCAGTGGAAAGGGCCGCTGCTGCGACGGTTTGAGTAACCTTCCTGAGAAACTCGCGTCGTCCCAGTTCATTGTTCAACCCGTTCATTACAATAACTCCTTCACAACGTTTTCTACTGCAATAGGCCTCCCCATGCAGAGCCGTTGCTCCGTCGTTGCTGGTGCCGTTGACATTGGCCCCTTCCTCAATCAAGAATTTCGCGGCTTCGACTTGACCGAAGGTAGCCGCCACCAGCAAAGGGGTGCCGCCCCCAGGCGGCTTCTTGGCATCGACGTCTGTACCGGCTTCCAAGTTCTGCTTGATAGCCTCTATATTACCGCTCGCTGCCGCCTTCCAAATATCGATGTCCGGCGCAGCAGCGGCCGATTTCTCAGTCTGTCCGCATACTACAAGTAATGCGACTACTACAATCAATAGGCTACCCTTCTTCATTCTAAGTCTCCTAATTCGATAAATACTCGATCATAAGGCACAACACAGCCGCTATCGTCATTGCGAGGCCCCCTTGGGGGCCGTGGCAATCTCCTGCTTTCGAGTCCGCCTCCGGCGGAAGATTGCCGTCCGCCGGTGGCGGACCTACGGCTCCTTCGCAATGACGTAGCGCGTAATCCTTTGTCAGAAAGAATCTTATAGTGTGCCAGTAAAATTAGCCACACCCCAGCCTTGTATTGTACGCCCCGCCGGGATAAATGGTTACACGCTTTCTTCGAAAATGGCTAAACTCAGCCAATCTTCTTCAGCAGTTTTTTCCTCGCTTTGACGCGAATCTTGGCGTTTTCGTAGCGTTTCTTGTCGGCTTCGGTTTGGGGTCTTATCGGCGGGACCGGAACCGGTTTTTTGTTTTCATCGAGGGCCACGAAGGTTAGATGCGCGCTGGTCGCGATGACGCTGTTGCCGCCGTATGGATCCTCCCTGGTGACTTGGACTCCGACCTCCATCGAGGTTCTGCCGACGTAGTTGACCGACGCCTTGAGCAGGACCTGGTCGCCGATACGGATCGGCTCTTTGAAGATCAGAGAATCGATCCCCGCCGTGACTACCTCTTTGCCGCAATGCCTCTGCGCCGCCATCGCCGCGGCCATATCAATCCACGCAACAATCGCCCCCCCGAACGCCGTGCCCTGAGGATTTGCCTGGCTCGGCATAACCAAATAAGTAGTCTCAATCGCACTATCCTTAGGACTCTTAGCCTGCTGCTCATCGCTCATTTCAAGGCGCCGCCAAAATCCTGATCTTCATTTCTCGTTTGTAACGACTCAGCAAGTGTACACCATCTTGTCGCAGCCCACAAGTATCTCCTGCCCACGAGCCCGTCTTCGGGAGAAAGCCATGAAACACAGCCGCCGGCTGGTTGGGTTTGTTGGCCAGTCGAACAATCTTCGCCGCCGAAGTAGATCGCGTTTGCTGGAACAACTTGGCGGTTGACAATTTGGATTTTTTGGGGCAGGATATACCGTCGGCGAGGGCCTTGAAATGATGGGGCTTGCCGGCGCAAATTTGTTAGATTTGTAATAGGAGAAGGCCTATGAAGTCCGGGAAAGATCTTAATCGTAGAGAAGTGCTTGGGGCTTTGGGTGCTCTTGGGGTGGCCGGCATGTCTTCAAGTGCGTCGGCAGGAGAGAGAGCGGATGCTTTGGTTATCGCCACCAAGGCCGACAGGCAGGAGTACGGCAGGCTCAAGGACTTGGATTTGGACGATCCGAAGGTTCTCGCCAGGCAGAAGGAGATGCCCGTGGGCAAGATCGGCGATATCACTTTCGGGCGGCTGATGAGCGGCAGCAATCTTATCAGTATGAATATGCACGCCCGGGATTTGGACTATGTCAGTGCGCTGGCGACCCACTATAACACCGAAGAGCGAGTCCTTATGACCTTAAAGCTCTGCGAGGAGCACGGGGTCAACGGCATCGTCCTGAAGAACCACAATTTCAAGCGGTTCAGACTATCGAAGTACTGGGACGAATGGGGCGGGAAGATGAAATGGCTGGCCGACGTGATTACCACGGATATCAACAAGTACGAGCAACTCCTCGAAGAGCACCTGGAACTGGGGGCCTCGGCGGCCTATCTGTGGGGAGGGGCCAGCGATATTTGGCACCATCAGGGCAAGCAGGGCAATATCGTTAGGGCCTACGAAATAATGAGGAAGTATAACTTTCCCGTCGGTATCTGTGCGCATCGGCTGGAACCGATCCAGTTTTGCGAGAAGGAGGGCCTAAAGCCCGATTTCTACATGAAGACGCTGCATCACGACCGGTATTGGTCGGCCCATCCGTCAGAGAACAGGCGGTTCATCGAGATGTTCGAGAAGGAGTCCCCGGACCACGCTGAGTACCATGATAATATGTTCTGCCACGAGCACGAGAAGACTGTGGAGTTTATGAAGGATGTGAAGGCGCCCTGGATAGCATTCAAGGTCCTGGCGGCGGGGGCTATTGCGCCGAGGGACGGGATAACATACGCCTTCGAGAGCGGCGCGGATTTCATTTGTCTGGGGATGTTTGACTGGCAGGTGAGGCAGGATGTGGAGATTGCCGTCAAGGCCATCGAGAAATCCAAGAACCGCAAGCGGGCGTGGATGTGACATGAGGGCTTAGCCTGCATTTCTCATTAACCGCCGAGCACGCAGAGACCGCTGAGAAAAAAGCAGTTGTATGGCGTTATCGGGTAATCTCCCACATGTTCTCACAAAACAACAATCTTGGCGTTCTCTGCGTTCTCGGCGGTGAGGAATAGCGGTTAGAAGTCGTGGTTTAGGATGTCGATTGTGCGGCGGCACAGTTCTCGGCCGTAGTCCGTCCAGACGCCCTCGCCCCAGTATCTAAAGCAACTCGTCTGCGTTGTCATCAGATAAAACAGGGCGTTGCGATAGCGTTTGTCCGATGTCGGGATCTCGGCGGAAAGAACCTTCTCGGCAAAAAGGGCGCTTGCGCTTTGCATCGGTCCTAATACGCGGTCGTAGCCTCGCACCCAGGAGATATTGTTGGTCCAGCTTCCGCCTTCGATGTGGAATCGGTCGTCTTCCTTCTCGAGTTCGGTAATGAGTTTCTCCATTGCGTCGGGGCCCGCGGCCCGCCGCGGCGGGTCGAATCTGTCCCAAATTCGGCTCTGCATCACCGGCTGGACGGGGGAAAAGTCCGCTTCGCTAACGCCTATGCTATCGAGATATTCCAGGTACTCCGTTACGTTGACCGGGGGATTCGGACTGCCGGATGCCTCAGCCATGACTTCGAGGTACTTAGAGGGGAACTCGTTCATCATAACGCCGCCGTTCTCGCCGTCGGCAATTTGGGTCACGACCGCGGGGACCGACGTGCCGGATAGCTCCCAGCGACGAAGTGTTTTGGCCTCGTAGTATGGCTGCATCTGGCCTACCAGCTTGCTATCGCTGCCCTGCGTCTTGATGATAGCGGTTATGCTGATCGTCTGGCCCATGGAGTTTCGGGCGATTAGACGGTGCGGTATGTGAGGATGGCGTATTGGCTCGGCGTCCTCGGTTCGTTCGATAGTATGCTCCTGCACGAGGAGCCATTGATAGCCGCATTCCTTTAGGGTCTTAACGAACTCGTAGCAGACATCGGGGTGGTTGGGCAGGGCCATCTCGCACGGCGAGAAACCTCTGACGCGACTGAGGGCATCGAGGCCGAAGAGTGCGGCGAAGAAGTGCTGCCAGGCGCGGACGTGAAGGCGGTAGTCCTGCACCGGCGTCGAAGGTGCGACGGGATGCCCCCACGGAACGCCGAGCCACTCGATGTGGGCATAATAGGCGGGATCGCAGGTAATCGCTCGCAGGCTCCATATCACATCGGATTGGCCCATCTGACATAAGCCGTGGAGCAGGCTACCCGAATAGTCGAGCATCACGCGAGGATCCTTGCCCGCCTCGATGAGTTGGCTGATCAATTCGCCCATGCGCTTGTAGCACCAGTGGAAGACGAAGGCGTTGTGGTTGTCGCCGATATCCGGATTGCGCATCATGTGTTCGAGATTGCTGATGACGCGGGCGGTGCGAAGGTCCTCGCCGCCGGCCGGTATCAGCGGCTGGTGCATGTGGAGGGCTATGGCGAAGGCGCTGTCGATGTTCTCGAAGTCCACTCGGCTGTCGGGCAGGTAGAACGGGCCGGGCCGGGCCATCGCCTCGGCCACCAGGTCCTCGCAGCCGCAAATGTTCGGCAACCCGCCCACGTATTCGGGAATATCTTTAGTGCTCATACAAATCTCAATAACCTGCCAATACAATCGGCACGCATTCAATTATACTCGGCACGGTAATAGAAAGCGACCCCGCTATAACGTTTTCTGTCGAGATTCGCCCCCTTATCGCTACTGTGGCCGTGCTCCCAGGTTATCAGCAGCGAATCGGCAAACGGCACGGCCCAGGGCACGTCCATACGATAGCAAACCGGCGAATTACCCTGAATCGTGATCCCGTGAAGCGCCAGCGTGCCGGTATGCGACAACCCCCATGCAAAATTAAAATAATCCTCCGTACCAGTTCCGTGAATGGAAGCCTGCTCCTCGCCATCGACGAAGAAAAGGTCGTCTCCCTCCATATGCCCCGGCCGATCCATCACAAGTCCCACAAAATGGCCTGACCCTTTGAGATCGGCAACACAATAGTTTTTCCCAAGAGCAGGCGAACCGTAGTCGTATCTATGAGCACTAAAAAGACAATCGCTTCTTGACAGCTTCTCCGCCTTATAAGAAATCGCCGCTTCAACGGAAACATTCCTTCCCGCCTCGGAGCGAACAGCTATTCTTGCTTCTCGGCGAAAAGGCATTGGAAAATAGCAATAGTAGGCCCCCTCGGAAAATCCGGCCAACAGCCCCTTGACATCCTGCTGCGGGGCAATCGAATCCGCACAGGCAAAGAACGGCCCCACCGGCGTCGAAACCTGCGGAGTTTTCGAGCCGTCCCATGTCATCTCCAGCCATATCCCTTCGGGATTATCCACGGCCAATCGAATTCCATAAATCACCGCAGGCCCGTTCAACTCAAACAACTCGCCACGCCCGCCGGGTTTTAGTTTTACCTTGGCCGTACTCTCTTTAAGCTGCTCGAGACGGCGCCACGGAGATGCCCCACAGTCGGACCACAGAGATTGCAGCCCGGCCAAGGCGTTGGATTCCGTCTCGCTCAACTTCCATGCAAACCGTTTGACAGGCGTGCCAGGCGCGAACTTGCGATATGTTATCTGGTAGTATATGTGCGGTATCTCTTTGCCGAAACTGTTGGTGCGATATTGATATTGCTCCTTCGCCGCCCTCGGCGTCAGAACTACCTTGCAGTATTGCGTGAATCCAATCGGCACATAAGAATATCTGCCCGGATATTTCATATTGCCGCAGAGGCCGGCCAGCGGAGCGACAAAAGGGGGCCGCCTGCCGGAGAAGATTTCGTCCAGATCGATTTGGATAACAGGCCGGCTCTTGTCATCGAGAAATACGAGCAAGTCGTAAGGCTCGCCGCCGATCTGGCTCTTGTATGTGAACCACATCCGGTCTATGCAGCCCGGACCGTCTGCTTCCATCAGAACGAAATGGCTATTGGCTTCGATGCGAAGGAAGTTGCCGGAATCATAGTAGCCGCCGCCTCGGTCGTAGCCGGACGCCTGCAACGTTCGCCAAGGCTTGAGCCGGCAGACGGAGCGAAAATCGAGCATCTCGGCGAATGTGCCGGGCGGTGCGGTTGGATTTGGTGCGGCAGCAATCGCAACGATGCTCAAAAGGGCAACAATTAGTGAGGTTTGAGCAGCAAAATTAACACTCTTGATAAGCCACCGACACGTTGTCATTCCGGCCTTGAGCCGGAATCCAGCCCCTCTCGGTGGGCAAAACTGGATTCCCGCTCCCCGATTGGAGTCGAGGACAAGCTTCGCGGGAACGACAATCTCAACGCTTTTTCGTTCATCTAACCGTTCATACAGATACAAACACGCCGCCGCCGTAAGCTCGAATCGAAAACGAATCTTCACCGTTTTGTCCTCATTCGAAGATTACTGCTCCAAGGGGAGAATCTCGACCTTGCGGAACTCAACGGGATGGCTCTCGGACTGGAGGGAGATATAGCCCTCGCTCAGCATTACGTTGCCGTCCTTGATAAGCTTCTTGGCGTCGGCGTCTGATTCGTCGAGTTGCGGCTGCTCGTATTCGATGACGACCTTGCCGTCGATGATATGCTTTATCTTGCCGTTGCCGTGGACCTCGAATTCAACCTTCACCCACTGGTCGCCGTGATATGTCTTCGACTTCGATGAGATGCAGTGCGTCCTGATGAGCTTGTCGTTCATCACGACGTGCGTGCCGGGCGTGCATAGATTTGCGGTGGGGCGTTTGCCCGTGCCGCCTCCGCCGAGAAGCTGGCCTTCGATAGAGACGGGAAAATTCTGATTCTTCCCCATGCTCTCGGGTGACTGGCAGTGCAGCATGACGCCGCTGTTCCTAAATGCCCATCCGGGCCCGCCCGGCGTCTGCTCGCCTACGAAGCGATATTCGAGGCGCAGGCGGTAGCAGGAGAATTTGTCCTTGTAAAAGATGTGCCCAAATTTGTTGTCGAACTTCTCGTATTTGTCATAGCAGACCTTGAGCAGCCCGTCCTCGACGCGGAAGGTATCGGCATAGTTATCGCCCAGTTCATGGCCTTTGATCTTGACCTTCCACCCCTTAAGGTCCTTACCGTTAAACAGCTTGATCCATTTGCCCTTGACCGGCTTCTTGGCTGCGATCGGCTTATCACGGCGACCCGCTCTGCCCGCCCCTTCCGTCGCACACGCACAAACAATCACAATCACACCCAGGCAAAAAAGCCGTACTGCAGCTCGTCCGATTCCATCCGAATTCCCATTTCTTTTAGATAAGTGTTTTACAGTCATCTTCAATCGCTCCTTATCAATAGTCTAAATAATTGTGGCCAACCAAGGTTAACCGCCGAGCAATCATAGTTCAACCCCAAACTCAACCATCGTTTATGCTAAAGCAACTTTATGCCGGCGATTTTCCCGTCTGTGAACAACACATATCCCCCCTCTAAGATGAGCTTATCCCCCTGGTAAGGTTGACGCATATAATCGAAAGTTACCCAAAAACGAGGGCGTGCTTCAATAATCGCTTTTGTGACATCGCGACCATCGACCAAAAGCCGTCTATTCTCCATTCTTGCCGAACAATACGAGCCCGCATGATCAATATGCTCTGACGATATTTCTTTGCCGTCGCCAACCGAAGCGGCATACAGCATCTTCTGTGCTGCGGGCCAGTTGCCCTGGGCTAATTGGGACTGAAACTCGCGAAATGTTTCGATTAGTTCGTGCGTCTTCTTTGCAGAAGGATGTCTCTGTATGAGCCCATATACTCCTGCAAGAATAATCAGAACGCAACCGGCAACTCCGAAAAACACTCTGAACCTTCGAGTCATGCACACCTCGCATTCTCTTTGCAAAAAAAAATGCATCTTTTCCATAGAAGCTCTGCTTCGCGTATTTCTGCTGCCACACTCATAGATCACCTGGGTGCGAATTTTCTGCAAACCACCTCAGGAGCACTTCCATTCGTTTTGTTGGTGTGCCGGTTGGATTGTGGTCGTTTTTGATTGGGCCGTGTTCTACGCTCCAGCCGTCCCATTCTCTGTATGCGTGGTAGGACCAGTCCCACTGGTATTGCTCGAAGAGGTCCGTAACGTCGCTCAGGTAGTTGCAGCCGCTCTGGCCCGGGGCCCAGCGGATTACGCTGAATTCGCCAACGTAGATATGCACGTTGAAGGCCTCTTGAAATTCAATGGCGGGGAGCATTTCTTCTCGCAGACGCTCTTTGTTCCAGATTTCGCCGTCGATTCGGCCGGGGTAGGCGATGCCCGTCTTGTCGTCATAAACGCCTTGATGCGTGAAATTGTGCGGGCGGTACATGTGGAAGCTGTAGATGACTCGATCCAGGTCCAGCGGTTCGAGGACGTCGAAGCCATCCGGTCCGCCCCACGGGCTGGGCTCGAAGACGACCGCTTTACCGGGGTCAACGGCGCGAATGGCCTTGGCGGCCTTGGTCGCGAGATCCCGCCAATCCATAAAGCCGTCGGCGACGACGCCTTCGACCGCTTCGTTGAGCAGGTCGTAGGCATAGACGACTTTGCGACCTTTGTAACGTCTTGCGATTTTGTCCCAGACTTCGATTAGCTTGTCCTGATAACGCTTTTCCCGGAACATTCGGCAGACGCCGCCTCCGACTCGGCCGCCCGGCGGCGTGTGCAGATCAACCAATACCTTGATGCCGTATCTCTCGCACGCTTCAAGGGCCTTATCGCACTCCTCCAGCGCGCCGTCCAGCCAGCGGTCGTAGTCGTCAAGGTCCTTTGCCCATTCCTCGGCCTGCTTCATCGGGGTCCAGTTCAATTGCCATCGAATATGGTTGGCCTTCCAGTTCAAGGCAAGATTCTTGATATCTCCTTCTCGAAACTTCGGCCCGTGCATTACGCCTCTCAGCCGGGGCAGGTCGTGGCCTGTGACCCTCGTTTCGCTGCGCCGACCCTGCCTGCGAGGTCGGCCCACGGTGATTTTCAGATTGTCGAACCAGACCCGCCCGGCAACTTCCTCCAGGCCGACTATTAGCTGGGCGTATTTGATATTCTTTGGAACGCGTATCGTCTCGGCGACGTGCTTCCAGTCGAAGGTCCCGACGGGAATTCGTATCTGCGGGTACTTTCTTGCCCCCGATTCGGTTTGAAAGACGAGCATAACCTTGATGCCGTTCCAGGAATTAGGCGGGTCGGAGACATCCTCAGCCTTGACGACGGCCTCCAATTTGGCGAAGCGGTCGTCGAATTTCTCAGCCGGAATCTCAAAACGCCGAGCCGTCGTGCCTTTATCCGCCCGCTCGATGAGCAGAGATCGGCTCGCCTGAAAACCCGGCACTACTTTGCCTTCGCCGCCGCCCCGCCCGGCAACCTCGTCGAAGTCGCACCGAAACACGATTCTTTCATCCGCACAAACAGCGGCCGAGACAATGAGGCACAACAGCAACGACAATGCTATTAAAATGCTGGTACAGGTAGAAATCTTCATAAACCGTTCCTTAACTAAACCGGGAATATCACCCTGTTGGCAATATGATACAGAAAATTGAAGAGACACGCAATCACCGAAGCCAAAGCTTTCACACGACCGGCTTTTCGGCTAAACTGAGCCGAACGATAGCTAAAGCATTATTGTCATCAGGAGATCAATATGCCAAACTGTAAGATCATGGCTAACATTAGGCACGTTTGCATCACAGTAGCCGGCTTGCTGTGCACACTTTCACCGACCCTTGCCCGCGGGGCGGATTTTCTCGAAGCCAAGACCGTCTTTCAGACTAACACCACCTACGATTCGCGCCTCGCCATTGCCGTCGATGGCGTTATCGTGCATCGGCACGGGGGCAAATTCGCTCCGGCTATGAAATCGTGGCGGGACAACGGTTTTACGGTCGGGCGGATGTTCTTCGCCGATTCCGATGCGGCCAATGCGTATTGGACCGGCAAGTGGGACGGGACGAAGCATCGGGAGGATGTAGAGCGCGACAGGGAGGGCAAGGTTGTCAAATGCGCGGGCGTTCGCCCTTATATGCTGCCGACCGACGGTTGGATTCGTTATCTGGAAGAGATGACCGATGCGTCTCTGGCCGCCGGCGCCGCTGCGATCCTTCCGGAAGAACCTCTGGCCCATGTCTTCACCGGATATGAAAAGTCCTTCCGGCAGCTTTGGCTGGAGCGCTACGAAAAGCCCTGGGAACCGCAGCACGCCTCGGCGAGGGCGCGATTCCTGACCGCCCAACTGAAAAACGAACTCTATATCAAGCTCGAAGAACGCCTGCTAAAGCGAACGCTGCAATTCGAGAAGAGCAGCGGCAGGAATACCGCCTTTGTTCTGCCGATCCATTCGCTCTACAGCAATATCGCCGCTCAACTCGTTGCGCCGCTGGGGACCTCGACCAAGCTGGACGGCATCGACGGTTATATCGGCCAGATATGGACGGGGCCAGTCAATTGGGCACTGGGCTGCTATGATTCGCCGCGCAAGGATTTCTTCACTTCCGCTTATGTCTTGTACGACTATTTCACGCAACTGACCGTCGAGAGCGATAAGAAGCTCTGGCTCCTGGTCGATCCTGTCGAAGACAACCCTAACCACAAGTGGAGCGAATTCGCGCAATGGTACAAGCACTGCATCGCGGCCATGCTGCTGATGGACGATGTCGATTCCTACGAGATTATGCCCTGGCCCGACCGTATCTTCCTGCCCGGCTACGGAACAGGCGGCGGAACCCCGGCGCCGGAGGATTACCGCATCACCATCCTGGCCGTGACACAGGCGCTCCAGGAGATTCCACTCGGCGGCAAATGGCTCGCGCACAAACCCTCCGGCGATTCTTCGGTCAGCGGCGGCATCGGTATTGCCATCGCCGATACGCTGATGTGGCAGAGACTTGAGCATCCTCGATTGCAGGGTGTCTATAGTCTGCTGCTGCCGCTGGTCGAAAGAGGACTTCCCGTTTCATCGTTCTTATTGGAGCGTGTTGGCAACCGGGCCTATCTCTCACGGTTCGATGTGATTGTCCTGTCGTACGAGAGCTTTAAGCCCCTCGATGCCGCGATGAATATTGGCCTGGCCGAATGGGTCAAGGCCGGAGGCTCCCTGATTATCCTCGGCGGCGACGGCGACGAACTCGACGGCTGCAAGGACTTCTGGTGGCATAAGCTGGGCTTCAAGTCGCCCCTGGACCACTTGCTCGCCCAACTCAAATCCGAGGGCAAGGCCGGGTGGAGACTTGGCAATGGCTGGGTTGTTCGCAACGATATATCACCCAGGGCCTTCGCCGACCCTGCCGAGGTTGAGAGCACTTACCTGCCTCTACTCAACGCCGCTCTGCAGAAGGCGGGCTCCGAAACGCTCAAGACGCCGGGCGCCTTTCTGATGCAGCGGGGACCGTTCCGCATCGCTCACGCGCAGAACAGAAACCTCGCAGCCTCCGGCAACCTCATCGATATCTTCGACCCGAATCTGGCGCTTCGCGAGAAGGTTCGCCTTGCCCCGGGCCAAAGCGGGCTGTATCGGGACGTCGCCGAGATAATCAAGCGAGGCAAGCCCGCCCTGCTTCACACTACTCACCGTTTAATCTCGCAGGAATACACGAACGGTGCTTTGAGCTTTACCCTTCGCGGCCCCGCCAAGACGCCCGCTGTTGCAAGGCTGTTCCTGCCGAAAGGTGAATCTGCGAAAATCACTGCGACCGACGCCGACGGCAAGAGTGTCGAAACCGACATTCAGAAAAACGCCGATACCGTTCGTCTGAAATTTCCCAACAATCCAAAGGGCGTGACCGTTCAGATAAACTAACTCCGGCTATTCAAGATAAGCCCACTTGTTCTCGCCGTTTGGACGGCACCAGAATAGCTTAAAGTACTTCTGGTCGGTCTCAAAGACATCGATAGGGTCTCGGCTCACATCGAATTGAGCCGGCAGGACGCCGAACCTTTTCATCTCACGAACATACTGCTGATTCGGCTTGAACGTTTGCGTGCCAAACCGGGCCACTTTATCCATCTGCTCTTTGCCGTTGCGAATCGCCGCGAGCATGGCCCGATATTCCGGATCATCTTTGCCGGTGAATCGATGCTCGCAGGTTTCCCAGCCGCCCGCAGACTTGGGCAGAGAAGCGAGCACCATAGGCGAACACTCCGGACGCGAGACGTTCAGCAGGACGTGCGCGCTGAAGCGGCTGTCTCCGTCTCTTACAATCCGCTCGTGAGGCGCCAGATTCCGCTCTCTTTTATACTTGTTTCGCTCTTCGTTCGAGATGCCGTAGGGTATGGCGGTAGCCTTTTTGCCCGGGCCGTGACATTTCCGACACGTCTGGTTGAGCACCGGCGAATGGAAAGCTCCCAGCGCTCTGCCCTGTCTGCCCTGCTCGGCGGCGTTGCGCAAAGCGGCGTATGTCCCGGCGTAGGGCGCGCCCGTCTCGAGCCACATCCAGACCGTCCGCCACTCATCGGGCGTGAGCTTGACATCATTGTGGGAGCCGTCGATTTTCTGCATCAACCTGCTCGCCGATGAGCCGATCGTTCGCGGCTTCTGGTTGCCGTAGCCGTTGCGACCGTCGGCTACCTGACGTTTGGCCAGCAGCATGTAGTAGCTGAGCGACCATGTTGCGCCGAGGTCCTCGGTGAGAACGACACGACCTTTGCGATTCTTGTAGTTGTGGCAGGTCACACAGTATTTGTTGAGTATGGGCTGGACGTGTTCTCGAAAATCCACCACGTCGGGCAGGGGCTTGAACGACTTGATCTTGCTTGCCGGTCGTCTCAGCGCCATTAGATTGTTCGCCTGAATGGGCCGCGGCGTTTCGGCGCGGTCTTCGTGGCATCCTACGCAACTGAGAATCTCGCCCGGCTGGACATTCGTGAAGCTCTGCATCCGCTTGACAGACATATCATTCTCATCCAGCGTCACGAACACCACGGTTCTGCCCGCAGGGACCTCGAAATAGGCTGAGCCGTCTTCTTCGACCGGCACAGTGCCTAAAACACGCTCCAGCATAAACGTCCCCAGCCAGCTTGTCAGGTCCATCCCGCCGCTGAAATTCACCGGCTTGGGCAACGCCTCCAGGATCAGCAGTTTCTTGATCTGTCCTCGCTCGACTCCTTCCATATTCCGGCCTTGATAAACATCGGCCAGCACCATTTTTCCGTCGGCCTGGGTCTGATCGGTCCTGTCGGCCATGATCTTCTCGCGCGGGCGCTTAAGGAGCGGCGCTGGCTCATGGATATTTGCGGCGCCCTTGTATGTCAAGACGGGAACAAGCTTGCCGGTTCGCGATCCGAGGAGCAGTTGCTTGTAAGACGCGACCAGGAACTTCTCGCCGTCGATGGGCCAGGGGTCGTTGTATCCACCCCTCGGAGTGATACGATGATAACCGCGGTTGTCGTCCGGGCCGTATTTGGCCGAGATGATGCACACGTGTCCGAGATGATCGGATCGGCCGTGCCCCGGCGAATCGATCGCCAGGACGTCTTCGCCGCCGGGAATAGCCTTGCCCTCGATATAGAGCGGATAGTGACGCTGGTTGCCGTAGTACGCCACAACATCCGTCCCGTCCGCATTCATCGCCCAGAGGTGATGATACCCTACCTGGGAGCGGTCCACATATTCCCACCGCGTATAAAGAATCCGTCCGTCGTTAAGAACGGCAGGGGTGTTATCGTGTTCCAGATTGAACGATAGCGGGTAAATACTCTTGCCGTCCCTGTCGCATCGAAACAGCGTGCCGACCTGAGTCATCCAGCAGCCGACCCAACGCATGCTCCGTGTCGAGACAAAGACGATGTCGTCGGTAGGCAGATACGCCGCTTCATAATCATTGTAAGGTCCGTCTGTAATCCGTCGAAGGCCGCTGCCGTCGGCTTGAATTTCGTAGAGGCTGTAATTGTCCGTCCCTGCCCGGCGGTATGAAAAGAGGATCGTCTTACCGTCGTAGTGGACCGTCGCATCTCGTATCCCGCCGCCTTTGGCGTCCAGCAGGATTCCAATCCGCCCGGTCCGCGTGTCCAATGCGTAAAGCCTGCTCTCGTCCGGCTTGCCGTTGCCCGCGTATGCCTTGTGGTTCTCGTCGTCGCAATAGTACCCAATGTTGGCATACCAGTGCGGGTCGTCATATTTAAGCCTTGTAACGAAGACTATCCGCTCGACACCCAGTTCAGCCAGTCGCGATACGCCCGGTCCCCTCTCGAACCCGCCAGCGGCGGGCTCGACGGCAGGCGGGCCGGAACCGGCGCCCTCAGCCGCAACCACACAGCAGCAAAACCACAGAACAACTAAAAGGCGCCTTGCCCAACTGTGATACGCATTCCTGCGAGCCCAACCTATTGCCATTGCACGCTCCTTAAGTAAGTACTGCTAAGGCTTCTGCTGTGAGTTCGGACTATGCTTCTCTTAACCAACCATTGTACAATATCGGCCCTCAATTGTCAATGCGCCCAACTTTGTGTAGTCGTCCCGTCGTCCCGGTCGTTTTTGCGAGAATATAGGCAGTTGGCGGCCAAGTACCTGTTTTCAAGCACGTTAATTTGCAGAAAAATGTCGGGACAAATGCGGCGTGTGAGATTAGATTCTCTCGTATGCGTGAACTTCCGGGCAAGTACAGGTGCGTTTTGATCTGCGTTTTGCTGGCTGCGGGCCTACTGGCGGTCTATTGGCAGGTGCTCACGAGCAATTTCGTCAATTTCGACGATACAATCTACGTTACGGAAAACCCACACATCAAAACGGGATTCAGCGCCGAAAACGTCAAGTGGGTTTTTAGTGTGGGCAAGGTTGCCTACTGGCATCCTCTGACGTGGCTCTCTCACATGCTGGATTGCCAATTGTACGGCCTCGAGCCGGGGCTGCACCATCTGAGCAGTTTGATTATCCACATTGCTAACAGCCTGTTGGTGTTTCTCGTATTCAGGCGGATGACAGGCGCCCTTTGGAAGAGCGCGTTTGTCGCAGCGGCGTTCGCATTCCACCCGGTCAATGTGGATTCGGTCGCGTGGGTGGCCGAGCGGAAAAACGTCCTCAGCACGCTGTTTTGGCTCCTGACAATGTGGGCATACACAGGATACGTCAGAGAGGGCGGGGCAAAGAGGTATTTCTCTGCGCTTGGGCTATTTGTGCTCGGGCTGCTGGCCAAACCGATGCTCATCACCCTGCCGTTTGCAATGCTCCTTCTGGACTATTGGCCTTTGGGGCGTTTGTCGTTAAAGCGGCCCTCCGGCCAAGCTACCGGAAAGGCCGGCAAATCAAGAGCATCCAGCCGTCAAACCTTGCCTGTTCTTCGCTTGATATGGGAGAAGATGCCTTTCTTTGTCCTCTCGGCGATTTCGGTGTTTCTATCTTTCCTGGCGATGAGGCGGCTTGGAATCACAGCATCCACGGAGTTGATACCGCTTAGGCTGCGTCTGGCAAACGCCGTCGTTTCGTATGTGGGTTACATCGATAAGATAATCTGTCCGCGAAAGCTGGCCGTCTTTTACCCGTATCCTATGCAGGTGGCGGTTTGGCGCAGCTTTGGGGCTGTGCTGCTGCTGGCGTGTATATCTTTCGTATTGATATGGGTACTCAGAAAGAAGGCCTATCTATCAGTCGGGTGGCTCTGGTTCATCGGGACGTTGGTTCCGGTTATCGGCTTGGTGCAGGCCGGTCTCTGGCCCGCCATCGGCGATAGGTGGGCATACGTGCCTATGATTGGCCTGTTAATTATCGTTGCCTGGGGGGCGGGCGATCTTGCAGCCAAATGGCGGCTGCCGACAACCGCAGCTATATTGGCTGCCTGTGCGTGCCTCTCGGCTTTGGCGTTTTGTACGTATCGGCAGGCCGGCTACTGGCGCAACAGCCGCACCCTTTTTGGCCATGCCCTGAACGTAACGACCGACAACTATATTGCACATCTGAACTTCGGCAATACCCTTATAAAAGACGACAAAATCGCTGAGGCAATGTCGCACTACAGAAAAGCCGTTGAAATCCACCCCGCTTATGCCGACGCCCACTATAATCTCGGCGTGGGGTTTGCACTGCAGACCGCCTACGAGCGGGCCATCACGGACTACCGGATGGCTTTGGACCTCAAGGAGAACCACATCAAGGCGCGGCTCCGCCTGGCCGAGGCGCTGACACGAGTTGGGAGGCCCGGTGAGGCCATAGGCCACTTTGAGAAGATTATGCAGACCAGACCGGACGATGTGGAGGTCTTGAACAATTATGCGCTGGCCTTGGTGCAAACGAAGAGGACCACCCGGGCAATCGAATTGTATAACAAGGCCCTGCGGATTGATCCCGATTCCGTCGAGGTGCTCAATAATCTGGGCAGCGCACTTGCCGAGCAGTGGCAGTTCGATCCTGCGATTGCCCATCTTACCAAGGCCCTGAGCCTCAAGCCCAACTTCACGAAGACATATTACAATCTCGCCGACACCTTGAGGCAGGCCGGACGCCTCGACGACGCCGTCAAATACTACAAGCAGGCCCTGCAAATCGATCCCCAAGACAAACTCGGCCACTACTCCCTCGGGCGAATCCTGACTGACCAGAAGAAATATGACCAGGCTGCCGAACACTACGAGAAGGCAATTCAATTGGACCCCAATTTCGCCCAGGCCCGCTACAATCTGGGCCAGATCTTTGCCCGTCGCGGCGAAATCGACAAGGCCATAGGACAATTCCGAGAGGTCCTGCGGATCTATCCCAATGACGCAGAAATGCACTGCAACCTCGGCGCCCTCCTGGCCGAGCAGGGCCGTCTCGACGAGGCAATCGCCCAATTCCGCACGGCCCTGCGCCTCGACCCCAACCTCGCAAGGGCCCGTGAACAGCTAAACGCCGCCCTGGCCAGGAAATCCGCCCCAAATGCTCCATAGCACATATAGGGCGGAGGGGCCGTTCAAAAGGTTCAAATTCACCACGAAGGGTGGCACGGTCAAACTTGTTTGGCCGTGTCCGGACACTAAAAATCAGGTTGCGCCATTGCCCGGTCATTGCTATGGGGTCTTTCAATTGCCCCGCGGACCGCTCTTATGCTACTTGCGATAGTCTTCCAGCCGGATTGGCGAATCTGTCAGGTTGGCAGGGCGGCAAGGCTCTCGTTGGAATTTTGGCAGACGCCCCACTGCTCTGCGTTCATCACCTAAGTGCTATTCAGACAAGCCTTTACGCTGACAAACACATCCAGGAGAGCCTCTGGCACGATATTTGCTAATCTTATTATGGTTATGGTCTGGAATCAGTCAAAACTCGGATTCGGAGCCGGTCGCATCGACGACGATGCTCGGCATAATGGCGATCTCGCGGCGAATCGCGAACCCGGCTCTGAAGTTAACGTGCTGGCCAGCCAGGCGAATTGGGCTTGGCCCGCGGCGCTGCGCGAGATATTCAGGCCCAGAGGCGTTAACCTCCTCGTGGCTGAGAACGCAGATCAGTTTGTAGGTGTTATAAGGAACAAACGAATTCATACGACGATCATCGATGTCGATTCGAGCGGGTCAAACGCTCTGGCGACGATAAGGATCATCCGGATGGATTATCCTCTGATGCCCTGTATCCTGCTCAGCAGTCCGCCGCAGGCCGAAGGGGACCATGAAGCTCTGCTCGGCAATGCCCTGAAGCTCAACGTATTCAGTGTGATCGACAAGCCGGTCGATATGGGAGTTCTGAGGGAGCAGTTGAACAGGTTGTTCATCAGAAGGTACGACAACGATATTTTTGCACGCTAAGTCTATGGGCGCCGGTGGGCGCCATTATAGTTTTTCTAATATTGAGAATAGCAGATCAAAAGCAGTTGTTTTTTTGAAAGGAGTAAGGACAAAATGAAAATTCGACCATTGGCCGATAAGGTTCTTGTTCAGCGTCTCGAGGCCGAAACCAAGACCATAGGCGGAATAGTGCTGCCGGACAGCGCCAAAGAGAAGCCGCAAAGGGGCAAGATCATCAGCGTAGGCGCAGGTAAAACATTGGACGACGGGACCGTGAGAAAACTGCAGGTGAAGAAAGGCGATGCGGTTCTTTTCACCAGCTACGCCGGTACGGAGGTGAAGATAGACGACAAGGAATATCTGATTATGAGTGAGTCGGATATTATGGCGGTAATCGAGAAGTAATGAAAGTCCATAGTCCTTGGTTCGTCGATGGACTATTGAACTGAACCGGAGATAACGAAAACAAATAGCAAGGAGAAGTGAAGATATGGCAGCTAAAAAGATAGCATTTGGTACGGAGGCTCGCACGGCTGTTCGAGCAGGCGTCAAGCAGCTTGCCAAGGCCGTGAGAATCACGCTTGGCCCGTGCGGCAGAAACGTGGTGCTGGAAAAATCGTTCGGCTCACCGGTCGTCACCAAAGACGGCGTAACGGTGGCCAAGGAAATCGAACTGGACGATTCCTACGAGAACATGGGCGCGCAGATGGTCAAGGAGGTCGCTTCCAAAACATCGACCGTAGCAGGCGACGGAACGACTACGGCGACGATCCTGGCCGAGAGCATCTTCGACGAGGGCCTCAAGAATATTACAGCCGGCGCTAATCCGATGCAGGTCAAGCGCGGCATAGAGAAGGCCGTCGATGCAATTGTCGATGAGCTGTTCAATATGGCCACCCCCATCAAGTCCACCAAGCAGGTCGAGCAGGTCGCCACATGCTCGGCGAATCAGGACGTCGAAATCGGCAAGAAGCTGGCTGAGGCGATGGACAAGGTCGGCAAGGACGGCGTTATTACCGTCGATGAGGGCCAGCAGCTCGAAACGCTCGTTGAGTTGGTCGAAGGTATGCAGTTCGACAAGGGGTATCTCAGCCCGCACTTTGTGAACAACCTCGAGAATATGACCGTCGTGCTGGACAAGCCCTATATTCTGGTGCACGAAAAGAAGGTCAGTACGGTCAAGTCGCTTGTTCCGCTGCTTGAGAAAGTGGCCAAGCAGGGCAGGCCCCTGCTGCTCATCGCCGAGGACATCGAGGGCGAGGCATTGGCCACGCTGGTAGTCAACAAGCTTCGCGGCATACTGCAGGTAGCCGCCGTAAAGGCGCCGGGCTTCGGCGACAGACGCAAGGCCCTGCTCAGCGACATCGCAACTTTGACCGGCGGAGAGGCGATCTTCGAGGACCTGGGCCTTAAGCTCGAGAATATCGAACTCAAGCAGCTCGGCCGGGCAAAGAGAATCACCATCGATAAGGACTCCACAACGATCATCGAAGGAGGCGGAAGCACCGAGGCAATAAAGGGCAGAATCGAGCAGATAAAGAACGAAATCGATATTTCCACCAGCGATTACGACATCGAAAAGCTGCAGGAAAGATTAGCCAAGCTCTCAGGCGGAGTCGCTCAGATCAACGTCGGCGCCGCCACCGAGGCCGAGATGAAGGAAAAAAAGGCACGTGTGGAAGACGCCCTGCACGCCTGCCGAGCCGCTGTGGAAGAAGGTATCCTGCCCGGCGGCGGCGTCGCGATGCTCAAAGCATTGCCCGCCCTGGACAAAGTCAAGGCCAAAGGCGACGAAAAAATAGGCGTTGATATCATTCGACGCGCAGTGGTCGCGCCGATTAAGCAAATCGCCAAAAACGCGGGGCTTGACGGCTCAATCGTCGCGCAGAAAGTTCTGGAGAGTAAGAAGAAGAACTTCGGCTATGACGCGCTGCGGAAGGAATACGGCGATATGGTCGAGTTCGGCGTGATCGTCCCGACCAAGGTCGAGAGGGTCGCTCTGCAAAACGGAGCATCGATTGCTTCGCTCCTGCTAACAACCGATGCGATTGTCAGCGAGATTCCGGAAAAGAAAGAAACGCCGCCCGCAGGACCTCCAGGCGGCGGAATGTACTAACTCTGAGAGTGACTAAAGTTTGGAGTGCCTAAAGTGACTAAAGTTGCAGTTTACTTTTTCACTTTAGGCACTTTAGTTCACTTTAGTCACTTTAGCTCACTTTAGGCACTTTACCTATGAGCTTTCGCCTCTACACAAATGCGGTCTCTCGGGCCTCCAGGACATTTGCTGCGGGCACATTCGTAATAGGCCTGCTGCTGATAGGCTTCGGCACAATTATTCTGGCGCTGCCTGAGATATTTGCATTTCTCGCCGCTGCGGTGTTTTTTATCGCGGGGATCGGTTGCACAATCACAGCCGTCAAGATTTTCCTGGCGCTGAGGAAATTCAACAAAACCGCTTCCGATGATTCGCAGGACTGCCGCGTAAACGTCCGTATCCACACCGATGAACAGTAGCCCTGAGGACCGCGGCTTCAATCAGCGCAGTTTCAGCGTAGCCAGGGCCAGGGCGGCGAATGCGGCGGCGATCAGCCAGAAACGAACCACCACCTGCGGCTCGCTCCACCCGATCAGGTGAAAATGGTGGTGGATCGGCGCGCATCGAAACAACCTGCCCCCCTTTGTATATTTGAAATAGCCCACCTGGAGCACCACACTGCACAACTCGATTACGAACACCCCCCCGATGATCAGGAGCAGGATTTCATTTCTCGTCACCAACGCCCCGTATCCCATCGCCGCGCCCAGAGGAAGCGAGCCAACATCGCCCATAAACGTCTGCGCCGGGTGGCAGTTGAACCACAAAAAGCCCAGCACAGCCCCGAATATCGCCGCGAAGAAGATGCTCAACTCCCCCGCCTGTGGTATGTGCGGCAGCAGCAAATAACTCGACCACGTAACAGGCGTCGTCCGTCCCATCGTCTCGGAGGCCACATAGCACAAAAGCGCCAGCACTAAGGAGACTATCGCCACGCAGCCGGCCGCCAGCCCATCCATCCCGTCGGCCAGGTTCACCCCGTTGCTCGTAGCCGACAGATAGAAGATCGCTATCAATATGAACATCCAGTTCGCCAGGGGCAGCCCGTGCTTGTAAAACGGAAGCCAGAGTAGTTTGGCGTCCTCGATATTGACAAAGTCGGCGAAAAGGAACGAGGCTATCAGCACGGCCCCGCCGATTTGGAAGATCAGCTTCTCCCAGGCCCTCAGCCCGTTTCTGCTGCGATGCTTCGCGCCGGCGGTGAGCTTGAGCCAGTCGTCGACACCCCCAAGCGCCCCGAACCATATCACCAGAAAAATAGCCTTGTGAATAAAGGGATTATAAAGCTGCTCATCCGGGTCGTAGAACTTGCCCCAAAGCACCGTCGTCACGATCACCGAGGCGATGATAATCAGCCCGCCCATCGTCGGCGTATTGGCCTTTTCTTTGGTCAACTCGTTGAGCGTGGCGTGGTGGAACTCCGGGCGGTCGCCGATCTTCTTGCGCATCAGCCAGCGGATTATTCTCGGACCAATCACAATGGCGATAAGAAAGCTGGTCAACATCGCCGATACCGAGCGGAAAACGACGTTCTGATAGGCGTAGAAACCCAGTCGGCCCCCGGCCTTTATCAACCATAACAAGTAATATATCATCTACGGTTCCACATCCTCGATCTCGATTCAAAAGCCAGATCGCTTTCACGAAAAAAACCCTGTCAGTTCCTCAACAGCCGTTTCCAGCCGGGCACAGCGCGAGCCTTTGACTAATACTATATCGTAATCTTTTACAAGTTCATCCAGATTATTACCCGCAGAACGGGCATCTTTGAAGCATTTTACGTGCAAATCACATTTTGCGCTTCTCTGGGCGCTGCGGGCGGCAATCTCGGCGAGTCTTCCGACGCTTATCAGCAACTGCACGTTCGCTCGTGAGATTGATTCGCCAAGCCGGCGGTGCAGCCGCTCGGCCTCGGCGCCGAGTTCGGCCATATCGCCGCAGATAAAGACCAATCTGCGATTCGTATCGACGTGCAGGGCTTGCAGGATGTCCAGCGCGTTCTCCATCGAAGCAGGATTGGCGTTGTAGCAGTCGTTCAACACAGTAAGCGTGCCGATCTGCAATACTTCGGCCCTCATCGAGACGGCGGGCAAAGTACGCACAGCCTCGGCGAATTCCTCGATCTTCACGCCAAACCGGCTGCAAACGGCCCAGGCCGCAAGGGCATTTTCCACGTTCCCCGCTCCAGCTAAAGGCAGGTGAATCTCTGTGCCGTCAATGGTGAATCGACTCGTCAGCCCGTTGGAGCTAATGTCTCGGATGCTGTAATCGGCGGCGGCCGCCTTTCCGAAGGTCACGAAATCCGCTCTCCCGGCCCTGCAGGCGGCGGCCAGGGCGGAGTTGATAATAAAAGTCCCATCGAATGCGAGCCCCTCGGATATGGACAGTTTCTCCCGCACAATTGCCTCCAGATCGCCGAATCCGGCGAGATGGGCCGGGTGAACGTTGGTTACGACCGCAATATCAGGCCGGGCGATGCGGGTTAGATATGCTATCTCGCCCGGATGATTGCTGCCGAGTTCGGCAACGACGATTTCGTCCCGAGGGTCCGCTGCGAGCAGAGTCAAAGGCACGCCGATATTGTTGTTGAAGCTCTTGGGCGATTGGTGGATGCGGAACCGCCGACTCAACGCATGGGCGGTTATCCGCCTCGTAGTCGTCTTGCCGACCGAGCCGGTGATGGCGACCACCTTGAAACCGGCCTGCCGACGATACTCCCCGGCGAAGTTTCCGAGCGATTCAATGGTATCGGCGACCTTCAGCAGGCACTTGCCTGCAAGCCCCTCCCCGCCAACAGTTCTGCTAATCACCGCACAGACAGCCCCTTTGGCAAAGGCATCGCCGACGTAATCATGCCCGTCGAAATTCTCGCCTTTTATGGCGAAGAAGCAATCGCCGGTCTGGGTGGTTCGTGAGTCAGTACTTACGCCGGCGAAAACTCGTATTGCATCCCTTCGACTAAGCTCACCTGTGACGGGACCGGGATAGGATTGTGTATCGCCCCGCAAGGGGCCTCGGCGGCGTATTGCCGGTTCCGATACGGCAAGGCGAGCCTTTATTATTTTAACCAGTTCCGCTATTGAAAATTCTTTCATCTTAGTCTTTCGATAATCTGCTTCTATAATTCCAGCGAGACAAATGTTTTGTTGGTGCAGCTAAATAATTATGCCATAATGCCGCAAATGGTCAAGGATTTTGAAGATAAATGGTAGGATTTGTCTATCCTAATCAACTACTAACTTAAGAGATTTTCGATTTCCGCACAAAATATTATAAATTTTCGAAAAATATATCTTGACTTATAACGTTATTCGCTATAGAATCTAATTAGTTCATGATTAAAACCTTCAAATGTAAAGAGACAGAGAAAATTTTTCGCCGGGAATACTCGAGGAGGTTGCCTTGTGATATTCAAAAAACGGCTTTTAGAAAACTGCGTATGATTGACCGCAGTAATACATTAAGTGATTTGAAGGTCCCACCAGCTAATAGGTTGAAAAAGCTATCTGGTGAAAGAAGAGGACAATATAGCATTCGTATTAATGACCAATGGCGAATTTGCTTCAAATGGATAAATAATAATGCTTTTGAGGCGGAAATTGCAGACTATCATTGAGGTGAAAAAATGAGAAAGAACAAAATCCCCCCTTTACATCCTGGCGAGGTTCTTTTAGAAGAATTCTTAAAGCCCCTGAGCATAAGCCAAAATCAGCTTGGCCGAGATTTGGGAGTGTCTCCTCGAAGAATAAATGAAATTATTCATGGCAAAAGGGGTATGACAGCAGACACGGCACTTCGTTTAGCCCGCTATTTTGGCAATTCGCCACAGTTTTGGCTGGGCATCCAAATGGATTATGATTTGGACGTCAATACAGACAAGCTTTCGCATCGTATAAAAAAAGAAGTCAAAAAGTCAGTCTATGCATAGGGGATAGTAGCTGTATGATTGACCGGAGTAAAACATTAGTTGATTTGGAGGTTCTCTGATGCACAATGAATTTACGGCGATTATTGAAAAGGACGGTGACTGGTTTATAGCTTACTGTCCCGAAATTCCCGGCGCAAATGGGCAGGGCCATACAAAAGAACAGTGTCTGCAGAGTTTGTCCGACGCGATTAATCTGATTCTGCAAGATCGGCGAGAAGATGCGCTTCGCGGCGTTCCCTCGGATGCAGTACGGGAAGTTGTCACAATCAAATGAAACGCCAAGCCCTTTTGAAACATCTTCGCAAACAAGGCTGTTTCCTCAAGCGCGAGGGAAGTTCGCATTCACTTTGGTGTAATCCCCTCACAGGCCATGTTGAAGCGATTCCCCGACATTCTGAGATATCAGACAGGCTTGCAAAGAAAATTTGCAAAGCTCTTTCGACTCCGGAACAATGATTAACCTATTTGGAAGTTTGTGTTTGACTGAGTTCGGCGACTCTGGGACTGTGAGTGCGGTCTCTAATTCATTGTTCTCAACTCCTTCAAGAGCAACTCTTGGGCGACTTCCTTGTCGCTGAAATGGGATTTCTGTGTTCCTATAATCTGATATGTTTCGTGGCCTTTACCTGCGATTAGCACGATATCGTCCTTCTTGGCTGCTTCTATGGCTAATCGGATCGCTTTCTTTCTGTCCGCCTCGACTATCTTCGTCTGTCGTCTGTCGTCTGTCGTCTGTCGTGAAGCCAGCCGGTCGTTTTCGAAGCCGGTTACTATCTCGCTTATTATATCTTCCGGCGGCTCGGTTCGCGGGTTGTCGCTGGTGACGACGACAAGGTCGCCATATTGCTCGGCCACTCGCGCCATTCGCGGTCGCTTTGTCCTGTCCCGGTCCCCGCCGCAGCCAAAGACAACTATCAGCCTGCCCTCGCACAAAGGCTTGAGAGTTGCCAGGACATTTTTCAGGGCGTCGTCGCTGTGTGCATAGTCGATAAGGACAGTGAAATCCCCGCCCCAGACGACCTGCTCCAAACGGCCCGGGATAGCCTGCGGCGATGAAAGACCCCGAGCCACCGTCTCAAGATCGAAACCTGCCGCAAGACACAACCCCGCCGCCGCCAGGCAATTGCTCACGTTATACAGGCCGACCAGAGGCGAGCCCACCTTGCGCCTTTGCCCGGCATATTCCAACGCGAAAGTGGTTCCGCCCGTATCCATCGATTCGATATGGGCGGTAATGTTAGCCTTGGCGTCGATTCCGTACCACAATATCCGGGCTTTAGTCTGTTCGGCTATGTGTTTTGCATGGGGGGATTGTTTGTTCAATACGGCTACCGCCTCAGGGGCGAGATCCGCAAAGAGCTTGGTCTTGGCGGCGAGGTAGTCTTCTTCGGTCTTGTGATAGTCCAGATGGTCGCCTGCGAGATTTGTAAACGCGGCGGCCTTGAAGTCCAGGCCGGCTAAGCGGTTTTGAGAAAGGGCGTGGCTGCTCGCCTCAATGACCATGTATTCGGCGCCGTTTTTGACCATTTCTGCGGTCATCCGGGCAATTGCGAGGCAATCCGGGGTCGTCATAGTAGCTTCTTGTTCGCCGCCGGAGCCCCCTGGGGGCAGGCAGGTATCGTAAGTGACCGTCCCGATAAGGCCGCACTTTGCCCCGGCCCCCAAGGGGCGGGCCTGTTGAATCACCGAGCGAACGAGGAAAGCGACTGTGGTCTTACCGTTCGTGCCGGTGACCGCAAGGTTTATAAGCCTAAGGGCAGGGTCACCCGCAGCGGCCTGGGCGAGCACACCTGCAGCCGTTGCCGGGTCATCAACGACTATTGTCTCGTATCTCGCATCTCGTATCTCGTATTCTGAAGCGGCGTGGTTGGTTTGGCAGACGATGTATCCGGCACCGTTGGCAACAGCTTGGCCGATAAAATCGTGGCCGTCACAGACCGTCCCGGCGATAGCGACGAATACATCGCCCTGTTCGACAAGCCGCGAATCGATGCGGACCTTCGGCCTGTCGCGGGCCGAGCCGGCGTTGTTCGGCGATATCAGCCTTTTAAGCTCATCAAGAGTCATAGGCATCCGAGAGAAGTTAAACGTCATAAACAGTACTCCTGCACGCTACGGTCTCCATAAGCTCTATTACTATCAAAATCATGTCTATTTGTAACCCACTACTTTGCCAAATCCGGGTTAATTTGATGTGCCTGGCGATTATTGTGATGAGAAACCGATGGTTTGTGTTTATAATCAGCCTGTCGGCAAATTGCCGAAGGAATTAGAGATAAAGGCCGGTGAAGCCGATAGGCGGGTGCCGGTCGGCTCTGACAAAACTCAACATCGTTTTTCCCGTGGGAAAAGGGGACTTGGCCATGAGAGTCAAATGTATTCTTAGTATAGCTCTGGCGTTCATAATAGCGGTAGCGGGTTGTAAGGACGAGCCAAAACAAAAGCCCGTTCCGGAGGAGCCGGCGCCCGTTGCGAAGGAGCCAAGGCCCACAACACAGGAGCCAAAGCCTACAACAAAAGAGCCAACGGCCGTCACAGAAAAGCCGAGAAGAGATGTGCGTGACGAAACCGAGTATTATGCCGTTTTTATGGAGGGTAAGAAGGTCGGATACGTTATTCAGGATCGTTTTGTCGCAGAGCCGAACGTGATCACGACTATGGAGACTGACGTTACTATAAGCAGGCTCGGCACGTCTGTAACAATGAAAACCCTCAGCAAGAATATCGAGACGACGAAGGGCGTGCCTCTTGCCTTTGAATCGGTGCAGGAACTCGGCGGCGCCAAGGCCAAGACTGTCGGGATAATCGATGCCAATGGAATGGTGAATGTTACGACCACCTCGATGGGGGTCGAGCAGAAAAGCACTTTTGAATGGCCCGACGGGGCGCTGATGGCCGAGGGGCTGAGGCTGCTGAACCTTAAATACGGCCTCAAAGAAGGCGCCAAGTACACCGCAAAGATGTTTGAATCAACAATGATGCAGGCGTTTGACAATCAGATAGAGATAGGATCAAAGAAGAACATCGACCTGCTGGGCCGGATTGTGTCGTTGACGGAAGTGACTACCACTATGACCATGCCCTTGGCAGGGACGATGGTGACTACTACATACGTGGATGATGAGCTTCGCATGCAGCGATCCATCACGCCGGTTATAGGAATACAACTCGAGATAGTTGCCTGCGCCAAAGAGTTTGCGCTGGGCGAGAACGATGTCTTTGAAATGATCGATAAGATGTTTGTCAAGAGCCCGACACCTCTGGGAAATGCCGACTCGGCTTCGGCGATCACTTACACCTTGAGCCCGATTGACGGGACCGAATTGATCATATCTTCGACGGACAATCAGCAACTGGAGCAGGCCGAAAACGGCAAACTGATACTCACGGTCAAACCGGTCGGCATGCCGGTGGGCGGGACATTCCCTTACCGGGGCGACGATGAAGCGATTATCGAGGCAATGAAACCCAACAGATATCTGCAGAGCGACCACGAAGAAATAATCAAACTCGCCCGCAAGGCGGTCGGCCGAACCAAGGATGCCGGCGTGGCGGCAAGGAGAATAGAAGCCTTCGTAGCCGATTTTATCGAGGAGAAGGATCTATCGGTCGGCTATGCATCTGCGGTCGAGGTCGCCAGGAGCAAACAGGGCGATTGCAGCGAGCACGCCGTCCTGACCGCTGCGATGTGCAGGGCAGTCGGCATACCGGCCCAGATGGTTACAGGCATTGCATACGTGGACGATTGGTCCGGCCTGCAGGGCTTCGGCGGGCATGCCTGGGTGCAGGTCTATATCGGCCGAAAAACAGGTAAATGGGTCGGATTGGATCCGGCATTCAAGGGAACCGGACGAGGAGGCTACGGGCCGGGGCATATAGCCCTGGCCGTCGGCAACGGAGAGCCCGCAGACTTCATGAACCTCGCAACAACGCTCGGCAACTTCAAAATCGACGACGCCAAGGTCGAGAAATAGACCGCATCCGACCCACCCCGCCTCGGCGGACTTGCAGCATGGGCGCGTCTGCGACTTCGACGATGCTCAAGACAGGTTGACACTGATTATCGGGTTCAGGAGTCTGTTAAACAGTCTTTTCCCAGTATTCACTGCCCTTGAGTTCCCCCGCAAGGTTCAATCCCGAGCTATGGTGACGTAGCCTTATGCGTAAAAGCAACCGGGGCCTGCACTTTTTTGTGCAGGCCCCGGAATGATGCTAATCTTCATGGCCTTATTCGCCGCTTTTCAAGCCGAAAAAGGGCAACCTTGATACAAAAGCAGGTTACCAGGCAGGCCACTCTTCAGTAGCGCCCCAACTATCGAGCAGCACACTGTAGTCCTTAAAGTTGACCTTCAGGTTGTTAGTCCCTTCGGGGTCAGTGAGATTGGCCGGTGAGGTCACCGGAATATACATCGGCGTACCTATGCCGGCCGCGGTCAGAACCTGACCGTGCGACAGACCGTAGTCGAAAACTCTCAGGTCGTCAATCAGAGCGTCCATGGAGTCGGCCGGCCATCCGTACATGGCAATCTGGAACGGATTGGCGCTCGACGTATTGATCGTCCTCGGGACGTCCACAACCTTTAGACCATTGGCATAGACCTTGGTGTATGTGCCGTCATGAATATGAGCGAAGTGCACCCACTCGTTCAGCGACGGATACGTGAAGTCAAAGTCGCCTGTGCTCCATCCGGTCTCAGTCACGTCGCCGCCCCAGTACTGGATACGCCAACTGTTGTCGATGTCCAGTGTTCTGAGGGAGAAGTCCTCGCTGGCCACACGGTTGCCCATGTCGAATATGCCGCCGTTGTTGAAGGCACGGACATAGACCCACGCGGTAATCGTTCTCGGATTGTTCCCGTCGATTCCGAGGTCTGCGGCGCTCTTGCCGGTCGAGACATAGTCGCCTGCTCCGTTGCAGTCGATCGCCATGTTCAGGCCGGGCCTGCTGACAGCGTAAGCCGGGTTGCCTTCTGCGGTGCCGTTGTTGCCGTTGGCGGTGCTGTCGAGAACGTTGTTCTCGAAGTTATACCACGCCACGGGACCGGCCGAAATCGTTTCCGGATTCACGGTCATGTCGCTCTGCAGCCAGTCGCGAGTCATTACAGCAAGCTCTTTGTAGTCAACTACGCAGTCCCGGTTGCCTTCGGGGGCGTAATCAACCAGAGCAAAGGCCGCACTGCTGCGAGAAGGAACACACGTCGGTGCATAAAGCCTCATCTCGTCGAAGAACACAGTCCCGGAGCCGTGGGCCCCGCTGCCGTCTTCGTTGCCGATGCCGATGACAATGCTTACCACATTGCTCAGGTCAACGTTAAAGTCGGCCAGGTCGATGTACCAGTCGTGCCACGAGACCTCGTTAAAGTCGGCAAGACTCTCGCCTTCATAAGTGCCGTAGGAGACCTTTTCGCCATAGCCATTAGTTCCGTCCTGCAGTTGCACCCAGAGCGGCTCGGTCGTCGCGTTGCCTGCCTGGCCTGCGAACGGGACGTAAAGGGCCTTCACGCCGCCGATTGTCCAGTCCGAACCTATGCCGGAGGGCAG
>JAUVXL010000122.1 GCA_030603595.1 Sedimentisphaerales bacterium | reverse complement strand
TGGGGGGCGACCGTGGCGGGGGGATGGGGGAGGGGTACGGGCATATTGTTCGGGTGGCGTTTGAGTCTGCTGCTGATGCTGAGTTTGATTACTTGGTGGCGGATGGGGTCTGGCCTGTTGCGGTGGGGCAGCGTGTTGAGGTTCCTTTTGGACGGAAGAATAATCTTGAGGTCGGGTTTTGCACTCGTGCGGATGTGCCTAAGGAGGAGTCGTTTCTGGCGATTGGTCGGGGGCGGAAGTTGAAATGCGTATCGAAGGTGATGGATGAGGGGCCGCTGGTTGATGCCGGGTTGATGGAGTTGGCGCGGTGGATTAGCGGCTACTATGTTTGCCCTTTGGGGCAGGCCTTAGCGGCGATGGTGCCTGGGGCGGTGAAGAAGGGGGCCGGGGTTAAGACGCAAAGGTATGTTTATCTTGTCGAGGGGAATGAGGATGTGGTCGAGGGCCTGCGGGGCAGACAACAGAAAGCGATCGTGGCTCTTTTGCGAGAGAGGCAAGCGGTTTGCGCGGATTCCGGGTTGGAAGTGCGGGCTGTGCTGGATGCGGTTGGCTGCGGGGCGGAGCCCGTCAAAAGGCTGGCTGGGAAGGGGATTGTCAAGATCGGGCGTAAAACGGTTCTTACATCGCTGCCTGCGATTCCACAGGGCCTGGCGATGCCGGCGCAGGAGGTTACGCTGAATGACGACCAGGAAAAGGCGCTTGGGCATATTGAGAATCGAATTGCCTCCAATGAATTCGGCGTGACACTCTTGCACGGCGTTACCGATAGCGGCAAGACGGAGGTCTATATAAGGGCCATCGAGTCTGTTCTAAGCAAAGGCCGCGGCGTGATAGTGCTGCTTCCGGAGATTGCGCTTACGGCGCAGACGGTCCAGCGGTTTAGCGTGAGATTCGAGAGAATCGCCGTTATGCACTCGGGGCTAACGGCGGCGCAGCGTAATGTGCAGTGGCAAAAGATCAAGGCGGGCGAGGCGGATGTTGTTATCGGGGCGCGGTCGGCGGTGTTCTCGCCGCTGCCGAGGCTCGGGCTTATCGTCGTCGATGAAGAGCACGAGCCGAGCTACAAGCAGGATACGGTCCCGAGGTATAACGGCCGAGACGTGGCGATAAAACGGGCGCAACTGGCCGGGGCGCATTGCATCTTGGGCAGTGCGACGCCATCGCTGGAGACTTTGGCTAATTGCCGGGCGAAGAAGCACTTCAGTATGGTTCGGTTGCCGCGGCGCGTGATGAACTTGCCGATGCCGCAGATGAGGCTGGTCGATATGCGGGACGGGGCGGCGACGCATAGAGGCGTGAATCTGATAAGCGACCCGCTGGCCAAGCAACTCAGAGCGGTATTGGAGAAGGGCGAGCAGGCGATTTTGCTCTTGAATCGGCGGGGATACAGCAATTTTGTGTTCTGCCCATCGTGCAAACATACGCTGCACTGTCGAAATTGCGATGTAACGCTCACATTTCACAAGGCCAAGGGTGTTCGCAGCGGGCAGATGCAGACGGTTACGGGCAGGCATATCGGGCACGGTTATGCGATTTGTCATTATTGCCTGGCGCAGACGCTCGTACCGCAAAAATGCCCGGTGTGCGGCAAGGGCATGGCGATGATCGGGATTGGGTCGCAACGGCTGGAGGAGGAACTGGCCGAGAAGTTCCCGGGCGCGAGGGTCGCGCGAATTGACAGCGATTCGATGGCCAGGGGGGGGTACTATCGGCTGCTGGGCGATTTCGGCGAGGGACGAATCGATGTCTTGGCGGGAACGCAGATGTTGGCGAAGGGACTGCACTTTCCGAATGTGACGCTGGTTGGGATAATCAGTGCGGATACTTCGCTGTACCTGCCGGACTTTCGAGCGAACGAGCGGACGTTTCAGTTGATATCGCAGGTGGCCGGGCGGGCAGGACGGTCGGAGAAGAAGGGAACCGTTTTCGTCCAAACGTTTCTGCCCAAGCAGCCCGCCATTCAGTTCGCGCTGAACGGAGACTTCGAGGGATTTGTGCGGGAGGAACTGAAGCATCGCAAGGCGTGCAATCTGCCCCCGTTCTGGCGGCTGGCGGTGGTCGTTATGCGGGATATGAAGTTTGAGAAGTTGGAGAAGGCGTGCGAGGCGATGAGCGAGAGGATAGGGGGGATTGTGAAGTCTGAGGGGCTCAGAGCCGTTGTTCGCGGGCCTATGCCTTGTGTTATCAGCCGGGTGCAGCGGTTTCACCGGATGCAGATCATCGTGCAGACCCCCGATGCGCAGACGATGCAGCGGCTTTTCGCAGAGGTGCGGGCGGCCGGGCCGATTCGACCGAGCGTTAAGGTTGCCATAGATATTGACCCGGTTAATTTATTATAGTTTGCAATTCTCCGAAGGGTGTGCTATATTCCCTGACCGGCTTGACCGGGGAGTAGCTCAGCTTGGCTAGAGCGCTGCGTTCGGGACGCAGAGGTCGCAAGTTCAAATCTTGTCTCCCCGATTGTGGGACGCATCGGATAGTTGTATCGTGGGAGAGAGTGTGCGCTCTGGGAACTTCCGGCGGTTTCAAGGAAGTTCTTGATTGGGCGGCTATGTTGGTGGGTTTTTCTCGGCGTTGGCGGGTGGTCTTGTGGGTTTCAAGGGTTTTGTCCAGCGGCGTTTGAGTGCTCTTTTGAGGGTTCCGGCGAGGGATCGGAGTTTGTCGGTTATCGAAAGGGCCATCCAGTTCTTTGCCAATGAGAAACCTTTGTATTGCGGAATTGGGATGCGGAGGATTCTCAGGGCCAGGAGCCTTCCGTAGAGGTTTTGCCTTTTGCGCAAGAGGGACTTCTGGGATGCAGGCAGTGTTTCGGGAGCGGCTTTTTCGAGTTTTAGGTATCCGGCTTCCATTGCGCGGTGGAGGACTTCGCGTCCTTTCTGAGTTCTGGCGAGGACGAGCGAGCGTCCGGGGTCATCTTCTTTTCGTTCGCGGTACCACGGGTCGCCACAGGCAATATCTGCGAACTCTCCGGTGGAGTCGGGGCAGAGGCGGCATCTGAACTGACGGTGCGGGCTCAGAATATTGCCCCAGGATTGCTCGTAGGTCAGTTGCCTGGCTTCGGCGGGCTTGCCTCTTAGTTTTGCGGTGGTCAAGCCCGGCCAGCCTCGTCCGCGATACCTGAGTTCTTCAACTTGGTCGCGTGGTGCGTCCATGGCCTGCAAAAGGGCGTTTGTGCCGTTTGTCGTGGGTGTGGCGGCGCAGAAGATGGCTATGGCCAGGCCTGTCTTGTCGATAAGCTGCGGCCTGACCGCCTGCGATTTGCGAAGCGCTACGACGTCGCAGGGCTTTCCCACGAAGACGCATGGCTCGGCGGACTTCTCAATCAGGTCGAACCTCTCACAGGGCGCCGCCGGGGAATAACGCGCCCCGGTGCGCGCCAGAAGCTCGGCTTTGCTCTTGCTGAAGACGGGAACGTTTTGCAGGGGCGCTTCGGGTTCGGCGCCAGTATGCAAGACGCCGGCGAAGCCCTCGTGGTCCAGGCAGTACAAAGCCAGAGCCGTAACTGCTCCGCCGGACCCGGCCTCGAAGCGAATCTCAGGGTCGGCGGCGTAGCCCTCCCACATCTCCAGGACCGGTCCCCATGAAAGCGATAGTTCGTCGATTACGGCTTGGGTGCATGGGGCGTGAGTTATCTCAATTCCGGGGCAGACCTTGAGGCACTCGCCGCAGTGCTTGCAGCGATTTGTATCGACATGCGGACGTATTCCGCGATCCGGCACGTCAGCCAGGCGGATGTTATTTTCGGGGCAAGCCAATACACACGCCCCGCAGCCCGTACAGAGCCGCCATTCGACCACCTGCTCGATTCGCTCGAAATTCTTCATAGGTTCGACCCGAGAGACCAACTTCTCATTGCGTCCTCATCCACCCCGCCCTCTGAAGTAATTAAGATAGGCTGGATTGTGGCCGGAGGTGGTCCTATTCCGGGTTAGTGTGCGGATCAGGGCGGTTGCCACCCAGATGCCGCTTGCCATTGCCAGGGCGGCGGCGATTATTACGAGTATTAGGACGATTGAGGGCATATTTCAGACTCCAAACTTTGTTTTTTCCATCCAGTGACCGAGGGCGTAGGCGAGCAGTCCCGCGGCAAGGGCGGGAATGATGGCAGGGACGTTAATGGCGGAGGGATAAACAAATTCAAAGACGACCGCCACGATGGTTCCGACGCCCATAGAGAGGATGCCGGCGAGCGGCTTGGGGCGTTTTACCCAAAGACCTATTATCAGGGCCGGGAGTATGGCCGGGGCCCAGATGGTATAGCAGACAAGCAGTCCGCTTACGATACTCTTGATGCGTACGGCTCCGACAGCGGCGACAAAGGCGATTATGATAGTTGCACAGCGGCCGATGTTCAGGGCGGTATTGTCCGACAATTTCTTGAACGGCTTGACGATATCCTGGGTGAAGGCGACAGCGCCGGCGTTGAGAAGAGAATCGAGGCTGGACATAATGATTGAGATGAGTACTACGAGCAGGAGGGTATAGCCGAACTTGGGGATTGTCGATTCAATCAAGATCATCAGGACGTAGTCTTCGGGCGGGTCGCCGAAAATGACGGTTCTGGCGGCAATTCCAAGTGCTATCATCACTGCGAACCAGGCGATGCTGAATAGTCCTGCGAGTATGAAACCGTTTCTCGATACGGCGGTTGTCTTCGACGCCAGCGCGCGATTGGCGTAGGGTGGAATCAGGGTCTCTCCGAGGAGAAAGGCCGTGAGCAGACCTATTATCTGAACGAGGCTTGTTGAGTTGAAGCCTGCGGCCGTGGTGTTTGCGACCTCTTGCGTGAAGGTCGTGTTGCCTGGATTTGGGTGAAAAAAGAGTATCCAAATCAGAGCGGCTGGGAGCAGTATTGCAAATGCGGTAAACTGGAAGGCGTCTGTGACGACGCTGGCTTTGAGGCCGCCAAATGTGGTGTAGAGCGCGGTTATGCCGACGACTATTAGAACAGCGGACCAATGCGGCAGGAGGAAGATGTTCCTGAGTACGTCACCGCCTGCTTTCGCCATAACCGCGGCGAGGCCCGCACATACGCCGACTGAGATAACGCCTGCAAGAATCTGGCAGGTTCGGTCGTACTTCTGGCCTACGGCGTCGCCGAGTGTGTGGCATCCTTCCAACGCTCTAAGGCGAGGGGCGACGAAGAGACCGACGAGGATGTTCTGGGCGGCATAAGCCAGACCAATGCCCCAGAAGAGAAAGCCGCTGCTGAATCCCTTACCGACAAATCCGATTGAGAAGACCGGGCCCACGTAGGTTGCGGCGAGGCTGCCGAATACCAGGGCCAGCGGCAAGGTCCTTCCGGCGATGGAGAAATCCTTGAAATCTCGAGCGGCGCGTGCGCGCAGAGCAACCCACGTCAGCAGCAGCACGTATGCTATAACAACGACCACAGGCAGCGTGGCATTCACAGCTTGTATCCTAACCTGGTATTATTGTTCTTACTCAAACCGACCGATCCATCGTGTCATCCCTGCGGAAGCAGGGATCCAGTGATGTAACGGGTGAGTGGATTCCCGCTCCTCGATCAGAGTCGAGGACAAGCTTCGCGGGAATGACAGATTAAGTTATATTGCTATTAGATAACGACTTATGTCTTCTGTCTCGGCGGTTACTGACCTTTGTCCTGAAACTTTTCCTCCTCCAATTCATTTATTGTGGTATCCAGTTCGGCCTCGGTGCGAATCCATCCGAATCTGGCGTCCACGAGGAAAGTCCTGTACCAATGGATCATATTTTTGGCGAAATCGGCGTCTTTGCAGTAGGTTCCGAACGATATTTCTCCCGCGTGCGACCCGGCTTTCTTGGGTTTGGACGGGAAGGCGAGCAGAACAGCGCTTCTGGAGAGCAGGAATTCCATGTCTGAGACGATGCTGTTATATATGCGAAGTCTGCCCGATTCGATTGCCTCCGGGTATTTCCTGAAGAGGAACCTCGCGGCGTTGGAGAATACCGGGACGCTGAGATTCATTGCCCGGTGGACCAGGACATCGGGATAATCCTCGATAATCTCGTAGAGCGTGCTGAGGTAGTCGTCTATTGGCTTGCGTTCGCCCTCGAAGAGCATGCAGGTCCAGAGTTCGCTGTGGCCCGTGGCGTCGAGCTGGTCTTTGAGCATTTCCCTGCCGACGTTGTATGTTTGGCTTCGACTGACCAGGACCTTGAGGCGCCGTTCTGTGAGCGGTTTGGCCCATTCGGGCATGTCTTTGGGCAGAGACTCGGGCGGGCAGACTCCGAGGCGTGTCAGGAGCCTTAGAAATTGCTTTTCATCCGAGCCGTAGAATCTCCTGCCGATGGTACTGCCGACATTACCGTTGCACTCAATTCCGTACTTCTTGTGATACCCGAAGGAGAGGCGGTGGACCTCGTGGCCCTCTTCAACGAGGTTCTTTTCGAGTTCGTTGATGAGCCAGACGGCTTGTTTCTCAGGCGCCTTGTCGATAGAAAGGTGGACATTGGGACATAAGACAATGGGCCTTTTGCCCAAGAGGTCGGTAATGGCGGCGAATTCCGTGACCGCTTCGTCGAGTTCGCGTCTGTCGTCGTATAGTTCGACGCAGATGAAGACAACGAGGACGTCGTTGAAGACCATCCTTGGCTGGGGCGGCGAGATAGTGTCCGGGTCTATCCTGGTGGACGCCTCCTTGTCCTCGAAATAACAGGATGAGCACTGGTAACAGTCCAGAATCATGTCGTTTTCTCAGTCCTTCTCGCTCTTGTGGCCGGTCTTGGGGTGCTTTGTCCGGCCCTGGACGAGCCGCGGGCCTTTTTCATTCGCGAACCGATCTTGGCATCGACCCGTGATATAAAAAGGCCCACATCGGGAGCGACGGCCTTGTCGGCGAAGCCGGCACTGTTGATGTATCTGACGACTTCGGCGGCACCCCAGAACTCAGGGGAGGACGATACTTTTCGGCCCTCGCCGCGTGTGAGGGACTTGAGAAAAGCCGGTATGGAGCCATCACGCAGGGCCTCGGCATAATCGGCCAGCAATTCCTGGATTTCTCTATCTGTGTCAGACATTTTATCCTGCTCCTTTCGGAAATCACCGCGTTACTGTTGGGGGCAGTAATCTCGCAGCATTTTCCTTAGTTTCAATAGTGTTCTGAATTTCAGCATTTTCACGGCCCCGACGGTCGTTTTGAGTTCGTTTGCGATTGCCCTGTTGGACATTCCGTCCATCCATAGCTGTATCGCTTTTCGCTCTCTGGCCTTGAGGCGGGCCAAAGTGCGGGCAAGGGCCTCTTTTAGCTCTTGCTGCGACATCATTTCGAGGATGCCTAACTCCGGGGCCGTGAGGTTCTTCAAATCGTTCTGGGACAAACATAAATTTCGGTTCAACCTTCTATAAATCTCTCTGAGGCGTTTGCGCATATAGTAGAGATACACGGTTTTGAGAAGATATTTCTCATTTGTGATGTTGCGCAGCCGTTCGGGATTCTCCCAAATATCGGCATATACATCTTCGAGCACATCTTCACATTCGACCTCATTGCCGAGATATCGGTACAGATACCTGATAAATATCTCAAAAGTTGCCCTGACAAAGGGTTCCATCGCCCGGCGGCGGTGCTCGATGTCGGGGTCTAACAGGCCCTCCAGGGCCTTTCGCAGCCGTCTGTTCATAGCAAGCCTCGTAGTTCTGCCTATATTCGATGAGCTGTGCCCTTTCTTGTGCCATAACAGGCGTTCTACGAAGGTTCCATCCCATCTATAAAAGGCGCCAAATTGCTGACAGGTCACGGAGATTATAGCTCTGAAGCAGCGATTTATCAACATTTTTTGGTTCCCTAAGGCAGAGCAACGCCAGAAAGGCCTGTGGGCTGCGATCCCGCGGCGGCGTTAGAAGCCGTAAATTGGTCTTAGCTCCTCGCTGGTGGGGAGGTGGTCGTAGTACTCGCCTCTGGTTCCGACGTAGCCGACGCCTTGCTTTCTGAGCCTTACCTGGCTGATTGAGCCGTTGCTGTTGGTCATATTAACTGTTACGTAGTTCATTTCCTCTCGGATGGAGGCCATCTGGACGGTATTTTTCTTGTTGGCCGCCTTCTTATCGGCCTCGTTGCCGACGATGTAGCCGGTGCCGCCGCCGATTGCAGCGCCAATGAGGGTCGCCTCGGTGCTTCCGCCGGCGAGTTGGCCTATTCCGGCGCCTGCGAGGGCGCCTATTCCTGCGCCTGTCGAGCCGCCGCTTCCGCAGCCTGCTATGAATAGAAATCCGAGGCTCAGGGCTAATACTTGGGTTGTAGTTGAATTCTTTCGCATTTTGCACCTCCAATCGGGTTTAAGGAAATTGGTCCGGACACGGCCAAACAAGTTTGACCGTGCCACCCTTCGTGGTGAATTTGAACTTTTTCAACAGCCCCACTGTTCCTGATTATGTTCTTCACTTGTCAAAGACTGGTTTCACGCCTGCGCGGCAGCGACGGCTTGTCCGGTAATGACAGCCTGCGCTCGGACGACTGCTTAGTCGTAGATGACGAGGAGTGAATCTTTGTCTGTTTGTCAATTTGCTTCTGATCGCAGGGTTGGTCGAGGTTGCATTCGAGCCATTTGGCGGCCATTAGGCTGAAATCGGCGAAATCGAGGCGACAGTCTTTGTTGATGTCGCCGGGTATTGCTTCGAGGCATCGGGCGATATTGGGGCCGGCAAGTCGCACGGCGTATATGTTCGAGGGGCCGTCGCGGTTGTCCTGCCATACGACGAGGTCGCCGCTTATGGCGGGATTGGTTTGGTCGTGGGGGTCGTCGGTGATGCGGAACTCGCTGCGTGTGGTGAGGTTGTAGCCGAATATGTCCCAGTGGCCGTGCCGGTTGTCCTGCCATACGACAATATTGCCGTCGATGTCGGGATTCTCCTGCGAGGAAAGGTCGGTGGCGATCGGGAATTCGACGGGATCGGCGGGATCGGAGATGTCGGCGGCGTAGATGTCCCAATCGCCGAAGAAGTCGTCCTGCCAGACGACCGTTTCGCCCCAGATCGCAGGATTTCTCTGATTCCCATCAAACCATGAAACAGGTGATTCGGTCGGCTTGTTTCTCTGCCATATATCGGCGGCGTAAACATCCCAGTGGCCGGAGTAGTCGTCATGCCAGGTAACGGTAGTCCTGTATATTGCGGGCGCCTGCTGGTTCATCTCGACGTACGAGACTGCGAATTCGGCTGGGTAGGCCGGATCGGTGATGTCGGCGCCGTAGATATCGAAGTAGCCGGCCGGGCCGTCCCGCCAGACCACTATGTTGCCATGAATCGCGGGGTCCTGCTCGTCGTTATTGAATATGTCGGAGACCGCGAATACCTGCGGGTCGGCCTGGTCGGTGATGTCGGCCATTCGAATGTCCCAGTCGAACGAGCCGGCCCAGAATACGTTGTCCTGCCAGACGACGGTATTCTCAAAGACTGCCGGGGCCATTTGGTCGTTCGCGTCGCCGATGACGATCAGGTTTGGATCGGTGGGGAAGTTGATGTCGGCGATGTAGATGTCGTAGTCGCCGTAGTCGTAAACGAACTGCTGCCATACTACAATTGTGCCGTGGACGTCGGGGGCTTCCTGGTCGTCGGACGATGGGAATACGGCGAACTCATCGCCGGCCGGTGCGGAGAACGACAGTAAGCCGGCGATGAGTAGTGTCGCAATTAGCGTTGGCGTATATTTCTTTCTCATTGCTCTATTGTCTCAGTTGGTAATCTGTTGTTGGGGTTCAGCGGCAGCTTGTGCCTTTACCTTCTCAAGGAGCTTGAGGAGGACCTGTGATGCCTGGGCATTGGTGAAGTCCTGGCCCGCTCTGGTCAGCGGCTCGACGGCGGCGTCGAGTTCGCCGACACCGAGCAGGTGGTATCCGAGCAGGAGTTGCAGGTCTGCGTCGAAGGTGTAGAAGTCGGCCTTCGCGGATAGTTTGTCGATGTGGTCGAAGAGCTTGTCGTCGTTGCCGTAGAGGCCGCGAGGATAGAAGACCGTCTGCTCTTCAGGCTTAATCTGCGCTACGGCGGTGCGAAGGACGATTGCAGCTTCCGAATACTGCCCGTTGGCGAAGAGGGCCTGGGCGTAAGCGAAGGGGAGTATGATGTCATCCGGCGACAGCTCCATTGCCTCGGCGAATTTCTCGATGGCGGCGGCATAATCGTCGTTTCCAAAGGCTTTTACTCCCTCTTCGAAGTACGTATCTGCGAGTGTGGGCTGGTCGGGCTGGCGTGCGGCTTCGGCGGCGAGTTTTGCGCGGACGTCGGCAAAAGTCGTGTGGTCAACGGCGGTGGTGTAGTCGCCCGTTGTAGCCGGTTCGTATTGCGCCGCCTGGCCTTCACCGGTATAGTAGTAGTTGTAGGTGTAGTAGTTGTAATTGTCGCCCCTTATCTCGGCTGCGACGGGATAGTAGCCATACCATCTGTAGGGGTGATAGCCGTACCAGTAGTAGCGGCGGTAGCTGTAGGAGGTGGGCCAGCAGCCGCCGAGGCTGACGAAGACGTACTTGCGGTGGTAGTACGGATAACAGTAGCTGAATGTTGAGTAGCCGCCGAAGTTGTAGCCCAGCGTGAAGTGGTAACTCGGCCAGATTGATCGGTAGTGCGTTCGGTGATAGTTGTCGCGGTAGATGTGTTTGCTGTGTAGGGCGTGGCTTATCGCATAGGGGCGGTCGTGATATGTTATTTGTCTGTTGACGATGGCGCCGTAGCGATGCTTTCGCGTTGTATGGCGGCCGGCCAGGTTGTTCACTATCGTATTGTTGCTTATGATAGTCGTCTTATGCAGGGGGGAAATCTTTCTTCCTCTGGTGTCGATATTCCTTTGGCTGATGATGGCTGATGTTTTGGTTGTACGTAGCGGCTGAGAGCCTTTTACTCTGCGGGGGCCTGTGAGTAGGGTTGTGGATTTTCGCACCGTTGGGCCCGGTCGCGCTTCGACTTTCTTTGTTACCCTTGTGGTTGACTTGCCCGACCGGACGATGCTTCGTGGACTTGAGGCTGAGCGCGTCTCGGCGATCTTGACTGAGCGGCTTGCCGGTCGTTTGCCCGGAGCGCCGGAAGAGACGGTTTTAGACCTTCCAGAGACAATAGTCCCTGTCCCGGTGGTGACGGACTGCCTTCTTATTACGATTGGACGAGTGATTCGCGTTGTTCTGGGCGAGCTTAGGGTTCTGTTCGAGCTTACAATCGAGGACTTGGGGGCGATTGCGGTGCGTGTGGACTTTCTTGTTATTGTTGTGGTCGAGCGAGTTGTCGGTTGCCTGGATGTTGTTGGGGTCGATCGTTTGTTCACAATGACCGGCCGGGTAATGCGCGTCGTTCTCGATGGGCTTAATGTCCGATTCGAGCTTGTAGTCGGCGACTTATACGTACTTGAGGTGTAGCGTCTGTTTACGCTTACCGATCCGGGGGTGGTTCTGGGACCGATGGTGGTTCTGCGATTCGTTGACGAAGAAGTTGATGACTTCGGTGCCGGTGAGGCGGGCCGGGAGGTTCTAAAACTGCTGGAAGGCGCTCGCCTGGGAGTAGATCTTGTCGGCGCGCGACTCGGAGTACTTCTAACTGAGGACCGACTGGGAGTTGTCCGGCTCGGAGTGCTTCTTACTGAGGACCGACTGGAAGTTGTCCGGCTCGGAGTGCTTCTAACTGGGGACCGACTGGGAGTTGTCCGGCGTGGAGTGCTTCTGCTTGACGACGGACTCGAAGTCGTTCTGCCGGACGATCGCGGGGTGCTCATGGAGGTGCTTCGGGTTGAGACGCGCGAGGCGGTCGAGGTCGATGGGGCTTTGGCGACGGGCCTCGGCTTGGAAGCACGAGTGGACGTCGGTTTGGGGGCGGCTTTCGGTGTTGCCTTGACGATGGGTCTCGTCGCTGCGGGCTTGGGTGCTGCCTTGACGATGGGCCTTGAGACTGCCGGCTTGGGTGTGGATTTGACGATAGGCCTGGAGACCGCCGGTTTAGGCGTGGATTTCACGGCAGGCCTTGGCGCGGCGGGCTTCGGCGTTGCCTTTACGACCGGTTTGGGTGCCGGGGCCTTGACTGCCGGTTTGGGCCTTGCTTTTGGGGCCGGTTTAGGTGCTGCCTTGGGAGCAGGCTTGGGGGCTGCCTTTGGCGTCGGGGCTTTTTTAGGCGCTGCTTTTGCCTGGGGGGCGGCTGGCTTGGCGGGTTTGCTCTTGGGCTTTTCAGCGAAGGCCGGGGCGACGCAGGCGATAAGGGCGAAGGCCAACGCTATTAGCAGGACCTTTGCATCGTGTTGTAATTTGATGATTGACATGATCGGTCTCCTTTCGAGTTTGTCCGAGTTCTTTACTTGTCAGGACAGCCAAATCCAAGGTTGCCGTTCTATCTATAAAAGGCGGCGATTCGACAGGCGGTAACGCCTTTTCTCGCCCAAATCAGCAGTTTCTTTGGTTGTCAAGCGGGAGCGTGCTCAATGGCAGGGAAGATTCTTCTTAACATTCCGGCGTATCGAGCGTCTATTATTATGCATGGTAGCAGCGTCTTTGCCCGGGATTCGGTGTTTCGTGGGTTGTCAGATGGGTTTGTGGGTGGTATTCTCAGGGGTGGATTGACTGGAGATGCGATTGATTGCTGTGCAAAGGAGCATTTATGGCGAGCGATGATCAGCCGGTTCGTAAGAGGCGTCGGAAGGTGGGGGGGTATTATGTATTGATTCTGGTGCTGGTTGTTGTTGTCGGCGGGTTTTGGCTGTTTCGGTTGCGGCAGAAGGCAAAGCTGCAGAAGAAGATGGATGCGATCCGGGCGGCGGGGTATCCCGTTACCT
>JAUVXL010000277.1 GCA_030603595.1 Sedimentisphaerales bacterium | reverse complement strand
TTTGGCGATGAGAGTATATAAGTGTATGCGTATATACTTATGGAGTGCGGTATGAAATGAGGTTTTGGGGTAGGGGGTTGTTTGGTTGCGGGGAAGCGGCGGGTAAACATTCTGGGGCACGCGGGGCAAGTTTTAGGGGTTGAAAGCCGGGGATTACCCGGTAGATAAAAGAATTTGTGGCAAAAATCGTTGCCTCGCCGGCATCCGGCGTTAAAAAGACTGCCAACGGCAAACTAATAACTACGGGGAATTTGACTTATCTGGCGTTAAGTCCTTGACATGGACTAGCTTTTGTCGGACAATGTTCAAATAGATTTTGGATTTTGTGGTTGGGTTGCGATGCTAGCCTACGAAATTATCATCTAAATGAAAGTGGGCAAAACAATGGGCCTAAGCATTCTGTTAATAAAGATCATTGTTCTTATCCTCCCTGGAATAACCGCGTGGATGCTATTTCGTAAGCTCGTAGGATGGTCTGCAAAACCAAACTGGTACATCTTGTGCGAGATAACCGTATTCTCTGTGATTATTTACGGCGTTTACGGAATTTTACTGAAGATCCTCGAATATACTGGCCTCATTGATTACAGCGTTGTGTTCTTTGATACAATCCTCAACGAAGAAACTAAAATTATATGTGTATGGCGCGAGATATTTTGGGCTGGTTTAACAGGCGTGCCCATAGCTTTTCTGTCATCTTATGTATATACTCACAAACTTATCAATAGACTTGGGCGTTATCTCAACGTTACGAGAAGATTCGGCGACGAAGATGTATGGGACTTTTTCCATAATTTGCCCGAAGAATCAGGTTATGAGTGGGTATACATAAGGGACTACAAGGCAAAACTTGTTTATTTTGGATGTATTGTAGCTTATTCAGATTCTGAAAAAGAAAGAGAACTCTTGCTAAAAGATGTGGATGTTTTTACCAACAGTGGAGGCGAAGAGTTATATAAAGCTAAGATGTTATATTTATGCAGAGATAAGTATGACCTAGCAATCGAAATCCCAGAAATAGATTAGGAAAAACAAAACGAAAGTTCAAAGCAAAATTAAGGAGATAAACAATGATATCAAGACGGGCGGCAGGAAGAGTAAGAGTAGCAGAAGGTTCCGTTAAAAAAGGTGGGGTAAAGCCGGTACCGACTAGTCCTAAACCTAATGTAAGGCCTGTGGGGCAGAATCCACGTTCTACAGGGCAGAATCCACCTTCTACAGGCCAGAATCCGCCTTCTAATTAGGAACAAATAGGAAATAGCTACCGTAATTACGTCCTTATACGGATTTTCTTGGAGTTTAACGGTGGCAAACCTTTTTGGCCAGTGGCCACTTGCAAATTATCGGGCGGGGAGTACACTAACGGTATATGGCGAAGAAGAAGGCTGCATCCGGGTCAAAGAAGGCTGTGCAGGTCGGCAGGCCATCGGCTCTTGTCGATACGCGGGTAATATACTGCGGGGATAACCTCGACCAGCTTAAAAGACTTCCTGATGAGTGCGTTGACCTTATTTATATCGACCCGCCTTTTAACTCCAACCGGGACTATGAGGTCTTCTGGGGCGAGACCAGGGAGAAACGCTCATTCGCAGACCGCCACGCATCCACTCAGGCATATATCGAATTTATGCGCCCCCGATGCGTGGAACTCCACCGCGTACTGAAGAAGACCGGCTCATTCTACTACCACTGCGACTGGCATGCTTCCCACTACGTCAAGGTGATGCTCGACCAGATACTCGGGGAAAACAATTTTCAGAACGAAATCGTGTGGAAGCGCAGCAGCGCGCACAGTGACTCCAAACGATACGGAGCGAACCACGACACAATTTTCTTCTACACCGGCGGAGGTAGTAAATGGGTTTGGAACGAGCAGTTCACGCCCTATTCCCAGGAATACACCGAACAGAACTATCGTTACAAAGACGCGAAGGGCCGCCGCTTCCGAGTCTCCGACATGACGGCCAACAAGCCGGGTGGCGATGTTTCATATGACTGGACTACGCCGGACGGCAGGAAGGTGAAGCCATACAAAGGCCGCTATTGGGCCTACTCCAAGGAGAAGATGAAGCAAATGGATGAGGCGGGCCAGATTTACTATCGGACGACTGGGATGCCGATGCTCAAGCACTACCTGGATGAGATGCCGGGAGTTGCGCTTCAGACTTTCTGGGACGACATCAAGCCAGTTATTTCAGGCAGCAAAGAACGCCTTGGTTATCCCACGCAAAAACCGCTTGCGCTCCTTGAACGAATTCTTGAGGCCAGTTCCAACGTAAACGATATCGTCCTCGATGCGTTTTGTGGGTGCGGGACTGCGCTGGTTGCGGCGGAGAATCTCGACAGGCAGTGGATAGGGATTGATGTATCGCCGACGGCCTGCCGGGTAATGGCAAAACGGTTGCGCGATGTCTGCAAGCTGCCCGAAGATGAGAAGCTCTGGCGGATAGGCCGCGGGTTTGTCGTGCGCGATTTGCCCTGGACCGAGAAGCAGCTTCGCAAGATCCCGCCGTTTGAATTTGAGAACTGGGCGGTCATTGCATTAGGCGGTATTCCCAATAAGGCGCAGGTGGGCGATATGGGGATCGATGGGCGTATCTTCCCGGTCTCGGCCACCCCCAAGAAGAAAGAGGGCCACCTGGCTTTTATGGATGACTGGTATCCCATCCAGGTCAAGCAGAAGGACAAGGTTGGCCGGCCCGACATCGATTCCTTTGAGGCCGTAATGATGCGAGAGGACCGCACCAAGGGCTTCTTCGTTTCCTTCGATTACTCCGCTGATGCTATGACTGAAATAGATGCGTTCTTCCGCAAAACCGGGAAATCCATAATCGCCTTGACAGTAAAGGACATTCTCGAAGAACAGATCGCCTACAAGCTGGCGTAGTATCCCGACAAAAGGCATCGGGACAGGTGTCGAATATCGTATGTCGCACGTAGAAGAAGGAGCAGGGTCGGGCAGGCACAGGGTGAGGAAAGGAAGGGCCGCAACGTGAAGTTGCGGGCTAACCGGTGGCGGCGGGCATCTGCCCCGCCCATCCGGCCCAGGCGGAGCGGGGGTAAACAAGGGACAACAAGTGGATTACCGATTTGGGGATTTGTGCCGTTGGCAGGCGTTCTTGTAGGTCTTGAGGGTGGCGGCGATCATGTTGCTTACGGAGTGGTTTTCTCTGAGGTATTCCTGGCCTGCCTTTGCGATTTTGCGGGCGAAGTCCCTTTTATCGAGCAGTTTCTTTAAGGCGGCGATGATGCTCATCTCGTCGTCCGGGTCGAATACTACGGCTGTAGTATCTTCTGCAATAGGATCGTTGACTCCGCCCTTGCAGGCGGCGACGGCGGCTCCAACGCTCATCGCTTCGAGGAGAAATAGATTGAAGGCCGAAGTAGGGCGGGGCTGAATGAAGATGTCGCCTGCGGCCAGGACGGATCTGCATGGCCTCATTCGAGGAACGATTGTAACCATTTGCAGCAAGCCGAGCGCGGCAAGGAACTCTCTCAGTTTGCTCTCTCCGGGGCCGCCGCCCATTAGCAGAGTCATAAACTCGTATCCGTCCAGTATCATGTGCCTGATTGCGTTGAAGAGATTCTCGAAGTCGTCGATATTGTCGAACGGGTGGGCGAGGACCATCGTAGTGATGCGGGAAGGCGCAGAGTAGCAGCAACTCTTCTCGGCGACGAATGTGCCGATATTGATCTGCCGGATCCTCTCGGCAAAGCGGGGTTGGAGCTTGGCGACGTTAGCGGCGATGGTCCGGGTGGGCACGATTATACCGGCGCAGCGGCTCGACAAACCGCCAAACGGTCGCCATCGCTTCTGCAGGGCGTTGATCGTTAGGATGTAGGGCACATCGAGACTGCGCGCGAGGTAGGCTGCAAGCGGCGTTTTGCTCCGGCAGAGGCAATGCAAAACAGCCGGCTCAAACTCGGCCAGACGACGGACAAGCGCCTCCCTGCTCAAACGCTCGATTAGCGGCAGGTCGATAGCCGGGTGGCGAATGACCTCGACCGGCCCGCTGACGATAGAATCAACATCGACGCCGGGCGGACAAACCAGCACCATCTGCACCGGCTCGCTCGCAAGGCCGACCAGAAGATTCTGCAGGAGCATCGGATACTCGCCCAGCGTCCGCTCCGAAACAATCAGAGCTACGCGAAGAGGTTTTGTCTTTACATCGTTCAACCTTTTGTCTCGTATGTAGTATGTCGGATATCGTATGTCGTGTGTTATAGGCACATAGTATGTGCGTTTTGCATACTGCAAAGCAAATACAAAACCACAATTGCATCAAGTAACGTGGATAACAATATCGGAGGATGGACTTTTTGGCTACCGGAAAATCCCCCCCCGTGCAAACACAGAAGCCGACGGCGATCCGTCCCGGGGGCCGGAGCAGTTTCGATCCTTCGAGAGGTAGGAGATTGCCACGTCGGCCTGCGGCCTCCTCGCAATGACTATTCTTGAGACTCATTTTCTTCTGCATGCCTCCTTAGAATGCGGTGAGGTGCTCCTAAGAAAATGAACAGTTCTCTTAGCTCGAGGGGTTGGAGATTGCCACGTCGCTGCGCTCCTCGCAAT
>JAUVXL010000171.1 GCA_030603595.1 Sedimentisphaerales bacterium | reverse complement strand
TTAGGGGGCAATCGGTCAGGAGGGCCGAACAGAGGACGCTTTCCGAGGGAGCGGAGAGCCATTTGTTGGCGGCTCGGCCTCTGCCTGCGGTTTGCTCTTCGGCGAAGATTGCGAGACCGTCGTTGGATTTGTCGCGGGCGTACTCGGCGGCGATGTCGTTTGTGCTCGATGTGGAGTTGAAGACGATTACGTGACGACCGATGAGCGAGACGCCAAGGTTTGCCTTTATCTTGTCGGGGTCGAGCAGGTCATTCTTCGGGCAAGGCATGGGTTATCTATCGAGTCCGATGTCCACGGCGCGGGCGGAGTGAGTTATTGCGCCGATTGCGATTCTATCGACGCCGCACTGTGCTATTGCCGAGACGTTGTCCAATGTTATATTGCCGGATGCTTCGAGGAGGGGCTTGCTGTTCTTGCCGCACATTTCGTCTCTCATTTCGACGGCGTGCTTTAGCTGCCACTGGCCCATGTTGTCGAGCAGGACAATGTCGATGCCGGGGATTTTGAGGACGTGGTTTAGCTGGTGATCGACGTGGTCCACCTCCACCGCGACGAATTTCACACCTTTGAGCTTCTTTGCCTCGGCGACAATTCTCTTTAATTTTGGCTGGAAGTTTGCTCCGAGCTGCGTGAGGTGATTATCCTTTATAAGGACACCGTCGTATAGTCCGAGTCGGTGGTTGTGGCCTCCTCCGCAGCGGACGGCGTATTTTTCGAGTATCCTCCAGCCTGGCATTGTTTTTCTGGTGTCGTAGATATTTGCCTTTGTGCCGTGAATAGCTCTGACGTATTTGCTGGTTGTTGTGGCTATTCCGCTGAGCCTCTGGAGGAAATTCAGCAGTACTCGCTCTGCACTGAGCATTGGTCGCAGGGGGCCCTCTATTGTGGCGAGCTTAGAGCCGACGTGGGCTGGGGCGGCATCATTGACGAAGACAGTGAACTTCAGTGCCTTGTCGTACTGTATGAGGATTTCCCTGACGATGTCCATTCCGCAGACGACTATTTCCTCTCGCGAGATGACGTTGGCTTTGGCGGCGTTTTTTTTAGTGAAGAGCAACTCGCTTGTCATATCGCCGCGACCGAGGTCTTCGGCGATTGCCATTTTTATAAGAGGGCGAGCTTTTGCGATGTCGAATGTTTTCATTTTCTATTTTCTCCAGCCACAAAACGGGACGAGAATTTTTGTTATTTAGCCAGCAAGACACGATGGCACTAAGGCTGCAAACCCTCATTAAGCACCAATTCTTACGAATTGTCACGAATTATTTTGTCGCGGCTAATCGATTTTCTTTTTTGTGTTCTTTTGAGTATTATCGCGGCTAATGCCTTTTCTGCTGTTTGCAATGTTTTTTTTGTGGCAAGGAATTCTCTTTTCTTTCTCTTCGAGTCCACGAGGACGAGTTCGGGCAGCTCTTTTAGCTCTTTTAGCTGGTCTCGCAGGTAGGCGGCTTTTTCGAATTCGAGGGCCTGGGCGGCTTCGAGCATTTCTTTTTCGATCTGTGAGGCGAGTTGGACCTTGTCGTATTCCGAGTCGCCGAAGCGGATGGCTTGCTGGGCGGTTTTTCTGGCTTTTATCTGCTCTGTGAGGCTTTTGCGTATTTCCTTTTTTATGGTTTCGGGGGTGATGTTGTGGTCTCTATTGTATTTGAGTTGGATTTTGCGGCGTCTTTCGGTCTCGTCGATGGCCTTTTGCATCGATGCGGTGACAGTGTCGGCGTACATGAAAACTGCCGCATTGACGTTCCTGGCGGTCCGGCCGATGGTCTGGATGAGGGAGGTCTGGCTTCGCAGAAAGCCTTCCTTGTCGGCGTCGAGGATCGCTACGGCTGAGACCTCGGGCAGGTCGAGGCCCTCGCGCAGGAGGTTGATGCCGACGAGGACGTCAAACTCTCCCTTGCGCAGGGCGCGTAGGATGTCGATTCTTTCTAATGTGTCGATTTCGCTGTGGAGGTAGCGGCATCTGAATCCCTTCTTTGCAATGTAACTCGCCAGGTCCTCGGCCATTCTTTTGGTGAGGGTGGTTACGAGTGTCCGCTCCTTTGCTTTGACGCGTTTGTCGATCTCGCCTAAGAGGTGCTCGACCTGATTTGCAGCGGGATGCACGAATATCTCCGGGTCGAGCAGGCCGGTGGGGCGGATGATTTGCTCGACGACTTCACCACGGCATTTATCCATCTCGAAGGGGCGCGGCGTTGCGGAGACGAAGACGACCTTGTTCCAGCTTTCGCAGAATTCCTCGAATTGCAGGGGGCGGTTATCCAGTGCGGAGGGGAGTCGGAAGCCGTGTTCTATGAGGACATCCTTTCTGGCCCTGTCTCCGGCCCACATTGCCCGGCACTGGGGGATGGTGACGTGGGATTCGTCGATGAAGAGCAAGAAATCTTTTGGGAAGTAGTCTATGAGGGTGTATGGCCTTGCTCCGGCGGGCAGGCCGGCCAGATGCCGGGCGTAGTTCTCGATTCCGGAGCAGTAGCCGACCTCCTGCATCATTTCGATATCATACATTGTGCGGGCCTGGAGCCGCTGGGCCTCGAGGAGCTTACCTTCGCCGCGGAACTGGGCGAGGCGCTGCTTTAGCTCGGCCTTTATGCCTTCTACAGCGGCGCCGATCCTCTCCTGGGGCATTATGTAATGCTGGGCGGGGTATATGAAGACCTGGTCTTCGAGGGCGAGGACCTCGCCGGAAACCGGGTTTATATAGGTTATCTGCTCGATTTCGTCGCCGAAGAACTGGATGCGGACGGCGAATGATTCGTAGGACGGGTGCAGCTCGACGACGTCGCCGCGGACGCGGAATGTGCCTCGCTGGAAGTCGATATCGTTTCGCGTATATTGGATATCCGCGAGTCGGCCGAGCAGTTCGTTTCTATCGACGGTATCTCCGGTGCGGATGGCGACTACGCTGGCTTTATAGTCTTCGGGCGAGCCGAGGCCGAAGATGCACGAGACCGATGCGACGATGATGCAGTCGCTGCGGGTCGAGAGGCTGGTGGTGGTGGAGAGGCGGAGGCGGTCGAGGTCGTTGTTCTTGGAGGCGTCCTTTTCGATGTAAATGTCGCGCTGGGGGATGTATGCCTCGGGTTGGTAGTAGTCGTAGTAGCTGACGAAGTACTCGACGGCGTTGTCGGGGAATAGTTCCTTGAACTCCTCGTAGAGCTGGGCGGCCAGGGTCTTGTTGTGGGAGACTACGAGCGTAGGCAGGTCGAACTGGGCGATAACATTGGCCATCGTAAAGGTCTTGCCGGAGCCGGTAACGCCCATCAGCGTCTGGTGCTTTTGACCTTCGCGCAGACCGCCTGTGAGCTTCTCAATAGCCTCCGGCTGGTCGCCCGCAGGCTTGAACTCGTTGTTAAGATTGAATATCGCCATTTTTTTTGCTGCTTTGCCACAAAGGCACTAAGTATTTTAGCTGCGAAAAGGGGCGAAACGCAGGGAAATTATTGGGTAGTTTGCGTTAAGTATTCATTTTGACGTATTTTATGCTGAAGGTGGATAGGAGTCAAGTGGAAGGATGGATACGGAAAGATGCTAAGTAGTTCCTGTTGCGGAAGCGCGAAAATGGTTTAACGTCCGCATAAAATCGGTCGAAACCCCGCGTTTCATAAATCTCGCTACTCTAGGGTAATGAGATTGCCGCGTCGCTTCGCTCCTCGCAATGACAATTTTAGACTTTCACATGTCATTGGGAGCCGAGCTCGGCTCGGCGCGGTGTCGGAGCGATTGGCTGATATCAATCTGGAAAACAATTTATCCCCTTCAGGGTAATAAATTCCCGCGAGTGAGATTTAAGTTGTTGCTCTAAAGTTACTTACCCGCGAGCTAACGGGGAATCTCAACTGGGAGCACTATATCTCCGGCGTCGAGGGCATTTTCTGCTTAAATCCGGGATGGTATATGACGATATCTCCTTAGCGCCAAAGAGCACTTTGCTATTGGCGGTAATGGAAGTGAGAAGGGCGTTATATGGCCAAGGCACGGAATACGGTTTTGGTGGTCGAGGACGAGGACCACATCCGGACAGTCATAGAATATAATTTGCGGCGTCAGGGTTTCGATGTCTATACGGCCGAGAACGGGCCTAACGGGCTTGACCTTGTAAGGAGGGTGCGGCCGGACGTGGTTCTGCTGGATTGGATGATGCCGGAGATGGACGGGCTGGAGGTCCTCGCGGAGCTTAAGCGCGACCCGACCACGGAGGACATCCCTGTGTTGATGCTCACGGCAAAGGGCATGGCTGCTGATATACTGAAGGCCCTCGAATTGGGCGCCGACGACTACATAACCAAGCCCTTCGATCCAACATCTCTCGGCCCAACCATCACGAAGGAGCTGGAGAGACAAACGAAGCTGGCGCCGACCGAAAAGAACACCGGCGTAATTACCGATGCCAAGGATGCATCGTGACGGCGACCGGGCTAAAGAAACCGTTACCCGTCGGCCACGTCAATTGAATATGGTCCAGTCGTGTGTGAATGTGAACGCTAAAGATATAAAAATCCTGCTGATTGACGACGACAAAACCTATTGCAGTGCCGTCATTAGGGCTCTTGGACAAGCAACACATTCGAGCAGATTCGTCGTCGAGACGGCGAATAGCCTGGCCGAAGGCATCAAGCTGCTCAACAGCAGGAGATTCGATTTGGTGCTGCTCGATTTGGGCCTTCCGGACAGTTTCGGCCTCGATACGTTGGACAGCGTTCACAGCGCATGTTCGGAGATACCTGTTGTGATGGTTACAGGGCTGGAAGACGAGGAAATCAGTTTGGAGGCGATAAAGAGAGGGGCCAGTGATTACTTAGTGAAAGGGACAGATTCTTCCGCGGGCGTACTGTGCAGGACGATTCTGTATGCCCTGGAGCGCAAGAAGGCCGAGCAAGCACTGCGGTTGAGCGAAAGAAACTTTCGCAACATCATAAACAAAAGTCTCGACGCGGTTATTGTCACGGACGAAACTGGAATTGTTCTTTTCGCGAACCCCGCGGTGGAGGCCCATTTAGGCTGGAAGTGCGAAGAACTTCTGGGCAAGGGCTTCGCTCATCGGGTGACGGCGGGGACTACCAGCGAGATTGAATTGACGCGAAAATGCGGCGGCAAGGCCATGGCCGAAATGCACGTCGTCGAGACAACGTGGCAGGGCAAGGCCGCCTGTCTCGTATCGCTCAGAGACATTACCCAACAGAAAGCCACTCAAGGGAAAATGGCCAAGTACCGCGATAACCTGAAGGCCCTGGTGGAAGAGCGAACGGAAAAAGTCGATGCCGAGAAGGAGTTGCTTTCGGTTACATTTTCGAGTATGGGCGACGGCGTTATTGTCGTCGATTGCGAGAAGAGGATTATCCTGTTCAACAGAGTCGCCGAAGTTCTGGCGGGATGGGAGTTCGAGCACGTCCAGGACAGGGATCTTGACGAACTCTTTCGCCTCGCCGACGAACGCACAAGAGAGAGAATCGAAAGCACAGTTGACAAAGTGTTTCGGTCTTCCCAGGCGGAACTTGGAGGCGATTATGAAGTTCTGCTTGCGATGGACGGGCGTGAGCGTCCGATCTCGACCAAGGCCGCCCCCATCTGCAAGGGCGACGGGGGCATAGGCGGGATTGTCATGGTTTTTCGCGACGTTTCGCGGGAGCGTGAGATCGAACGCCTGAAGCAGGATTTCATCTCGTCGGTGTCCCACGAACTGCGGACGCCGCTTACGAGCATCAAGGCCTACACGGAAACGATTCTGAACGATTCGGATATGTCGGAGGAGACGAAGCATCAATTCCTGACTATTATCGACGAGGAATCGAATCGTCTGGCGACCTTGATCGAGGGACTTCTGGAGATATCGCGGATTGATTCGGGGACTATGACGATTATGCACGAGGCTGTGGATGTGGCCGGCCTGACAAAGGAGGTGCTTGCCGCGTTGCAGTCGCTTGCGAACAAGAAGGATGTCCGGCTGGAGTCGGATATGGAAGACGATCTTGGTCTTCTGGAGGGCGACAGTGACAGGATTCAATCGACGCTGACAAATTTGCTGAGCAATGCAATCAAATTCACGCCCTCCGGCGGTCGGGTCTTTGTTTCGGTTGGGCGGCGGGCCGAGCAATTGGTTGTCCGGGTGGGCGATACGGGCATGGGAATTCCCAAAGAGGCCCTGCCGAGGATATTCGATCGTTTCTATCGCGTTTATCATCCCGGCAAGCATATCCAAGGCACGGGGCTGGGCCTGGCCATCGTTAAAAAGATAGTTACGATGCACGGCGGCAGAATCGAGGTCGAGAGCGAGGTTGACAAGGGCACAACCTTCTCCATTTTCCTTCCTCTAACGGCAACTCCGGCGATTGAGGCTTCGGCTGCAAACTGAGCGTATGCAAAGGGCCCTCGCGGATGAGACTCTCTCCACGCTGGTGTCTGGACACGGCCAAACAAGTTTGACCGTGCCACCCCTCGTGGTGGATTTGAACTTTTTCAACGGCCCCACAGGCATCGCTGTAAATGGGGTGCGGTCATTACTCAGGGCCAATCGGATACGTTATTGCTGCGAGTAGTGCTTTTCCGTATTTTCGCCACAGTGCGTGGGCGGTGAGTTTTGAGTCGGGTGTTTGCATCTCGAATGTTATGATGGGGATACGGAGGGTGAGGCCTGCATAGGAGCCGAGCGAGCCGGGCATTGCCCCGAGTTTATTTACGGGCAGGTTGCAGTATTGGGCCATTCTCCCGGCGATTGCACCTGCCGATCCGTCGTAGTCGATGCAGCCGGGCCGGCGATTTCGGCGTTGGTGAAGGCTGACGATTCGGTCGGGTTTGTACTCTTCAATTATCTGGCTGATGGCGCGGGCTTCCGGCTCGGAGAGTGCGGATCGGCCGGTTGTTGCGGTGTTGATGCGGTTGGAGGCCGAGAAATTGCGGTTCAGGTCAACACCGTTGGCATTGTGGCGCGTGTTCTGAGCGAATCCATCGGGGTTGGCGACGGGCAGCAGGACGATTGTTCTTCCGTTGACCAGTTGCAGGTGCGATCTGATGTGTTTTGCGAGATTTCTGAGCAGAGGCGTTCCGGCCGGTTCATCGCCGTGAATAGTGGCCAATATGAGTATAACCTCCGGGCCCTGACCGAAGACATGGGTCATAATGGGGCTGTTGCGGACCGATGCGCCTACGATGTGGTGCTGACCGAGCAGGGCTATGGCCGACGGGGGCATCTCGCTGAATTGCGGATAGGGCGTCGGTTCGCCGCAGCCGGCAAGGGCCAATATTGCGGCCAGAGCGCAAATCGTTAAGATAACGGAGCTTTTGTTCATGTCAGATACTCCTATTGGGGCCTCGCTTTCTGCCCACAAATTCGGTACGGACCTATTATAAGTCTTTTTCGGAGTAGTGAAAGAAAAAAAATAGGGAAATTGGGTCGGCCGAAATCGAACGGGTTTTCTCGCGGCACGTGTTTGTCGGGCGGAGTTGACGGAAGCTTGGAGAGAACAATAGAAGATCGTGTAGAAGAAAGTGCGGGAGCTGTCAAAAAATTCAGAGATTCGGGCGGCCGAGCCGATGATATGGATAGAGGTGTGGGTTTTGGTGGCAGGTGTCTGTGTTCTCATACGAAGGGTAATAATGGCAGAAAAACGCAGAAGAATGAGTCTGGCGAGCCTGGTTGTGACCGGCGCTATTCTCGGCGCTTTCGTGTATTTTGGCCGGGGCTATTACCACAGGGCGATGACTATACATCAGCTTCTTACTGAGAACAAGCAACTCAAACAGGCGATAACCAACCTGACCGACGAAGACCAGATAGGCTATGCCAAGGTCCTTGGGCAGGAGGAAACCGATGGGCGGCTTTTTACGCGGATAAAGTTCGTCGAGACGGCCAGGGACGATAAGCTTACGCGGATATTGGAGAAGGAATACGCGATACCGGGCGATGTGATCCATTTCGACGCCCTGATAGTCAAATTCGGGGATAAGATGGTTATGGACGGCAAGGGGCGGGCGCTGTACCTGTGGCGGCGGATTTACGGGGATAAGACGCCGCCTGAGAAGGGCTTCGATATAGAAGAGCCCGGGGCCGAGCCGCAGAGGTATGCAGACCTGTTGGCGGCACTGCCGATAGAGCATCGCGAACTCTTCTGGTCGAGCATCTGGGACCTCGCCAACGACCCCGATATGCTCAAAGAGCACGATATCGACGCGATTTACGGGAACGTCGTCTATACAAAGCTGGAGGAAGGATTGATATACGTCTTCAAGATAAACCCCACAGGCCAGGTCTTCATCGAGGTCGTGCCGGATATGTGAGAAAAGCCGCGCCCGGGGGGCAATTTTCTGCACCGCTGCCTGTGCGGCAATTGTCCGCCATCGGTGTCAGTAGCTACAGGCCGGGTCGTATGGGTTTCCACAATCGCACCACTGCTCGGCAAGGGCCGCCAACGTTTGGAAACTCGGTTCGACGCGCCAACTCAGACCGAGGACATTGAAATCGCGGAAATTGACGTAGCAGTCTTTGTCCAGATCGCCGGTCAATGTCTCCGGGCATTCATAAATAGCAAACGGCTCATCACTGGTGTCGCTGATGACGACCAATCCGGTATCGTACACAAACGGAATAGCATCCTCGATGCGCAGCAGACATTGGTTGGAGTCAACCGTTGGCATTGTCCAGTCAAACGAACAAGTACCGGAGACCTCGTTGGGCTCCATTTGCACCCAGTTCTCACCGTTGTCAGTTGAATACGCAAGCTTATAACGGTTGGAGCAGGAGGATGGAAGGTCTGTCCATTCTATCGTGTAGATGGAACCGGCAACCAGGGCGTCCTGGGTTATCGGTACGAGTTCCAAGGGTCGCCTGGGGCAATCAGGCGGGACGAGCGTGCTCCTATACCAGTCCTCCAATATGGCCACGTCACGGTTATCGACATCGAAATCGCGGTCGAAGTCTGCGCAGGGGTTGTAGTTGAGGTCCTCTGGATATTGCGCCGGCCAGTTTCCATGGCCCATGTAAACGGCTTGGATAATCGCCATGTCGTTAGTATAGACTCTGTACCGCCCCATGGACTCGGCCTGGCAGTCGGCGTCGCCGTGGCATTGGTATGGGCAGTTCCAACAATCGAACCACATATCCGTTTTGGGACCCGGCAGATCCAGGGAGATGTCGGCCGAGACGGATATGGCGGTTAATGCGAGGATTAGTGCGAGTGCGGGGGCGAACATCGGTTTAAGGATCAGTTCCATTTTCATTGTTTCTTACTCCTATTATTTCCGTATATAACCCAACAGTCCTATCTTACCATATATTTAGCACGGAATTTGTGAAGAAATTATTTTTGCCTCTTCAAAAGAATTTGTGGGCTTCAATCGGCTGGGGCAGTGCCCCGAGAGTATGATATAAGGCCAATTCAAGCGTTTTGAAGGCCTTGAAGCCATAGGCTTTTCTGGTAGTCAGTTTTGCTTTGGCATTTAAA
>JAUVXL010000180.1 GCA_030603595.1 Sedimentisphaerales bacterium | reverse complement strand
CCTTTTTTTGCTCGCAAGCCCCAAAAATATGGGAAACTCAGATTTAATTGTAAACGAAATATCCAATCGACCCTCTATAATTACAGATGTGCCATCGGCGGCATATCCGAACTGTGCACGGCTGAGAAACCATAAAGGATTAGACAGTGTCGAAAATGAGCTTTAAAAAATGTGGCTCTCATGCAATAAAGTTGGTGATTTTCTTACGGATTTGCCTGCAAAGCCTTTGAGTTTAACGCTTTAGGCCTCCGGCATAGTACGGTGGGATCCCGTGGCTTTCACGGGGGATAGAGCAACGCGGCAGTGCGACCCGAGTCCGCCATCGGCGGATGAGAGCGCCATAGGGCATGGCTTGGTATCCTCTTTGGCACCAAGCCTTTACAATCATGCCAGCGGCTATAATGCGATAAACTCCAGCCTCGAAAGAGGCTGTTTCTTGAGTACAAGCAACCAACTTTTTTGCAGTTGAACCTAAAATGTTAATTGAAAAGTACAGCAAGGCGGTATTGAATACGGCCGTTCGGATTGTGCGCGACGGCCAGATAGCTCAGGATGTACACCAGGAGGTGTTCCTGAGAATACTCCGCCGCTGGAATAAGTTCGGTAACGACGTGAATTGGCCGGCATACCTCTACCGAACCACAATCCGAACAGCCCTCGAATCCGTCAGGCAATCGAAGGCCGGGCAGATCGCCGAGCAACTCCACGAGCCCCTCCCCGCAAATCCAAGACCGGACTGGCGATTGCGGGCCGCAGAATTGCAGCAGAAGCTTGTCACATGCCTTGCGAAATTGCCGAAACGCCAGGCCGATGTCTTCGTCCTCTCGAGAATCGAAGGACTGGAATATGACAAAGTCGCCGAGCTTCTCGGGTGCTCAAAAGAAACCGCCAGGGTACATCTGCATCGAGCGATTAAACGCCTGGCTCACGAGTTCCGTGACTATTTGCGCAAATAGAATAGGTGAATTATGAATAATCATGAAAAAACCAATGAACTGCTGACTGCCTTCGCTCTCGGAGAATTGTCCCCCCAAGACTCGTCGGATGTCGAAAAACACTTGGCCGAGTGCCCCCGCTGCACCACTGAGCTTGAAGAACTTCGGGCGGTACTCGAATGCGCCGACGCCATGGGCCAAATCTCCGCAGATGAGCAAGAGTGTGAATCAGCTAAACAAAGAATCCTCGATACAGCGGAGAGCGAGCAACCAACCAAGCCGCCTGCTGCGACCGAATCGATATGGAGAATGATTATGACCACTAAGAAATTTAAGCTCGCCGCCGCAGCAGTTATCGTAATTGCCGCTGTAATCGGTGCCAATTCATTCCTCGGCGGAACAGTAACCTTCGCCGAAGTTGTAAAACCCATCCTCAACGCACGCACCATCGTCTTCGACCTTGTTATTGGCAACGACGAAGACAGCCCTGTAATGCACGAAGAGGTTCAAGGCTCGCGAATCAGAAGGACAATATCCAACATGCCGGCTATGGTCATGATTCTTGACTTGGACGACAATAAGATGCTTACCCTCGATACCCACGGAAAGACGGCCGGCTACGTTAACCTCGGCCAACTCGCCAAAAAGACGAAAAACTACATAGAATCCGTTCGCACGATTATCATCGATCTGCAGAACGGACTCGACATCGAAAAGCTCCCCGAGCGCCAAATTGACGGAAGGAACGCCATCGGCTTCAAAGGCGGCAACGACAGAGGGAGCATCACCATCTGGGCCGATCCGAAGACCGCTCTTCCGATAAAGATTGAGCTTGCGAGAGAACGGTTTCCTGCCACATTCAAGAATTTTGAATTCGACCCGCAAATCGAACAGATCAGCATGGACATCCCCGCGGGATATACGCAGGACAAGGCGCAGCTTGACCTCTCCGATGCCGACGAGCAGGACCTCGTCGAAAGCTTCCGAATCTGGGCTGAGATCATCCTGGACGGCACATTTCCTGATGTCATCGGCACCGATCACTTCACGAAGCAACTCGGTGTACTGGGGCAAAAGATTCCTTCCCTGGATATCCCCGATAGCGAAAAAGAGCAGGTCGGCCTCCAGTTCGCCAAAAGAATGATCTTTCTGCAGAATTTCGAGACCAGCGGCAAATGGGGCTATGCCGGCAAGGGAGTAAAGCTCGGCGATACCGAAAAGGTCATACTCTGGTATCAGCCCGAAGGCTCCAACGCCTACAGAGCAATATACGGCGACCTCAGGGCAGCCGACATCGCGCAGGAGAATCTCCCCAAATAGATTCCCGTCAAACTTCGATTTCGCACAATATAGGCTGGGCCCATTCGCTCGGCCTATATTTTTGCGCCTTCTTTCGCTCGCAAACCCCAAAAACAGGAGATATTAACATTGTCTATGACAACCTCCAAACACACTTCGCCCGAAAATAACCATAATCATCGTCGATCTTGACGGTTAGAACCCTTCCTTAGCGCACACTGTCGCCTCGGCGCTTGACATAGCAGCTAAAATATCGTATCATCTAATCTGTAAACGCTGCTTATATTGACGAGGCAAAATATGCAATTGAAATTACGTTTTCTTGGCGCCGCTCAAAACGTCACCGGCTCGCGCCACCTGCTCGAAGCTAACGGCGCCAAGATCCTCATCGACTGCGGATTCTACCAGGAGCGCGATTTCAAGGCGAGAAACTGGGAGCCGTTCGTTGTTCCGCCCAATACAATCAACGCTGTCCTGCTCACCCACGCCCATCTCGACCATTGCGGCCTCCTGCCAAAACTCGTCAGAGACGGCTTCAAAGGCAGAATATACTGCACCGCCGCAACCGCTGAGATTGCCCGGATCATTCTGCTCGATTCGGCAAAAATCCAGGAAGAAGACGCCAAGTACAAACGCAAAAGACACAAAAAAGAAGGCCGAAAAAGCCCGCACCCCTACGACCCGTTATACACCGCCGCCGACGCGGAGAATACATTCCCTCGTTTCTCGCCGGTAAAATATTATAAAACCATCGAAGTCGCGCCGGGCCTCGAGGCGACTTTCTGCGAAGCAGGGCATGTGCTCGGATCGTCCGTCATAAAAATAGAAGCAAAAAGCAACGGCGAGCAAAGGACCATCCTCTTCTCAGGCGACATCGGCAGACCGGACAGGCCAATCCTCCAAGACCCCGTTCATGTTCACCACGCCGATTATGTCCTCGTCGAATCGACATACGGAGACAGGGTTCACCAGGGACGACACGACACAAAAAGGGCTATTGCCGACGTCATAAACGCCGCAAAAAAGGCAGGTGGAAATATCATCGTCCCGAGCTTCGCCCTCGAACGCTCCCAGGACCTTCTCTACTACATAAATGAGTTGCTCCTCGAAGGCACCATACCGCACATGACCGTATATCTCGACAGCCCAATGGCAGCCGGAATCACAAAGGTATTCAAGCATCACCCCGAACTCTACGACGAGGAAATGAAAGAGTTCATGCAGAATCACGAGTCGCCGTTCAATTTTCCGGGACTACAAATCACGCAGTCAACAAAAGAATCAAAGGCCATCAACCACAAAAAGGGGACCTTGATGGTGATAGCAGGATCCGGAATGTGCACCGGAGGAAGAGTAAAACATCACCTCGTCAACAACATTACAAATCCGAAAAACACCATCATGTTCGTCGGATACCAGGCCGTCGGAACGCTTGGCAGGAGAATCGTCAACGGCGAGAAGGAGGTCCGAATACTCGGCCAGGAATACCCCGTCAAGGCAACCATCGCCAAAATCGGAGGATTCTCAGCACACGCAGACAAAACAGAACTGCTCGATTGGCTAAAAGCCCTCAAGAAGCCGCCCAGAAAAGTGTTCGTAGTCCACGGCGAGGAAAACTCTGCAAAGCACTTCGCAGATTACGTCAGAAAAGAAACAGGCTGGGATGTCGAAGTCCCCGCCTATAAGGGCGAATTCATCCTCGACTAAAGCAGACGATGTAGCACGGGCTTCCAGCCCGTGCCTTCACAACGCGGCATATATACCACCCCTACGCCAACCCGCATCAATAAACATCCGTCTCGCTCGGCGGAGATTCCTTTTTCTTCTTTCGTCCCACAAACCAGCTAATCACTATCCCAATCTCGAACAAAAAGTATAACGGTATCGCCAGCGTAACCTGCGAAATAATGTCGGGCGGAGTCGCCATCGCTGCAACAACAACTATCCCAAGAATAACGTATTTGCGCGACCTGCGAAGGGCGCCAACCGATACTAGACCGGTCTTGGTCAGTATAAGAATCGCTATCGGCGTCTGAAAAGCAATCCCAAAAACCAGCATAAGCATCGTCACAAATGATATGTAATTCTGGAATGTGAAGTGCGAGTTGACTCCGAGAAACCTGCTATTGAATCCTATCAGAAATCTCAACGCAAGCGGCGCTACAACGATAAGGAAGAACAATGCCCCCACAACAAACAAAGCCGCTGAAAAAGGCACTGCGATATGAACGTATCGCTTCTCAGTCGGGTAGAGGCCTGCCGCGACAAACATCCACAATTGATAAAACACCCACGGGCACGTAATTATCAAACCCGCAATCAGCGATATCTTCATGTACGAAACAAACCCATCCGCAGGCGCAAGTGTCTGCAGACGCGACCCTGCCCCGGCGGAACCGCTTTGCGACTTTGCGGCCTCAGCTTTTGTGCTTTTAACGTTAGGATCATGCGCCCACGCCGTCAGCGTGGCAGTGTAAACCTTATGTACGAATTTTACGGCATTCGGATCAATTGCAGGGGCATTACGATCCGCCGCCAGAGCATCCACCAGGTTCGCACAAAAAGCCGCCACTATGTCGTTCGGATCGCCCGCAATCTCCTCGTCCTTCGGCTCGGTGCTCTTCGACTCAACTACCATCAGATAAGGCCGCTCTATAAAATGAATTATCCGCTTGCCCATCAAGAGACACACCACGGCGCCTATCACCAACCCCAGCATCGCAAGGATCAACCGCGCGCGCAGCTCCTCCAGGTGGTCACCGAGACTCATAGTGGAATCGAGAGGATTCTCTATCTTCTTCTTAGTGCTGCCCATTTGACTTGCAAAGGCTTTTATCTGGAGACACTGAGTAGCCGCCGATTATTTCATCGGATCGACGTCATCGTCCAGGCCCGCGGCATCCTTGGCTTCTTCAACGACCTCGTTCTTGATTTCCTTAACGTCGCTGGCGAGATCGTCAGTGCTCTCTTTAGCTTCGTTAATTCCCTTCTTGAACTCCGTCATACTTTTGCCCACGCTGCGAGCGATCTCTGGAAGACGCCTGCCGAATATCAGCAGAGCAACCACAAGAATCACTATCCATTCCCAACCACCTGGAATGCCGCCCCAAGCCAAGACATTTTCCGAACAGCCAACCATTGCAATCTCCTTTTTTCAGCATCGAGATCCCCCCGCCGAATATCCGCGGGACCTTCGAAACGCCACCCGCCGAGTACCGGCACTCGACACCCACAACGCAACGTCGTAAAACGCCCGTCATCTCACTTTTTTCTTTCCGTGAACGCTCTACCGAATATAGACGGGACCATAATAACGCCACCCGTCAATACCCGAATAGCTCAACACACAAAAGGGGATATAACACGAAATCCCCGTAATTTCAACTCTTTTCTTTCACTTCAGCACAATCTAACCATGCCCTTGAAGCCTAATCATTATAATCCCCCGCCCCCCCCCTGTCAACTCACAACAACAAATTAAATCAAATTCCCAAAAAACCAGCAAAAACCCACCGATCCCCCCTGTTTAGCCGTCGCCGCCACGGCGATGCTCTCATCTTCGCCAAATCACCCCTCGCCAATCTCAACCTCGACGACCACAACATCCCTATCCCGATCCATCGCTCTTGCCGCCATTCCCCCGCTTTTATCGGCAATAACGCTCTGTCCGCCGTAAACCCGCCCTTTCCACGGCCCGTTAGATACCGCCGAATCATACAGTTTCCGCCCATCCTTCTCGCCCAATCCGACACAAACGAAAATCTCATACTTCTTCGCCAACCCGCAAAAACGGTCGGAATCCGCACCGGGTATCGCGCACCCTCTCTCATGCGCATCCGGATTAACCCACCCCAAAACCGCCATCTCCGGCAGGCAAGCAATCTCCACCCCCAAAATACCATAAGCACCAATACCGCCAAGACCCCTAAGCGTCTGCCTCCGAGAAATCCTGCCCTTACGTTCCATATCATTCATCTCCATCATTAAAAAACACCCTGGCCCGAAACCGTAGGGTGTGCAACTTGTTGCACACGCTGATTCTTGAACATCCCCACCACCATACCCGATTCCAGACACAAATACAAAACAGAATCTAAACAACGCAGCACGCATCCCCCCAACTCCCCATTTGGAATTCGCCACAAAAATCTTCAGTGCAACTAAAACACATAACCCCTTATTGCCAGGGCACTTAGGGAACCATAGCCCAACTTCTACCCAGAATTTCCTTGACAGGCATCAGCTATTCTGGTATGGTTGCCAATGACAAGTAATGTTGATTTGCGGACCTTGGTGAACCCTCCATACGGAGGAGGGCGGCATAGTCCACGGAGAATCGCTCGAACGGGCCACCGGCCATTTGAGCCGGTGTGTTCGCGTTTACTGAAAGATATTGCCCCTGTTCGGGGCGGCAATCGGATGCGTTCCGAGCATCCATGATGATGAAGGAGTGTAAGATGAAAAGAACTATAGTAGGAATTGTCCTCATGCTGGTGGTCACCTCAACCAGCTACGGAGTACTGGTCAGTGATTTCGAAGGCAGTCTCAATGGCTGGCTTACGGATGCGTGGACGACTGGGACAATATCGCAAAGTTCCATCGGAGCGACCAGCGGCATCGGCTCCATGCTGGTCGAGGCCCCGGGCGGCTGGCAGCAGGCCGCAAAGGTAGATGTTAAGCCTTTTCGCGACGTTCTCGGATTGCCCGGCGCGCTCATTTCGACCGACGTTACCTCATTCGCCGCCGACATGACTGGAGGCTGGACGGAAGTTGAGATGGTCATCAACGCCCAGAACAATGACGACAACGGTGCCAACAACAATATCGGCTGGAACCAACTCGGCCTAAAGCCGATGGACCGCAGCGGCTCGCCCCAGACAATAACCTGGACCGTCCCTGCGGATCTCTCAACGGCAATCGCCGGCACCGATGCCGGCATCGCTTGGTTTGAGTTCGTCCTCGTCTCGAATACCGAAGACACCGCAGGCTCGGTAGGCAAGTTCTACATCGATAACATCCAGGCCATTCCTGAGCCGTGTACGATGGCACTGCTGGGTCTTGGTGGCCTGCTCCTGCGTCGTCGTCGCAAATAAATAAGACAAGATCGATCGGCCCCAACCAACCGATCCGATCCACATGGACTTTGCCCCGTGAGATGGCACCAGTCTATCCAATGGAGTCCCTCCGCAAAACTAAGAACTAAGAACTAAAAACTCCTTCATCCCCCCTGCCGCATTCTCAATTCGATATTCAACGTTACCCATCACGCGCGGCGGTACGCCGTCGCCTGCATGGGATTGTTCAACAATTTTCATACTCGGCTTCCTCGGGATCCTCTTTCGAAATCTGCAACGCGCTTCGCAACGTCAATCATCTCGAACGCCCCCGGCGGGACTGCTCCTGAGATAATGGACTTGAGGTTGTCATAGTCCTTGCTCATTATCCAGTAGCCATAGAGCGGAGGGTCGAAGCCGCGGACTCCGATCCAGTATCCAACCGCGCGTCCGTTATCCAAAAACCGAAGCATGGCTGAACCGAATCTGATAGTGTCTTTGACAGTCGTCCGCCATTCGCCGATCAAGACACCGTTCTGTATTCTTCCTTCGACAATCCATCCTGTTTTATCGGGCTTCTCTTCTGGATTCAATTGCTCAATACACTGCACTTTCACGCGCCCAAAAAGCGATGGTTTCATGGACACCTTCAAGTAGGTCACCCGACGCTCTTTCGGAACATTCCCCTTGGAATCGTATTCCGCGCTGTACCACGTTCCCTTACCGTATGGGAGAATCGACTGTCGAGCGAGATGGTACTTGATCAGAAGTTTGACGCAAAAGCCAATCCCACCGACAAGCGCGGCAACAAGCGCTCCCACAACTACGTCAGGCCAATCAATGGTTTGCAGAATCATTATCATCTCTCACTGCCTAACTTCTGTTTATATAGTTTCCAGATATACCCGCCTTCGAGTCTTGCTTCGATATAACATTCTATATCCTTGCTCAGTTGCGCCGCAGGGCCGCTTTTCTAATAGCTCTGCCATAGGTAGAATATCAAATTTCTCTCGAAAACTCAACCCTTCCAACTTAATCTTGAAAATATACAGACCACCCCACTTGCCCATTTTAACACCATCTCCCCGTCCCGGCATAGCCTCTGGCGAAGCCGGATCCGCATTCTCTCATACACTCATCCACCCATATACTCATCCCCCCTGCCTGTCCCGTCCCAGCCCCCGGCGAACCCGGATTCCCTTTGTGCCTTTGCCCCTTTGCTCCTCTACTCTTCAAGAATTCACTTGACATTAAATCTTCTATATGGTATAATACACATATAACAAGTTGAAATTATAGATTCAATCGTTATTTATGGAGGCTTTAATCATCACCGTCAACCGCCCAAAATCCCGAAACCGCCGCCCGGCCCCGTCTCACGCCAGCCTCACCTACGTCGTGTCGCGGGCGTCTCGCCCGCGCGTGCCGAGGGCATCTGGCCCTCGTCTTTCGACCTGCCCCGCCACCCCGAAACGTCCAACGGCTCCCATCCCCCCCCCCGTACCCCACGTGCCACCTTATTACATTTACACGCCCAGCACATTAGGCGAAAATACTGAAAATAGTGGTCAC
>JAUVXL010000125.1 GCA_030603595.1 Sedimentisphaerales bacterium | reverse complement strand
TGATGCCGAGATGAAATCGCTTAATATACGACGACACAATATCTGCCCACAATGGAATTATACAATAGAACCACACCAACAAGAATGAAAGGTTATTTATTTACAAGTCCTTACGGTACTCTTCAATCAACTCAATTGTCTTACGCTCATTGTTAACAAATCCTCGAATCATAGTATTGCCGCACGCCAAATCACCCAGAATCTACACAGGTCCCCCGGTGCTGTCAAGATAAAACAGCCTGTTTCTCGGCCCAATAACGCCGTTCCTTCCAAAGATAAGCCCGGACGGCAGGCTCTTTTCTTATGCTTGTGACTGGCCCGGTCTTGGTTTATAATGCACTTAGATTGGCAGTGTCTGATACTGTGGGAGTATTGATATGGACCCTAATTCTCTAATGCCGGCAAACGCTCCGTCTTGGCTTGCTGAATACAAAGACCTTATCCTTGTTTTGGCCGGTGGCTTTTGTGCCGCCTTTGGTGGCTTTGTTAGCACCTGGTACAGGGCAAGGAGGGCTCGCAGCATAAAGATGAGGGAAGAAATAGGTAGGCAACAAGTTGAAATCTACAACAAAGCCTTGAGATTAACTGGTGGGTTAGGGGCAATACTGGTTCAAGGCACCTCTACAGATGTGCTGAATTGGATGCAAAGGGAAAACGCTTGGGTTCTGGATAGTGAAGTCCTCTTGCCACAGGAATTTGTCGAGTGCTGGCATTCGGTGAAATTGAATGTCAGGTTTGTTAAGCGGAAAGAACAAGCACAACAGAGAATGGCGGAAGGGGAGCAGAAAAATAAGGCTATAAAAGAGATTGTTGCAACAGATGCTTTCAATCGTGGATTGACTAAAGCCACGGAAGAAGCAATCCGTAAAGAGTGCGGTTTGGCCCCCTTTATAATACACCGACCTCCCAAACCAAAGGGCAGATAGAGATACTTGACACCCAGATTCTTCTGCAGCTTGGGAGCGAAGAGGCATTTTGGAAAAATGCTTGGCATTTGGTGCGGATTTTGGTACGATTTGGCGGTGGTTCGTATGGAAAGAAAGACTAATACTCTGTCAAGATTGAAACTATAGGCGTCAAAGCGAGGCCCCCTGGGGCCGTGGCAATCTCCAGCGTTCGAGCGGTTTGAGATTGCCGCGTCGGCCTTCGGCCTCCTCCTAAGAAAATGAACGGTTCTCTTAGTGCGAATGGTAGGAGATTGCCACAGTCACCTACGGCTCCTTCGCAATGACAATTCTTGAGTTTCGTTTTCTTTTGCGTGCATCCTGAGAATCCGGAGAGGTGCTCGCAATGACAACTCCTAAAATCAACTTTGACAGAATACTAAGGGGCTTTAATCTCAAGGAGTATCTGCAATGTTTATACGCACTTCGACTATTTGCGGGGCGATGATGGTTACGGTCCTGCTGTGCTGGTCGGCGTCCGGCTCTTCGAGTGAAGGTTCGCTGGCAGCGACGATCCAACGGGCGGGGAATGCCGATAGTGACAGCGTGCGTCTGGAGATACTTAAAGGTTTGCAGAAACAGCCGGGGCTCGATACGGGCCTCAAGGCAGACCTGGATCGGCTCATCACGCATATCGGCCGGTATATCAATGAGAAGCGGCTCGACTATTTCGGCCGGGAGATCAGCCGGAAAACAGATTTCGATTTCGGGATATCGGAAGACTCTGCGTTCGAATCGCTTACCTGGCTTTATCGCGGGCGGATGGTGATCTGGTATGCGATGGAATCAGGCGGGGTCTGGAACAATGCCGAGAGGAGGCGTAAGTTCTTCGACACTTCTCGGAGGTTCTTTGAGAAATACGCAAAGGCGTTCCCGCAGAATAGAATCGCAAGGATGTATCTCGGCGAGCCTGTCGGGCCGAGCAGGCACTACGATGCGCCGGCAGACGCGCCGGATTGGGCCGTATATCAGCGCGAGTCGCTCGAACGCATTGCCGATATCATCGAATGGTGGATCGACAACCGGATGCAGGCCGACGCTCAGTACGGCGGGGGATGGGGCGACGATTGCGAGATGTGGCGATGGTGGGTCCCGGTTCTAATCGGCTTCGAGAGCGAGAAGATCTCCGCGGCGCAGGCCCGATTCTCGGATGCTATGATGAGCCAGGGGCACATGAAACCAGGCTATACAACCCACATGAGCGACGTCGAGCACACTGCTGAGGATTCTGCCGACGTGATAACGCCGATGATGCACCTCGATCCGGACAATCCGCTCTGGCTTAGGCGGGCGGTTCGGATGGCCGAACTGATGGAGCACCTCTGGACCGGACGCAACGAGCGGGGGATGCTGCAGTTCAAGAGTACGTATTTTACGGCTGAGAAGGTCGATACGAATCCGCAGCGGGCGTGCGACACCGTCTATCATCCCAGGGCGGTCCAGCCGACCCTGCTTTACTGGCAGCGAACCGGGGACGCGAAGCTGACCGGCCTCTTCAGCGATTGGATGCGAACGTGGGTCGATGCGGCGGCGCGGGCCGAACGCGGAAAACCCGCAGGGATCATACCAAGCGCAATCCATTGGCCCGAGGGATATATCGGAGGCGCGGGCAAGGACTGGTGGGACCCGCGAAACCACGGCGAATATACGCTATATCTCTGGCCCAGCGCAATGTCGATGACAACCGATACGCTGCTGCTCACCTTCCATATAACCGGGGACGAGAGGTATCTCGAACCGATCCGCTCAATGGCGAAAATAAGACTCAAGCACACTCGCTCATCTATCAAAGAGGAGCCTGCGCCCGGCAGCGAGGCTTGGTGCGCAGGGCAAATGGGATTCCTGGCAGGGACACTCGCAAAGTACAGATTCCTTACAGGCAACAAGGAATTCGACGAGCTTCTGGCAGGCGGGATGTCACCGTATATGAGATTTCGCATGAGAGGCGACCGCGACAGTTTGATTAGCGCACTGCGCGATACGGCCCAGGCTTTACGCATCAATTTTCCCGGGTACACATCCGAGGTCCGGTACACCGACCGCGTCCTTCGCTTTCCCACGCTCTTCGGCGCCGGCTTTGCAGGCAGCAAGGGCGGGGCGATTCACAGGGCGAACACGGCCCTTCTATACTCCTCGGTAACGGGCGATCCGGGCGGGGCGGGCTACTTCCCTCTCAACGCGGTCCGCTGGCTAACGCGGCCGCGAGACATCGCCACGCTGGTGACCGACTCCGGCACAAGGTCGTTCGCCGCCGAGCTATTCAACTTCGAGCCCGCACCCCGGCAAATCTCGGCCGAGCTTTATCTCCTGGCCAACGGGAAATACGATCTCACCGTCGCTGTGAAGGACGGCGATAGCAACAAGACTATCGAGCGAAAAACCTTCACCGTAACGGGGCCGCGGACGCGAGTATCTTTCGAGTTGCCGGGACGCACGCTCTGCTCTGTGATTTGCTCGGGCGATGATAAAGAATAGCTCTGCCGCCAATGCGGGCGGGAAAGCACATTGAACTTATCCCGGCTTCGCCGGGGACTCAAAGGGCATCCCAGCTTCGCCAGCTTGCCCATTATTACAAATTCCTATACTATTTAATTAGTTCCTGTTGCGGAAACACTATTTGTCATTCCCGCGGAAGCGGGAATCCAGCTTTTTCGCCCTAGACCCCTGCTCCCCGATCGGGATCGAGGACAAGCTTCGCAGGGGGTGGCATTAGCGATTTCGGCTTTCCGCAACAGAAACTAATTAACCTCTCGGGGCGTTTTTTTCTGGCGTTTTGTCCGAGGATTTGGTATAATGTCGGCGATTAACATTTAAGGAACCGGCTTTATTGGAGGATAAGACAATGAAGACCACCGGAGCCAAAGCCACCGCGGCAGTCGTCTTGGTATTAATTTCTGTTTCCATTATTACGGTCGATGCACAATCCCGCGCCCGAGCTACATCGTCGTCTCGGACGGGTGCGGATGCAAAGTCGGCTGAGATAAGCCCGATTTTACAGAGAGTGCGCGATGTATCGGCCGCGACGGACCGCCGGACTACTACATCGCTCTCCACCGATGACATGCTGACAACACGAATACGCTCCATAAGAACGGTCGATTTCCATCTCAAGAACGGAAAGCTCGTCTTCGGCAAGCTCATCAGCGAGGACAGGAACAAGGTCATAGTCGAGCAGGTTGACGGGAGCAAGCTCATTGTAGATACTTACAGCAAGAGAGACATAGAATCCAAGAGCCTGCAGGTCAGGAACGTATCCGCAAGCAAATACTATACGGAGATGGCCGAATACTTCGCGGGGAGGACGTGGGACTTCAAGGACGACCCGGACGACTTCATCCAGGCGATTCGTTTCTACCAGAGGTCCAAGCAGCTCATTGAGGGCACTTCTCAACTCGACCGGGAGAAATCCAAGGAGCTCGACCGGAAAGTCGCCGAACTCGAAGCCGACCGCGAGGTCTGGACAAAACAGATCGAATCGAGGGCGAAGCTCAAGGAACTCGAGTTCCAGGCCGAGTATGTGACGAGGTTTAACGAGTTGGAGAGCAAGATTAACGAGAGCGCCGCGATGATCGAGGCGAGCGTTGCCCAGATCGACACAGTCCTCGCCGACGTGAAGAAGAACAGCGAGACGCTCGATAAGAATATCCCCGCGATGGAGCAGGACCTGCGTCGCCGGATGGACCTGCTCGGCGCGGAGGTCGAAGCCAACAGAAGGCTTCTGGACCCGTACGGCAGATCTCGACGCAACGACTACGGCTACAGATCGAGGTATTAGCCTGCATATTTCCAGCAACGCCAGGCTCTGTCCTCTATAGAGGACAGACGTGTTTAACCGAACGATTGGCCCGGCAAGCGGCCTCGTAGAGCACGGGCCTGGAGACATAGCGCAACAATCGCTACGGCCGTTCGACCATTAACAGCGCGCCGTCGCCCGCGGGCAGATGAAGCGTCGTCTCCTGCATGCCGTTTTCCTTGCTGAGATCGAGCGCGACCCACCGGCCGGTTTGCTTGTCCATCTTCTTGACGGCGACGACCGGGCGAGTGAACCTGAGCACGGCGTCCTGCCCGCCTCGGGCGGGCTTGTAGTTGCGGTTCGCCAGGAGGAGAAAATCGTTCTCGTGCCGGTCCTGAAACAATCCCATGACCAACTGCTTGGTCGGCGACTGGACCCAATGGCCTTTGGGGATCGCCCTGGTCGCCTCGGGCACGGGCGCGGTGTGGAAGACATCGACGGACCGCAGCTTGACGAGAACCGGGCCGAGTCGCTCCAACTCGGCATTGATTAGGCCCGCATCGCGGTTGAAATTCCGCCACGCCCACCACTGGATTCCCTTGACGCCGTATGCGAGCGAGCAATATACACTGTGCCGGATCTTCGCCTCGTTATCGGCGGGGATGGGGCCGCTCGACACGACCACGGCTTCGACCCAGCAAATCAGCGGGATGTCCGCCTCCACCGCGGCGCGGCGAAACCTCTCGAGCAGCGGAAAGAACTGCTCTGGTCCCTCCCACCACTGGTAGTAATCGTAGCTCAGGACCCGCGGCTTGAACATCCGGACAAACTCCTCGACGTCGTCTTCGCGGTTGAGGTTGATGTACGCCGGCTTGGTCGGATCGAGATCGTGATGCTTGCGGAACCGCGGCACGAGAGTTGAATATGCGATTCCTTTCCGTGCGGGCTCATCGATGACGAAGTATCCCCAGACAATCGGATCGTCGAGATAAGCTGCGGCCTTTTCCGGCGGCGCTGCGAGCAGGGCCTTGAGGCCGTGCTTGCGGCAGAACTCGACCTCCTCCGGAACGGCGATGACCGTATTGATGTGATCGTCGAGGAAGAGCTTCAAGCTCTTCTCATCCTTGGGCACACCCCAGTGGGAGATCATGAATTCGTTCATTGTCCACGTCGGGGTCTGGGGAGGATCAGGCGCTTGTGCACCGCTGAAGCCGCAGCCGGCGCCGAGCGTCAGGCCCGCTGTACACACAAACCCGAGCAACACTACTTCGAGTCTCGTTGATGTTCCGACCCATTTGCTCATGGTCCGGCCTCGGTACATGACCTTATAAGAATGCTAAAGCGACCAGCCGTCGCGATAGGGTCTGCAGACGTACTGGTTGGCCTCGGGCAAATTCGTAACCTTCATATTCGCATCGTCCCAATCGAGCTTCGTGCCCATCTTCTTTGCGACGTTGCCTAACAGAACCATCTCGTTGAGAGGGCCTGAATAGTCGAAGCTCGCTCCGGGCTGGGTTCCCTTCTTGCAGGCATTTGCCCAGTCCTGCTCGTGCGATGTTCGGACCCTGGGGATCGTCTGTTTTGGCTGCTTGTAGGCCTTCATTTTCGCTTCCGGAATGAGCCGTGGGCTTTCTCCATAGACACCGGACATCAACTTACCCTTATCGCCTATGAATATCGCCCCGCCTTCGGGGTGGCCCATCTGCCTGCCGTCTTCGAGTTCGGGGGGCCTGGGGGCTTGGAGACCTTCATACCAGGTCAGCCTGACGGGCGGCTTGCTTCCGCGGGCCGGGAATTTGTAGTTGACAATCGCCGCGAGCGGATGCGTCTCGCCGCCGCCTTCCAGTGACGTCGCCTCGACGCTTGTCGGCGCGCCCAATTCCAGTGCGTAGAAGACCGGGTCGAGCGTATGAGCCCCCCTATCGCCCATCATTCCACAGCCGAAGTCCCACCATGCCCGCCAGACGGCGGGATGATAGCATTGATGATAGGGTCTGTACGGCGCCGGGCCTATCCACAGATCCCAATCGAGCGTACCGGGGATGGGGGGCGTTTCTTTCGGCCGCGTCGCGCAGCTCGTGCTCCACCCTGCATGACCCCAGGGATAGTAGCTCAATGTGCACCAGGCATCGACCGCCCGAACTTCGCCGATGGCCCCATCCCGAATCCATTCGGTAATCAGACGGATGCCATCCATGGAATGACCCTGGATTCCCATCTGCGTGGTCACGCCGGCCTGCTTTGCGGCTATTGTGAGCTTGCGCGATTCGCAGACATCGCGGGTTAGCGGCTTTTGGCAATAGACGTGCTTGCCCGTCTTTATCGCGGCCATTGCGATCACCGCGTGGGTATGGTCGGGCGTGGCGATCACCACGGCGTCGATGTCCTTCTGCTCATCCAGCATCTTGCGGAAATCACGAAATCTCCTGGCCTTTGGAAAGTCGTTGAACGTCTTGGCCGCGTAGTCGTAATCCACGTCACACAAGGCAACGATATTCTCGCTCTTGACGTTGCGCAGGTTGGCTCGCCCCATCCCGCCGACGCCGATGCCTGCGATATTGAGCTTCTCGCTGGGCGGCGTATTTCCGGCCCCGCCGAGGACGTGGCGCGGGACTACCGTAAATGCCGCTGTCGCTACTGCTGTTCCCAAAAATCTTCGTCGATCTACTTGCAACATTTCAATTCCTCGCAAATCAAACAACCATCGCACGGGCAGAACGCCCTGATATTTTCTTCCGGCGTGGCCGGCGGCACTTCGCAGCCGGGCATTAAGATAAACCTCTCTCCGCCTGCCTTCATGCAGGCTCTGGCGGCCTCGGCGATCTCCTCGGGTGTGCTCTGCAGCAGGACCGTGACCGGGTCGAAATTCCCGCACAAAGTGATATCGGGCCCCAGCAACTCTCTGGTCCGGGCGATAGGAACCATCCAGTCAAGGTCGATAATATCCGCCCCGCTTTCGGCCATGAACACTACGTGATTGCTGACATTGCCGCAAATATGCAACTTGACGGCGCCGCCGGCCTCGTGTATCGCATCGAAGAGCTTCTGCTCCAATGGCAGAACGAATTCTTTGTATTGATTCGGCGAAATCAGACTCGCGGCGGCATCTCCGACTCCGATCATATCGGCCCCGGCCTTGACCTGGGCGATAGCGAATTTGATCTCGTTGTCAATAATCGCCTCTGCGGCCTCCTTGAAAAACGCGGGCTTGTCAATCAAATCGAACAGGGCCGCCTCGACGCCTCGCAGGTCGGCGTATTCTGCGAACGGCCCTTCGACCCAGCCCAAAACGCTATGGGTATCTCCAATCTCCTTTGCCATCCGGCGGACGCTCTCGATTCGCTGCTTCGTTCGCTTGGCCTTGAGGAGATCGACGCCTTTGAACTTCGCCAGGTCGTCTTCGCCCTTGAGCAGGATATCGGCGGGCTTGCCGACGCCCTCTTCGGGATACTCGAATTCCATCCCATAAGCCGCCGCCTCGCGCCAGGGGTCGCTTATCGCACTTATCTGGTCGATCCCGAACGCCCTGGTAACGGCAAGCTGGGCATCAACCAGGACATCCCCATCAAGGTAGTAGTCGCGATACATCCGCCCGATGAAATTCGCAGCCCACGCCATGAATATAGGCGTAACGGCCACATGATCGACCGATTCACCCGCCAATGTCGCATAAATCCGTTCTTTAGAATTCATAACACACCTCAAACCTGAGACCGATTATTGCCGTAGTGCTCTGTTAGTAGCGATTCGATGAGTTGTCATTGCGAGTCCCGATTCATCGGGACGTGGCAATCTCCTGCTCCACCAAAAGCGGATGTCCCATTTCGAGCGGTTGGAGATTGCTTCGCTTCGCTCGCAATGACAATCCATCGCACAACATGCAACAAAACAACGGCATTTCTGAGCATTCTATGTGATCGTAGGCGAATGTACAGGCAATTTCCCGCTCGGCGTAAACATATACCGCGCCTGGAGTTGCAGCAGATGCCGAAAAAAGTTGCAAAAAATCTCACTTTTTGCTTGCAGGAGCTTCCTGTTTGTTGTACAATTACCGAACTATATGATAAAATTGTTCATTGAATGAATATGCAAAAGACAAGAAAGGAGAGCGAAGGATGAAAATCGAATACGTACAACTCGAAAGCCAGGCCTTCCTGACGGCGATTGTGCAACTGCGAAAACTTCGAGAACATCTCGGAAAGAATTGGAAAAAAGTTTCACACACGCGACGGCGTGATTAGACATAAACGTGTAAGAAAAGATCTGCGAAGGGCAAAGAGGCTCACGCAAGCCAAGGGCAGAGCAGGACTTGCAAGTGCGGCTAAAAGGAACACAGCTTGAACAGCGTTGGAACAGACCTCCAACACAGGTTCAACTAAGGAAAGGAAAGGAAAGAAAACGAAAAGAAAACGAAAAGGAAAGTAAAGATAATACGAATACGTATTCGTATTCGTCGCAGCTCGCTCTCTTCTTTTTCGTATTCGGTTCGTCCAGCCAAAGGCCCGGCCGCGAACCATAGCCGCCCTTTGACAAGTGAATAGAATGTTATGAATGGAGGATTGGCTATGAAACTCTTCAAAATGCAAGTCTTATTGACCGTGGCTGTCCTTTGCGCAGCCGGAACAACTCAGGCTCAGGAGGAATTCGGCGATTCGGCGCTCGGCTCGGGTTTCCTGTTGGGGCCTGTTGAGGGCTTTTTTCTTTGGAAAAATGGCGTGGATTGGTGCAAATCCTTGCGCGGAGCGATAAATCTCAGGATTTGGGTTGAGGGATTTATGGATTGTGGTAGAATGCCGGGTCGTATGCAGAAGAACAGATGGGCTAAGTTTCGCGTGTGCAGCAAGGTCGCACACCTTATGAGACTCTTGTCACCCCTGGCTTGACCAGGGGTCCAGAGCAAGCGGAAAAATGGATTCCCGCTTGCGCGGGAATGACACGGTGAAGCGAGGCTGACGGAATGAGAGTTTCCATTCTGTCAACCAGCCGCTCTTAACAATACGTTTACAGTACTATTGATGTCCGTCATTGCGAGCGCAGCGAAGCAATCTCCTTCGTTCGAGAACGGGAGATTGCCACGGCCTTTTTCAAAGGCCTCCGAAGAAAATGAACCGTTCTCTTAGTGCGAATGGTAGGAGATTGCCGCGTCGGCCTACGGCCTCCTCGCAATGACAACAGAACAGTGAAAATGATTGGAGGATTGCAGGTATGCTTAGAATTGGCATTGTGGGTTTCGGGTTTATGGGGCGGACTCACTATTCGTGCTGGAAGAAGGTCAAAGGAGCCGAAGTTGTCGCGGTTTGCGACGTTAATCCCAACATTGTCGAAGATACTAAGAAGGCAGTCGGCAATATCGGCGATGCGGAATCGAATATCGATTTCACCGGCATCGAGCTGTATAGCGACTTCGATAAGATGCTGGCCGAGGCGAAGCTGGACGCGGTCTCTATCACGCTGCCGACGTTCATTCATCCGGAGTGCTCGATAAAGGCGCTGCGGGCGGGACTGAACGTTATGTGCGAAAAGCCGATGGCGCTGAACGTAGCCGAGTGCGACAAGATGATCGCCGCGGCCAAAGAGACGGGCAAGCTGCTGCAAATCGGGCACTGCGTGAGGTTCTGGCCCGAGTACGCCAAAGCAAAAGAGATCATCGATCGCGGCGAGTACGGCAGAGTAATCGCCGCGTCGCTGCGAAGGCTCGGCTCGGCGCCGACGTGGAGCGCGGACAACTGGTTCCTCGACGACGAACGCAGCGGCGGCATGGCGCTCGATTTGCACATCCACGATACCGATTACGTCCAGTACCTCTTCGGGATGCCCAAGGCGGTTTCGAGTGCAGGGGCAAAGGCCCCCGGCGGAGGACTGCCCCACATATCGACCCAGTATATATATGACGACGATATCGCCGTGACCGCAGAGGGCGGCTGGGCGATGACGCCTTCGTTCGGATTCGAGATGAGCTTTCACCTCATGCTGGAGAAGGCGACTATTATTTACGACCTGACCCGCGATCCGACGTTCAAGGTCTGCCTGGGCGAGGGCGAGCCGTTTACGCCTGAGGTAGTTGAAGGTGACGGGTGGTTCCTGCAGATCGAACATTTCGCCAAGCTCTTAGAAGGCGCCGAACTCGAAGTGGTAACCACGCTCGAACAATCGCGAGACTCGGTCAAAATCGTCGCCGCGGAAAAGGAATCTGCCGAGAAAGGACAGATAGTCTCAATCGTGAGCACTATATAAGCTGTCATTCCGCACTTGATGCGGAATCCATTTCTTTGGAATCTGGATTCCCGCTTTCGCGGGAATGACAAGCCACAAATACAAATGTGATATGGTAGTAGAAGGAGTTTTTATTTAACCTGCGGTTTTACCGCAGGTTCTGACCCTCGAATTGGAGAATGGCAAAATGGAATGTAAGAATTGGCCCGTAGGAGTTTGTAGCTGGTCGCTGCAGACGGATATTGCAGGTGTTGCCCAGGCGATGAAGAATATCGGCCTGGAGCACGTCCACCTCGGCATAAGAGGCGCCGTCGAAGACCCCAACGTCCTGGCAGAGATTCAGGACCAGGACTGGCGGATAACCGCCACGATGATCGACTTCCCGCAGGAAGATTATTCCTCGCTCGACGCGATAAAGGTGACCGGCGGCGTCGTTCCGGACGACTGCTGGGAGGCGAATCGCAAACTGTTTATCGGCGCCGCCGACAAGACGGCGATATTGGGAGTGAAGTATCTCTCGATGCACGCAGGCTTTATCGACGAAAGCGACCAAGCCCACGCCAAGGTATTCCGCGACCGAATCAAGCGCCTGGCCGACGCGGCGGCGGATAAGGGGCTGATCCTCCTGCTCGAAACGGGCCAGGAAACGGCTCTGGAACTGGGGGAATTCCTCGAAGAGCTTAACCACCCGGCTGTGGGCGTCAATTTCGACCCGGCCAACATGATACTCTACGACAAGGGCGACCCCATCGCAGCGCTTCGCGTGCTGGCGCCATGGATAAAGCACCTGCACGTTAAAGACGCCACGCGCACCAAGGAGCCGGGAACATGGGGGGCGGAAGTGCCTTGGGGAGACGGCGAGGTCGGAATTGTGGAGTTTGTCAGCGCACTCGAAGAAATCGGATTCGACGGAGCGATGGCGATCGAGCGTGAAGCCGGCGACGAGCGCCTGGGCGATATCGCACTGGCCGCGGATAGACTCAGAGACATCTGCGGATGAACCGGCCCGCACAAAAAACATATAGTGAGCTCTCAAACACATTTGGATAGCTTTGGGCTCTTGTCATTCCGGGGGCTCTTGTCATTCCGGGCTTGACCCGGAATCCAGAGAGTATCAGGAATGGATTCCCGCTTCCGCGGGAATGACATACGGCGCGGGAATAGCATGTGGAACAGAAATGACATTGGGCTTGCAAGGGAACAGACGCCCCACAAAAACGGGAGCGAAGCGAATACCGTCTTTGTCACTCCTGCGAAGCTTGTCCTCGACCGAGATCGGGGAGCAGGAGTCCAGAAACGTCTCGAACAAGTGGATTCCTGCTTGCGCAGGAATGACAAGGGGCGCGGGAATGTTATGGAAAATGCGATTCAAGACGGCCATATTGGAGTGTAGAATGCAGGCGAAGCGAATACCGCTTTTTGTCACCCCTGGCTACGACCAGGGGTCCAGGAAAACCGGAGGAATGGATTCCTGCTTGCGCAGGAATGACAAGGGGTGCGAGAATGACAAACAGTCCGCGGGAATGACAAAAAGCCCGCGGGAATGACAAAAAGTGACATCTTCCTTTTGAAAATGGTACTATTATAGAGCTGAATTTAAGGAGAACGAAATGGAATGGAAACTGTATATCGCGCTGAGCTTTGCGATGTTCATGGAATACGCAATCTGGGGGGCGTGGTTCCCTGTGCTGGCGGCGCGTCTTTTCGGCCCGCTCAAGATGACCGGCAAGCAGACGGGCTGGATCTACGCCACGCTGCCGCTGGCATGCATCG
>JAUVXL010000314.1 GCA_030603595.1 Sedimentisphaerales bacterium | reverse complement strand
CGATCGGGGAGCGGGTAGCGGGTATCCAAGGCCCAAAGACTGGATTCCTGCCTGCGCAGGAATGACAACTTTTTGCAGGAATGACAACTTTCCCACATTGCCCATCTTTGCTATCATTACAAATTCCTATGCGCTCAAGTTGATCACCGTTGTAGAGCAGGCCCGGCTTATGGCATACGGGGGAGCGGTTGCCGAAGAGGATTTGCGAGGAGCCATGAGAAAACAGCGTCATGCGAAGCGGGTTGCCAAGCAATTTCGCGGCGCTCAGCGAGTGATGAATATGAGTTTGACTGATCTTGCTATCGAGGCGGTGCGTGACGGCGAAGGGGCTTCCGGCAAAAACGCACCGGCACGGCAGGTGGTGGTGAGCCTGCATAGTGTGCGGACTCCACTTGACGGACAGAAGAAAGCACACAAGCGGGAGGTCACGCAAAAGGTGCTGAAGAAGGCCGTCGGGGCCGAGTCGCGGAAACTGGATATGGATTTGTCCTTACTGCGACGGCCGAAGAACAAACATGAGGGTGTGAAATTGTTTTCGTAGGGATGGATATGGATATGAAAGAGGTGTGGCAAGGGTTAGAACGGGACGCCCAGGTGATCAAGGAACGCATTCCAGAAGACTTGACGGACGAGGCCGTGCGGGGGGTAGCGTCTTCCCTGCGAGCATTCCTGCGAGACAACGGTATCTCGCAGGGCAAGGTTGCCGAGTTGCTTGGCGTTAGCCGGTCGGTGGTATCTGAGTTCCTGGGCAAGGGATATAAGGGGAATGTGGTCAAGTTGGTTAGTAAGATTGTTCAGCTAATCAATAGTCGGGATCGTAAGCGGCGGCGAGGGCAGCACGGCGGTTATGTCGAGACGACGGTGGCAAAACAGATCGGAGCGTTAGTCACACAGACTGAGGCGTTCTCGACTGACGAAGGCAGAATCGGCTTGATTATTGGCGACGGCGGGCATGGCAAAAGCGTCTGCTTACGCGAATATGTCGAGGCGAACAAGAATACCGTGTACCTTGAACTCGACGCCACCATGAGTTCGCGATATATCTTTGCTGAGATTGCCAGGTCGCTGAAGCTTAGTGTGAATGGAGCGACGGCATTGGTTGCAAGGCGGATAGCTGAGGCTCTGAAGTGTCGAAATACAATCGTTATTATCGACGAAGCGTCCAGCCTAACCGTAAAGCAACTGAATCAGCTTCGCCAGGTGATTGTGGTTAAGGGTCGTTGCCCGCTCATCTTGGCAGGCAATCAGCAATTGCAGCAAACGGTCATGCAGCGTCGAACCACGCGGGAACATGAATCGTTGGACCAATTTACGAGCAGGCTTATGGGCGTGTTGAATCTCGATGAGAGTGCTTCGGACAGAGACGGCGGGATGTACACGGCGGAGGATATACGGAAGCTATACGAGTACGGCGGGATCAGGCTGACAGGCGACGCGGTAGCAACTCTGCGAAGCATTCGTCGGACGCCGAAATCCGGCAGGCTGCGGACTTGCAGCCATATCATAGCTGCGCTTCATACCTCGATGCCGATCTTGGCGGAGGGCAGCATAGATGCACAGGTTATCATATCGGCCATAGAACAGTTGAAGCTCCCGGTGAGAGTGTGGCTGCCGGTTATAACGGGACGTGGTGCAGCAAACGATGAACAGAACATATCGACGGCGAAGGCCGGATAGGAATAATGATGTCAATGTAATGTCAAGGGATACGGCATGGCTGAAAAACAAATAGATAAAGTGATGAGTTCTGTAGAAGCATGGGCAGCGCATTTCGGCTCTATCGCAGAGAGGCGTAGCGGTAATCGTCGATTGCGGAGTCTTGGAGAGGGAGAACGCCGCGCTTGCCATACAGCAGACCTCACAACGGAGCGGGTTGCATGCAAAATATGACGGTGCGTATGGCCGCGACAAGGTGTTTGCGGTTGGCAGTGCGTTTCTGGATACTCTCGAAGTAGAGCAGCGCGAGTCGTTCATGTGCCTCGTTGGGGAGGCAGCAACAGCAGAGCAGATCACAGCGAAGGTAGCTGAGTTGGGAAAGGGTGCGTGACATTATGCCGAAAGCATTCACGCTAATATACGAAACACCGCACGGCACTGTCCGGGCCGAAGCCGACACACAGCGCGAGCTTGCGGGCATGGTGCACGATAATATCGCTCGAATGTTGATACCGGTTAGCGACTTGGACGGTATGACTCTGGACGAAGCGGCCGGGGCCGTATTGGACACCTATAAGTCCGTATCCTGGGGCCGTCGCCAGGCCCGGGGCGCAACCCGCTTATATCAGGAAGATAGGGAGCGTGATGCGATTCGATGTTATCTCAAGGGGCTGACTATCGCTCAAAGCGTCGAGTGGCTTGCCGGCAACAAGGACGTTGCGATTAGTAAGAGTGCTTTGGGGCGGTTCTTCAGAAAGCTGTACGAGTTGGGCGTTAAACCGTTGAAGATGGAGAGAAGGAAACCTTCGGCAAGACGCCAGGCGGAATCGGGCATTAGAGACACAGGGGCATAACAGGGCATGTTTGAAAGCAAACGGCGAACACATTCAACTATCGACTTGCTGCCAAAAGAGTTGGTTGATGCTCTCAGGGGAATGGTAGTCGATAATGAGTGGCCGGACGATTATCAAGGCGAGAAGATCGGCAAGCCGTCCTATGCCGATATGCAACGATATGTTGCACAGAAGGGTGGCGCTATCAGTGTTGCCGCCATTGGCCGGTTTGCCAGGCGCATGCGGACGATCTCTCAAATGAGTGCAGCAGCGTTGCAGGTCCGGGACGTTATGAACAGCCTGTCCGGAGAGAAGGTATCGGCCACACAGAAGGCGGCTGCTGAGATGCTGACGGCCCACATACTGGAATACCTAACGGGCAACTCGGAGTTGACGAGCGAAGATATAAGAGACGTTGCCCTTGCCCTGAAGACCTCCACTTCAGTTGTTCTCAAGGCTGACGAATACATGCGGCTGCGGCTGGCGGAGAAGAGCGCGGCCATGAAGCATGACGTTGGGGCGATCAAGCCCAAGAAGATGATCAGCAGGGAAACACTGCAAACGATCAGAGAGCAAGTGTACGGTATCATAGATCACCATTTAGGTATAAACCAGCAGGCGAGTAAGGAGGCCGTTTAGGGCCGGTTAAACGGCCATCACCCAGGCATTAAACGGGTGTTAATCACAGTTTAATACAGGCATAGACTACCGCACTTTTTGCCCGTTTTCGGAAACGGGCGGCAAAATAGCTGCGGTAGTGTTGTGCGCACGCCGCCCCTGCCACTATTCCGCTCACCCT
>JAUVXL010000146.1 GCA_030603595.1 Sedimentisphaerales bacterium | reverse complement strand
CCGAATACGCATGTCATATTGAGATTGAACTTCGAGGCCTGCGGATTCACCGCCAACAAGGCCGTTGACGACGTATATTCCTACGGCGGCGCGGTGCATTTCCAGGACTTCGACGCCACGTTCAAAGATTGCTACTTCCTGAGAAACACCGCCAAGAGCGGCGGCGCCTTGTTCCTGACAACCGGTAGGGCTTCGTTTGACGGAGGCTTTATAAGCGAAAACAGGGCTCTTGGCGCCAGTGGTTTCGACACCAGTTACGTTCCTCTATCTTTTTTTCTGACGTCCGACACATCATTGGCCAGTTCTGGGTTGTTTGCCGACGTCACGGCCGGCACCACGAACACCGTGTTCGATATGGTCGGGGCTTTTGGAGAAGCACACTGGCTCGACCTAAGCGCTACTGTCAGCATAGGCGGCGGCATAGTCTTCGCCGATGCAGATGGCACGATTGAGAATATGGTTTTCCAGAACAACGTGGTCGAGACTGGTAACGGGGCCGGCGGCGCCATTAACTTCTACGGAGGCGGCGTCGAGCATCTGATGAAGAACTGCTTGTTGATCGGTAATTCGGCCGAGGCTCAGGGCGGCGCCATTGCCAGCGCTATCTACTCGAAGCCTGAGATACAAAACTGCACTTTTGTGGATAACTCCGCGGGCAAGATTGGCGGCGCCGTGTACAGCGATTGGACCACCGAAGTCGTAGTCAGCGACTCGATATTCCAGAACTGCAGCAATACCGCGATAGCCGAACAAATGTCCAGAAGCAACGGTGACATTGTTGAGCACAGCTTGTTCAACAATAACGCGGAAGGCGACTACGGCCTCTGGGGTCCGGTTGACGAGACAAGGGTATTGATGAGTGTTACGAGTCTTGATCCGAACAACATCGTATCGGATCCGCTGTTTGAATCCGGGCCGATGGGCCCGTATTACCTCAATCAGGCAGGCAGCCCCGCTGTGGATAGCGGCAGTGCTCTCGCCTCGCTGCTGGAGCTGGATACACGCACCACCGACAAGAGCAAAGTGGGCGACATAAATGATGTCAACACGGTTGACATCGGTTATCACTACCCCAATCATATCAGGGCGGATAAATTTGTCTTAACTGCAAGGGTAATAGGCGGCAACGGCACGGTCGAGCCGATCACCGAGCCTATCAGTGAGGACCCCGCAACAGGCACATCCGAATACTACGGCGGCATGCCGGTGACGTTGACGGCAAGCGCCGATGCGGGCTACCGTGTTGATCGCTGGCGTGGGACCGTGGATGATTCGACGAGAGACAGCACGAATATTGTGGTTATGCGGCGCAACAGCGGCGTAACGGTCGAGTTCGCCCAGCCGCAGACGTACTTTGTCGGCAGCGAGCCGAATTACACGTCGATTCAGCGTGCTATCGATGCCGCCTCTGACGGCGATGTCGTTTTGATTCCGACGGGGACTCATGACCCGCCGTATCCCGGTTTTCCGATACCGGAGATTATCCTTGATAAGGGCATAACGCTCAGCGGCATGAATCCGGAGGATCCGTGTTGCGTGGCCGCGACAATTATCGACAATGTGATCTTTAGAATATCCACGACCGATACCGAAGCGATCATCGACGGCCTGACTATCACAAACAGCAGAATGAATATCAATTTCTGCTCGCCGACGATTCGCAACTGCGTATTCACCGACAACCACTGGTTTGGTGGAGATGGGGATGACGGAGACGGAGATGACGGCTTCAACGGCGGCAGCATCAATGGCGGTGTGATGACGATCTATAACGGCTCGCCTGTCCTTGAGAACTGTCTGTTCACAGATTGTTCCGTCACAGGCGGCGACGGCGGTCGCGGCGCCGACTCAGCGCTTTACGGACATGACGGAGGCTGGGCCGGATGGGCCTACGGCGGCGCGGTCTATATTGGGTACGGCAGTAATCCGATATTCAGGGGCTGTACGTTCCGGAACTGTTTTGCGATGGGCGGCAACGGCGGCGACGGCGGCAATGATACGGGTGACCCGGTTTACCACGGTGGACGAGGGGGCAACTACACATGGTCTCTGGGCGAGGAGACCGGTCCGGGGACATACCCGAACTGGTCTTGGTGGAACGGTTGGTCCTGGGGTGTGTACGACGTGGACGGTGTGCCGACGTATTACGGCGGCTACTACAAGAACTACTGGAGGTACAGCGGTCACGGCGGCGCCGTTTATATCGAGAACGACAGCAATCCGCAGTTTATTGGCTGTGACTTCGATAACAACCATACCTACGGCGGTCTCTCCGGCCTGGGCGGGAATCCACGGCCCACTCCGGACGTGCGGATGACGATTGAGAACTTCGGCGGCGCAGTATATGCATGTTACGGCAGCGCTCCGGAATTCACGGGGTGTAATTTCACGGGCAACACGGCCGACAAGACTTTGGATCCGAGTACTTATACAGGGTTCGATGCTCCCGAGGATATCTATGTTAGCTACGGCGGCGCGATGGCGGTCGAAGACGGCGCATTTGTCACGCTTGCGGACTGCAATGTCTCGGGCGGCGATGCGTGCGTTGGCGGCGGAATATACTGGTCCAATGCCGAGATGGAGATAATCGACTCCAACATCAGCGACAGCACGGCATACCTCGGAGCGGGCCTGTATTCGGCCGATGCAAACGGTGTGATTGTGGGCACAACCGTAACGAGGAACCTCGCCTTTGTTTCTGTTGGTATAACGACAGACGCCAACGGCGTGCCGCTCGATGCCAACGGCGTGCCCGATCCGAACCTTATCTTCGCATACGGCACCGGCACGATATTCGGGCAGGGCGGCGGTTACTACAGCCTCTCCTCTCGAGTGGATGTTAGCGATAGTATTTTCGTCGGCAACATGGCAAGCGCATCAGGCGGAGGCATTTACTATGGCGGCAGCGATCAGCTATTCAGCGAAGTCCCGCTTCTGCATAACTGCATACTCGCCGAGAACACGGCCGGACGCGACGGCGGCGCGGTTTCGGTCAACTGGTACGCAGGGCTTGACATATCCAATTGCACAATTGCCTATAATCTTGTTAATGGGAGTCTTGGTTCGAGTGCCGGGTTCGGCGGCGGCCTCTATTGCGGGTACGATGCGAGCGTCGATTGTTTAAACACGATTATCTGGGGCAACGAAAGCACCATTGCCGGGGGCGCCCAGGTTGCCGTCGGAGTGGACACTGAGTACGAGCCGAGGCCGGCAGACGTCAACTTCTCCTATTGCGATATTATGGGCTGGACCGTGCCGGGCGACACGCAAGCGATTGACGCCAACGCCGTGCTGTTCGCGGTGGACCCGAATTACTGGGTCTGGGATTTCAATAGTATCATTGATGAGAATCCGCTGTTCGTCAGCGGGTACTATCTCAGTCAGGGCAGGGGTGGGCAATTGCTTGACAGCCCGGCCTTGGATGCCGGAAGCTCTTTGGTCGAGAATCTCGGATTTGGCGCCGACTATACCACGGCGCTCAGCGGCGCCACCGATGACGGGACAGTCGATATGGGTTATCATTATCCGATTGAAAGATATCGGCTGACGATCAACGTTGTCGGCGTGAACGGTGCGTTTACTATCAGTCCGCTTCTCGATCCGACTGATCCTGACGGCGGGTGGTACAACTTTGGCACTGTCGTTACCCTCAAGGGTGTGCCCGGCGAAGGCTACCGTGTCAAGGGATGGTATGACTTCAACGACGTGCTGCTCTGGCCGGACAAGGTCTATGAGATTACCGTGGATTCGAACGAGACCATCTGGCTCGAATTCGAGCAGGTCGAGACAATTATGGTGCGCGGCGCCGGCAATGAAATCCAGCAGGCCATCGATATGGCAAAGAGCGGGGACACGGTTGTTGTGTACGCCGGAACCTACGACGGCGATATCAACATGAGGGGCAAAGACATCACGGTGGTTAGCAGTAATCCCGACGACGCCAACATTGTGGCCGGAACGATTATCGACTGCAACGGCGCTGGGACCAGAGGCTTTATCTTTGCGACCGAAGAGGACGCCAATACGGTAGTGGACGGTTTCACTATTATCGGCGCCGGAGTCGCCGGCGGAAACGGCGGCGGCGTCTTCATCGACGCCAATACCAGTCCGACCATACTGAACATGGTGATCCGCGACAGCGTTGCGACTGGCGCAGACCCGAACGATCCAAACAGCCAGGGCTACGGCGGCGGGATCTATGTCGGAATCAACAGCAGCCCGATATTTGTAAACGTTACCACTATCAACTGCTTGGCCGACAATGGCGGCGGCGCATTCTGCGATTTCAACAGTGCGCCGATATTCTACAACTGCACGTTCCTCGACAACTCGGCTGCTTACGGCGGCGGCTTGTCATACGACTCGAACTGTGTCTCGTTAGTGGTCGGCTGCACGTTTATCGGCAACTCTGCGCTGGATCCGAACTCTGCCGACCCCAACGTTCTGGTGGTGAGCGGGTCCGCCAGCGGCGGCGGTCTTAGGTGCGATCCGAACAGCGAGGTGACCGTTGCCGACTGCAATTTCACACAGAATGTGGCGGGATTGGGCGCAGGATTGTATGCCGATGTCAACAGTGTAATGGTCGTAACCGACACCGTGTTCAGGGAGAACCTGGCGGACGGCGGTTTGGGCGGCGCGATGCTGTGGGCCGGTGCGATGGAGATAGCCGATTGCACCGTCGCATACAATACGGCGGGCCTCGGAGGCGGCCTCTTTGCCGTAAATTCGGAGGAGACGACAATAACGCGCAGCATACTGACATACAACCGAGCGGCGGCGTCGATTGGCGATCCGAATGTAACGGCTGATCCGAATGATCCCAACTCGCTCATAATCATCGACGTTAATATACCCGTGACGATAGGACAGGGCGGAGGCATGTTTGCCTTCAGCACCCCGGCGGTGATTTGGGACACCATTATGTCGTACAATTTCTCCGATACATCGGGAGGCGCCCTGTACATTGCGGGCAATAGGAGCGTAGCGGATATTACGAACTGCCTGATAATGAGCAATGCAGCCGGAAGAGACGGAGGCGGTATCTCGGCGAACTGGTACGCCCAGCCTTATATAGCTAACTGCACGGTTGTAGGCAATGCCGCAGCAGGCGCCTCCGGCGAGCCGGGCAGAACAGGCCTCGGCGGCGGCCTGTACGTTTCGTACCACGCCGACTGCGAGGTGACTGATAGTATCTTCTGGAACAACTATGCACTGAAGGGCCATGAAATGTACGTGGGCACCGGATTCGAGTTCGATCCGAGGCCAGGCAGCCTCAGTGTCTATTACAGTGATGTCAAGGACGGGAAAGACGATGTCTTTGACGATCCCAATATTAGCCTGGGTATTGGGTCGGTCACCTGGGGCGTCGGGAATATCGATGCCGATCCGCTGTTCGTGACTGGAATATACGACGACTATTATCTCAGTCAGACAGTCTCCGGTCAGGCTGTGGATAGTCCCTGCGTTCGCGGTCAGCCCGATCCAAGTGATTCGAATGAAACTCTTGTCAGCGACGTCGGGCTGGTCGGATATACGACGCGAACCGACGGCGTTTCGGATACTGGTGTAGTCGATATGGGTTATCACCGCCTGATGCTCGAGCCGTGTTCGTTCTGCGACCTCTATATTGATGTTAATGATGTTGATGATGTTAATGGAGTGGACTTCTTCGACTTTGCCGTCCTTGCCGACGGTTGGATGGAGCAGCCCTGTTCGGATGTTAATGGCTGGTGCGGCGGCGCGGATATTACGTTCGATACGAAGGTGGATTTCGAGGATGTCTTGTTCATGGCGAGCTGCTGGCTGGCCGGGGATAATGCTCCGCCGCTTCCTGATCCGGCCCAGTGGGAAGTTGAACCGTATCTCTCGGGCGAGGCTGCACTTATGACTGCCGTTGAAGCGGTCGATATGTGGGGCGGGGTCGTCGAGTACTTCTTCGATTGCGTCCGCGGCGACGGCGACACCAGCGGCTGGATCGAGAGTAACGAATATGCCGATGGCGGACTGTCCCCGGGCGTGAAATACGGCTACAGGGTCAAGACGCGTGATAAGTACAAGAACGAGACGTGGTGGTCTGAGATAGCCTATGCAGGCGAAGAGGACACGACTCCTCCTGCAGGCCTGATGTGGGTCATCGAGCCGTATGCGGTTTCGCATATTACGGTCATGATGACAGCATACGCTGAAGACGCCAGCGGCGTTGAGTACCTCTTCACCAACATTACGCTCGGCTACGACAGCGGCTGGAAGGAAGAGCCCAACTGGGTCGATACGGGGCCTGATCCCAATACGCCACTCGATCCTAACACGTGGTATTGCTACACGCTCCAGGTAAGAGATATGTCGCCAGCTCAGAACTGGTGGATGTTGTCCGGCGAAGCCTGCGCTAGGACGCTTATACCGCCGGATGAGACGCCGCCCCTATGGGATGACGGCGATCCTAATCTGTGGGTGGCGGAAATCTATCTTGGGCCCGACAAATGGACTGGCTACGGTTATACGATGACGTGCTCTTTGGCTACCGATCCGAGCGTTCCGGTGGAGTATAGGTTCATGATTCATGAGACCGATGGTGTGCCGCCCGCCGCCAGAGATAGCGGCTGGATAGCCGTCAATGCATGGACCACGCCCGGATTCACGATGCACGACCAGAATCACGGTTTCCAGGTCTGGGCACGCGACGCCTACGACAATGAAACAGCCCCGTCCGACGTCAAGAGCCCGGGGTTTTTCCCGGTCGATCCGAATCTACCATAACCGGTGTGCGCCCATAGTCTATTGAGAAACAGAGACGGCAGAAATCAAAAAGGCCCCGGAATCTTCCGGGGCCTTTCTATTGGTATTGGTGGCGATTGCCGCCCCATGCCTTACTTGGCCTTGAGGGCCTGGTAGCCGTAGTGTGCGATCAGGTGGTCGAGCACCACCATCGCGGTGTAATTCTCGGCGACGGGCCAGATGCGGCCTGCAATAGTCGCATCCCGTCTTGTTATGGCGGCGAGGTCCTTGTTTTCGAGGGTGTATTTGTCAATCGTGTGTTGCGGCCTGTCAATCGTGGGCGTAGGCTTTACTGCGAGCCGCACGACGATGGGCTCGCCTGTAGTGAGTCCGCCTGTGATTCCGCCTGCGTTGTTGGAATCGAAGATCACCTTGCCGTCCTCTGAGTGCATTTGGTCGTTGTTCTCGAAGCCCGTCATATCTTTGACGGCAAAGCCCGCGCCGACCTCCACAGCCTTGACGGCGCCGATTCCGAGCATTTTTCCGAGTTCGGCATCGAGCTTGTAGAATACGGGCTCTCCGAGTCCTGCCGGGGCGCCGGTGACGACGACTTCGACCACGCCGCCGGCCGAGTCGCCCGTAGCTGCGATCTTATTGCAGGCCTCGACCATCCCATCGGCGGCGTCGAAGTCGGGGCAGTTCACCACTGCGTGAACACCGTACTTCTCGCGAATCTCCGCCGCCTTGATTTCAAGGGCCTTGGCGCGAATGGGCTCGATTTCCTTTTCGATCTCTCTTAAAATGGCGGCTTTCTCGAGAAACCTCATATCCATAGTGATGCGATTCTTGACATAGACCTCCTGGTAGAAGGGGTCGTAGTCGTGCCGCATCTTCTTGTATCTCTCGGTATAGTCGAAGCTCTGATCATGCGGCACATCGGGGCATCGGACGCCGGCGATCTCTTTGATATAGGAAAAAACCTCGATACCGCACTTTTTAAGGATCTTCTTGGCGACGTATCCTGCGCCTACGATTGTCGAAGTGTAGCGTCCGCTGAAGATGCCCGCTCCGATGGCGTCGTCGTCGGGGCCGTATTTTATAAAGGATGCATAAGATGCGTGGCCGGGCCGCGGTGTGCGGTTCGTGTCCTGGTACTGCTTGATGTGTATGAAATGCCGATCCAGGTTGGGGATCAGCAGGACCAGCGGCGTGCCGTTGGTGTGGTTCTTGTTGGCGGCGCCCTCAACCGTGTCGGCGACGTTTATGCCGGAATAGATGATGGGCAGGTCCGGCTCTTTACGCGGGCTGGACAATTCGTCGGCGCCTGGTTTTCTTAGGAGCAAATCGCCGTAAATCTCCTGCTCGGTGAGGCTTAGTCCCGGCGGTACGCCGTGGAGGATTGAAGTAAGGCCCTCTTGGTACGAGCCGCCGGCTACAGTTACCTGAAATATTCTTCCAATATGGCAACCAATCATTTCTTTGCATTCTCCTTAAATTAACTGCTTAGCAACTGTTCGTCCCGTCCCCGGCCGATTGCCAAGCTTACTAACAACTCCTATTGTAGAGTATTTTGGCAGTTCTACAACCCCCAAATCCCCCGGCTCAATGGACACGGGAACTGAGAGAATCTTCCTTCAGCATTTTCGGGCATCCTTGAATCATTGTTGAAAAACCGTATAAAACACCCTCAAGGGGGCTCTATGCACATCCCGTGCTAAAACGGGTAATCGCGTCTATCTGAAGCTTGAGAGCCGGCGGGAGAGTTGATAGAATAGGGCTTGTGATTTGTTTATTCGAAAGGAAAGGCCTTATGAAGAAATTTCAGGGAATCCGGCGGCTATTGATTTGCGGTCTTTTTTGCGGGTTGGTGTTGGTTTCGATTGTTGGGGCGGCAGATAGAACTCAATGGCAGGAGAGGTTTACGCGGAACGGCATCTCGGATGAGACCGGGCTGGTGGATACTTTCGACCCGGCGACGGGCAAGAATATTAAGTGGACCGCACCGCTGGGCAGCGAGACGTGGTCCACGCCTGTAGTCGCAGGAGGAAGAGTGTATATGGGCACAAATAACGACCCGCCCGGCAGCAAGCCGCACGATCCGCGATTTAAGGGCGACAGGGGGGTTCTGCTTTGTTTGGACGAGAAGGATGGCAAGCTCCTTTGGCTTTTGATGGTATCGAAGCTCGGGCCGGACCCGTATCTGGATTGGCCCCGCGCCGGGATCGTCTCGCCGCCGAGCGTCGAGGGCGATAGGGTGTATGCCATAACTAATCGCGGGGAGGCGGTATGCCTGGATGCGATGGGGCAGGGCAACGGCAACGATGGGCCGTATAAGGATGAGGGCGTACACCTGGCGATTGGCAATAAGGGCGGGCCTAATCTGGAGCCTTTCGAGGTTACGGATATCGATGCCGACATCATCTGGATATTCGACATCCCGAAACAGGCCGACACCTGGCCCCACGATGCAGCGCACAGTTCGATCCTCATCGACGGCGACTTCCTGTATATCAATACGAGCAACGGCATTGATAACAAGCATCGCGCAATCAATAGGCCGGATGGGCCGAGCCTTATTGTCCTGGACAAAAAGACCGGCCGTTTGTTGGCGCGGGACAATGAGGGGATCGGGAAAAACATCTTCCACTCGACCTGGTCCTCGCCCGCACTGGGTGTGGTCAACGGGCGGAGGCTGATATTCTTCTGCGGCGGGGACGGTATTGTGTATGCGTTCGATGCTATGAAGGCCGTGCCGGCGGTGGGGAAGGTCGAGATGCTCAAGAGAGTCTGGCGGTTCGATTGCGACCCGACTGCGCCCAAAGAAAACGTCCAGCAGTATATCCGAAACAGAGAAGTCAGCCCCAGCAATATCAAGGGCATGCCGGTCTTCCATAAGAACCGGATATACGTCGCGCACGGCGGCGATATATGGTGGGGCAAGCACGAGGCCTGGCTCAAGTGTATCGATGCGACGAAAACGGGGGATATTACCGAGTCTGGACTTATATGGTCGTGCGATTTGTCTCGGCATTGCTGTTCGACGTCGTCTATTAAGGATGGGCTGCTCTTTATCACCGATTGCGGGCGGATGATTCGCTGCATCGACGCCGAGACGGGGAAGGTGTATTGGAGCCATGAGGCGAAGGGGGATATGTGGGCTTCGACGCTCGTGGCGGACGGGAAGGTGTATGTCGGGACGCGGCGGAGCGAATTCCTTATCTTTGCTGCGAGCAAAGAAAAGAGGCTTATCAGCGAAATCAAATTGGACAGCGCCACAGCCGCGACCCCGGTCGCGGCGAACGGCGTTTTGTACGTTGCTTCGATGCATAAGCTGTATGCAATCGAAGAATCGGGGGAATAGGCCGAGCAGTGTGATTTCGGATGTCGGATCCCGATAAAAAGCATCGGGATAGGTGTCGTGTTTCGACGGGCGGAACATACGTGCGGAATTTGGGCAAGAGTGGTAGTTTGGGCAAGGGCGGAGTTGGGTTTGATTGGGTTTGTTTTCCCGTAGTCCGGAGGGGTGGTTTGGGTTCGTAACCCGTTGCGGCATAAGAGGTTGTGTTGGTTTTGGGGTTGGGGGGATTGGGTTTGTTTTGCGCAAAAGGGGCCCCCGGCTCGCTCCCGGCACGCCGGGACTTCGCTCCGAGATTCTGGATACCGGATGCTGGATGGGGAGAAGCTGGGCAGAATGGAGAAGACAGGAGAGGGACAGAGAAGAGGGGATTGGGGTATCAGGGGATTCCGCCAATGGCGGATCTGCGACGGGTGGGAATCAGGAGAATGGGGGGGCAGGTGATTTGGGGATTTTGGGCGGTTCAGGGTGATGATTGAGGCCTCCGTAAATAACGATTGGGTCTATGATTCCAATTAGTTAGATATGCATTGTACCATATTTTGAGTTCGATGTCAAGCGAATTCCTTCTTAACCACAGATTTCACAGATTTTCTTAGATTCACACAGATTTTTAGACACGGATTGACTTGGCGCGGCCTTTGGCCGCAACCAAAAAGTAATAGAATTTGCTCTATAAGAAAGTATAGTAGCATCCTCATTAACGTTCAAGATAAAAGAAAGGATGCTACTATGAAGTTGATGGAATTATACCAAG
>JAUVXL010000296.1 GCA_030603595.1 Sedimentisphaerales bacterium | reverse complement strand
CAAGAAGGCGTACGCGAATCTCAAGAACCTCGATCAAAGTACAATCAGCGACGACGCCCAGCTCGTCGAGGCCCTCGGCGAGAAGGTGACGATTGTAGAGACGGATTCATCCAATATAAAAATCACGCGCCGAAGCGATATTCCAATTGCAGAAGCCATCATAAGGTCCAGGGCCAAACTTGCAGCGAAAGGGCCGTTAGGTCCATACAGCGAGGCCCAGTGGTGATACGCGAGAAGGAGAATGCCAAGAAAGTAAGAGTAGTCTGAAATCGAACCGGCAGTTGTCATTGCGAAGGAGCGAAGTCCGCCTGTGGCGGACGGCAATCTCCAACCGCTCGGACCGCAGAGATTGCCACGGCCTTCCAGGCCTCGCAATGACAATTCATAGAATTATGTTTGAAAGAATAATAATCTCAAAACGAAGAAGGAGAACATGACAATGAGAACACTGATTAACCTGACGTTGGCATTTGTACTGATAGCGTTCGCGGCGCTTGGAGCGGGATGCGGCGGGGGCAAGATGCCGTTGGCCTTCGAGGCGGATTTCGAGCATGGCTCGCTCGATGGCTGGGAACCTACCGACGCCAAGGCCTGGCGGATCGAGGACGGGCACGGCGGCAAGGTGCTGGCGCTGTTCCAACAAAGCAAGTATAAGCCGAAAGTCCGCTCGCCTCTTAATATCAACCTTATCAAGGACGTCGTGGTGAAGAGCTTCGTGCTGGAACTGGAGATGCACTCGACGACCAAGGACTACGGCCATCGCGATCTTTGCCTCTTCTTCGGGCATCAGGATCCGTCCCATTTCTACTATGTACACATCGCCAACCAGTCCGATCCGCACGCCAATTCGATTTTCCTCGTGAACGACGAGCCCCGCGTCTCGATCGCCAAGACCCGAACCGAGGGCACTAAGTGGGACGAGAATTGGCACAGCGTCCGTCTGGTCCGCGATGTCGAGACAGGCAGTATTGAGGTGTTCTTCGACGACAATCCCGAGCCGATTATGACGGCGGTGGACGAGCACTTCAAATCGGGGAGAATCGGCGTCGGCTCGTTCGACGACACCGGCCAATACGACGATATCCGTATCCGCGGCGTCTCCAAGTGAATAGACGGCGGTTGAATACGCTGGGGCGTTGTAAGGAGTAACAATGTTTCTTGGATTAGACTATGCGATCTGGATTGTGCTGGTATTGTACTTCGCCGGCATGTTGACGATGGGGTGGTGGAGCAAACGGGGCATTAAAAATCAGGAGGGGTATCTGCTTGGCAATCGCCAGTTCGGCTGGCCTATGATGGTGATGCACGCCTTCGGGGCGGGGACGCATCCGGGCAATGTCGCAGGGGTGATGAGCCAGTCGGTGGTCAGCGGGGCGTCGAGTATCTGGGTCTCGTGGATGTGGTTGTTCGGAACGCCCTTCTACTGGATAATCGCGCCTGTAATCAGGCGGATGCGGTGCCTGACGATGGCGGACTTCTTCCGCGAGCGGTTCGGCAAGGCGGCCAGCGTGCTCTATATTATCGTCGCGGCTGTGGGGATGATTGTCTTTTTGGCGGGGGTTATGCTCGCAACGACGCGAACGGTCCAGGGCGTGATGGGCAAGGCCTCCGGCGCCGACAGCGAGGCGTGGTTCATAGGTATTCTGCTTGTCACGACGGCTGTGTTCATAGTCTATAGTTACTGGGGCGGCATCGTCGCGGCGATCCGAACGGATATGATTCAGGGCCTGATGATTATCGCCCTGTCGATCATTGCGATTCCGGCGGCGTTGAAACTGCAGGATGTCAACGGGATGGCCGGCGTGCGCGAGACATTAGCGGCGCAGGAGGGTAATCTGCTGGGCCTGTTCGACTCGAAGCATTTCAGCCTGTTGACGGTGCTGCTGCTGAGCATCAACGCTCCGCTGACTGCTCTTGCTTTTCCGCATTTGATGAGCGTATGTGCGGCGGGCAAGACCGAGTGGGAGGGGCGGGTCGGCTTTACTTACGGCAATATGCTAAAGCGGGTGTGCACTATAGGCTGGTGCGTGCTTGGGCTGTGCTGGTTGGTTCACCTGCTCAACTCCGGCTCGGCGATAAACAAGGACACAGCGTTCGGGGATGCTATCCGCGGGCTGCTAAGGCCCGAATTGCAGGGGGTAATGCTTGCGTGCGTTATGGCTGCGGCGATGTCTTCGGGCGATGCCGTCCAAGTGACCGTAGCCGGGCTGTTCTCCCAGAATATCTACAAAGTGTATATCAATCCCGAAGCCGCCGAAAAGCAGTTGGTGCACGTTACGCGGATTATCGGCGTTGGGATCGCGCTTTTGGCGCTCTTCGGCGCGATCCTGATGCGTGCGAACCTGGTCAAGGCGATTTTGGACTACTTCAATATTCTCAGTGTGGTGGGCATTTCCACGGCGATGGGCATCCTCTGGCGACGAATGAATACTACGGGGATGTTTTCCAGCACGATTCTGGCGGGGATTAGCTACATATTGACTCGTCACGTTCTGGGGTGCAGCCGCGATATCACTATCGCCGTGCCGATTATCGTCGGCGTGGCGGCGGGTGTGATAGGCAGTCTCATAACCAGGCCGCCGAAGCGCGAGGCGATTGAGCGGTTCTTCACGAAGATTTACGTTCCCATCGGGCAGGACGATAGGCTCGAATTACCGTTGGATGAGGCGGTGCCTGCATCGAGTCGCTTGACCACGGCGGGCGGGTTGTTCGTCGTTAAGCCGTCGCGTCAATCGTGGGTGGGATTCGTCGTGGCAACGGGGCTTTGCTTGGCTTGCATCCTGGCGATGTTGGCGATACTCAAATAGTCGGAAAGGCTTTCGCGATGGCCGAATCGGTCGGGCTTATTGGTCTTGGTCTTGTGGGGACGGCGATAGCCGAGCGTCTATTGGCGGAGGGCTTCGAAGTTGTCGGCTATGACATTGATCTGGAAAAGTGTGAAGACGCCCGGTTCCTGGGCGTGACGATCTGTGAGATGCCGGTGGATGTTGCTGAACGGGCTGATCGCGTTATCCTTTCGCTGCCGGACACAGATGTGGTTTGCGAAGTTGTTGAATGGCCTGAAGGATTGGTCGAAGCAAATACGTTACGATATATAATCGATACTACAACCGGGGACCCGGATGAGACGGCGGCGCTGGCGAAGCGGTTAGTTGAGCGTCGAGTGAGTCTTTTGGATGCGCCGTTTTCCGGGTCCAGCGAGCAGGTCAGGAAAAAGGAAGTTGTTTTTATGGTGGGGGGGCACAGGCCGGCATTCGAGGCGTGCAGCGATATATTCGAGGCGTTGAGCGATAAGATATTCTACCTGGGCGAATCGGGCAGCGGGTCCAGGGCCAAGCTTGCGAGCAATCTGATTTTAGGATTGAATCGATTAGCTTTGGCTGAGGGGCTTGTTTTTGCGGGAAAGCTGGGGCTCGAATTGGAAGGGTTTCTCGAATTGCTGAAAGTTACGCCGGCGTATTCGGCGGCGATGGACGTTAAGGGCGTCAAGATGCTGGACGGCGATTTTGAGCCACAGGCGAGATTGCGGCAGCACTGCAAGGACGTCTCGATTATCCTCAAGTACGCTGAAAAGCTCGGCCAGGACTTGCCCTTGTCGAAGGCACACCGGGACGTGTTGGAAAAGGCAATCGAAGCGGGGGACGGGGATTTGGACAACTCGGCGGTTATTCGTGAGATTGAACGCAGGGGGGGGCAAGTGAAGAGGATTCAGTTCGCACCTTCGGTTTATGAACACGCAGCGCGAATCATCGGCGACAGTCCGTGGGATGTTTCGCGGGATGCCGGGCTCCTTGCGAAGGGGCATATCGAGGCATATCGGCTTTACGAGCATCGGCCTATTGTCGTCGGTATCGATATTTACAATCTTGAGGCCGAGGCATACGGCGCGGAAGTGAGCAGGCCTTCGAGCAATGGAATCCCCGCGATTTCCAGGCATCCATATTCTACGGCGACGGAGTTGATTGACTTGG
>JAUVXL010000338.1 GCA_030603595.1 Sedimentisphaerales bacterium | reverse complement strand
ACGAATGGTTCTCGACCGAATACGCAGTGGCGACCTGGGACCCTTATGACCCCGCCAACGCACACGGCAAGAAGTTCGACGTCCGCGCACTCTACTGGCATAACGGCCAGAACGTTACCGGGCCGCTCAAAGGCGACGACTCGAGAATCATTATGGATCGGGCCGTCCCCTTCATTCGCAAGGCGGTTAAGAACCACGAGCCGTTCCTGGCGGTTATCTGGTTCCACGCGCCGCATGCACCTGTAGTCGGCGGGCCGGAATATCGAAAAATGTATTCCCAGTACAGCGAGAACGAGCAGCATTACTACGGCTGTATAACCGCGCTCGACGAGCAAATGGGCCGACTTCGCAAAGAGCTGCGCGAGATCGGAATAGCCGAGAATACAATGCTGTGGTTCTGCAGTGACAACGGGCCGGAAGGCAAGACCGGCAAGCAGGGCCGCTATCGAGGTTCAGCCGGACCCTTCAGAGGGCGAAAGCGAAGCCTCTTCGAAGGAGGCGTGCGAGTGCCGGGGCTCCTTCAATGGCCCGCACGCATCAAAAAGCCACGCACAACCGACGTCGCAGCCAGCACGCTGGACTACTTCGGCACAGTCCTCGATGCTCTCGGATTCACAATCAAAGGCAAGACCGAGCCGTCCGACGGAACCAGCCTGATGCCTCTAATCGAAGGCAAAATGACCGAGCGCCCCGTCCCAATCGCCTTCGAATCGAGCAACCAGGTCTCCCTGACCGACAACCGCTACAAGATACACAGCAGCAACAAAGGCAAAACCTATAAGCTATTCGACCTTATCGAAGACCCCGCTGAGACGAAAGACCTCGCCGCCGAGAAACCGCAGATAGTCAAAGCCATGAGAAAAACGCTCGAAGAGTGGCGAGCATCCTGCAAAGATTCGCTTGCAGGCAAAGACTACAAATAGTACGGTAGATAAGTTAGATAGTTTCTGTTGCGGAAAGCAAAAACCGCCAATGTCACCCCTGCGAAAGCAGGGGTCCAGAGCGAAAAAGCTGGATTCCCGCTTTCGCGGGAATGACAAATACTGTTTCCGCAACAGGAACTAGATAAGTCAGGACACACTCGAATCGCAGAAAAGGAGGACGAATTGATATGCAGGTAAGAAACGGACACAAATCGGCTATGGTCGTTGCGGCAGGTATGGTTGCGTTGTTATGCGGTAACTGCTTAGGCGATCGAAATTCAGATTGCATTAAGCCTTACGCGAAGAATCCGCGCTATTGGCAGTACAGGGGCGAGCCGGTCCTGCTGTTGGGCGGGAGCAAGACCGACCATATATTCCTGCTCGACGATTTGAAGACGCACCTCGACGAACTGGCCGGCGTAGGGGGCAATTATGTGCGCAATACGATGAGCCAGCGGGAGGGGCTTGAACTGAAACCGCATAAGAGACTGAGCAACGGCAAGTTCGATCTCAAACAGTGGAACGGCGACTACTGGAAGCGATTCGCAAATTGCCTGAAATGGTGCCAAGAGCGCCAAATCATCATTCAAATCGAAGTGTGGGACAGGTTCGACTATTCGCAGGACCAATGGCAAAACAGTCCGTGGCGACCTGGAAACAATGTCACTTATACCAATCAGCAGACGGGGCTGGCCGAAAAATACCGGGACCACCCATGGCGGGACAAACATCCGTTCTTTCATGCGATCCCGGGGATGAGCAGGTATAAGAAGCAGTACGATACGATTCGGCGGTTCCAGGAGGCCTTTGTCGATAAGATGCTGTCGTACAGTCTCGATTATGACAACGTGCTCTATTGTATGAACAACGAGACCTCGACGCCGGTGGCCTGGGGGCGCTATTGGATGCGGTTTATCAAAGAGCACGCGAAGGCCAAAGGCGTTGAGGTTTATGTCACCGATATGTTCGATGACGGTTGGAACCCTCAAAGCTCGGCCAAGATTCGCCAGGCCTTCGACGACCCCAAGGCTTATGAGTTTATGGACATATCCCAGGTGAACAGCAGAACCTTCAACGAGGCGCACTGGGTGAATATCAAGTGGCTCGCCGATCAGGCGGCAAAGCATCCACGGCCCTTAAACAACACCAAGATTTACTCGGACGGGGAACTCGGCTTCGGCACAGGCACGCCAATAGACGGCGTCGAGCGCTTCTGGCGCAACCTTATCGCGGGGTGTGCGTCGTGCCGCTTTCACCGCGACGGGGCAGGCATCGGGTTGAACGATATCGCCAAGGCGTGTATCAAGGCCGCCCGCAAAGTGGAACGTGAAGTCAGGTTCTGGCAGGTCCGCCCGCGAATGGACCTCCTAAAAGATAGGCGGCAGGACGAGGCATACCTAACCGCCAGGCCGGGCCGAGACTACATGTTGTACTTCACCGACGGCGGCTCGGTGAAGCTGGATTTGAAGAAACACAAGGGGGAATTCACGCTCAGGTGGATGAACATAAAGACCGGCGACTGGGCCGCGAAAACCCGAATCACCGGCGGTAAGGAAGTAACGATAGCGGCGCCCGGCAAAGGCGGCTGGACCGCGACTATTGTAAAGCAATAGTATTGATATAACATAACCCTGCGAAGACGGAACAAAAAAAGTTACAAATTATCATTTACGATGATCGGCATTTCTCCGACAATTGCTCAAACTCAAAACTATGATGAGG
>JAUVXL010000037.1 GCA_030603595.1 Sedimentisphaerales bacterium | reverse complement strand
GCGAAAGCAGGAATCCAGTCTTTTGTCCTTGGATCCCCGCTTTCGCGGGGATGACAGGATGAGGCTATTGTAAAAGTCCCGGGCGAAGCCCGGTTAATTTAACCGAGACCTCCGCCATCACGACGATTGCTTTGATCAAATTATCCAGGTCTTCCGTTACTTCGCAGTTCTCACGAACAACGCCACAGAAGTATTTCGCTAAAGCTAAGATACCGAACTGGCCGGTTTCCATATCTTTCTCCTTTTTGTTAAAATTGTCTTCGTTTCCTTCATGATCTAAACCTCCTGTGAATGAAATATTGAGTTCTTGTTCTGTCTTAGGCTAAAGACCTCGACTTCGTCACCGTTGCGCCATTCTGCACCACCTTTCCCTAAAAAAAGGTTAACAATCCAGCTTCTGAACTTTTCAAATAACAACATCAAATGTCAATTGGACAATCCTATAGTCGTAGCATACGCAAAAACTTGCCAGTTGTCAAGTATTTTTTTGAAAAATTCGCATAATTTCTCCAAAAACGCACTGCCACATGCCTCTATGGCAAGTCCACAGCGTAGTCCGTTGCATTTGTAATGCTCCCCCGGCAGGGTTGTGCAATGGCAAATTGTAGCCGATTCTTCTATGTAAGCCCCTCGGCTTCATCCAGGCCGAAGAGGATGTTCATGTTCTGGATTGCCTGGCCTGAGGCGCCTTTGGTTATGTTGTCTATTGCTGAGAAGGCCACGATTCGGCCCTTAACGTTTGCTACGAAGACATGGCAGTAATTTGTGCCGACGATGTCTTTTACGGCGGGGGCGCCGGTTCGCATCTGTACGAACTGCTCGGCCTTGTAGAAATCGTTGTACAGCTTCAATAGCCGCTCGTTGCTGATATCCTGCGTGGGCTGAGAATATACTGTCGAGAGAATCCCCCGGTCGAAAGATCCGACGTGCGGCTGGAAGAGTATTTGGACATTGGAACCGGCCACTTCGCCGGCAACTTGCTCCATCTCCGGCATGTGCCGATGGACGCCGATGCCGTAGGCAAAGAGATTCTCATTCATATTGGGAAAATGGAACTTCTCCGACGGGTTCTTACCCGCCCCGGATGAGCCGGTTACGGCATTGACAATGATCGAATCCGTCCGGATAAGGCCCTCTTTGAGCAGCGGGGCTATGGCCAGCACGGCCCCGGTGGGAAAGCAGCCGGGATTGGCCACGAGATCGGCCCCGACTATCTGCTCGCGGAACAGCTCCGGCAGGCCGTACGCCGCGATGGCCAGATTGGCCTTGTCGGTATGCTCCTGGTAGAATGTCTCATAGACCGAAGCATCCTTGAGGCGATAGTCGGCGCTGAAATCGATGACTTTTAGCCCGACTTCGAGCAGTTTCGGCACGAAGCCCATCGAGACCTTGTGTGGCAGGCAGCAGAGAACGACGTCGGCCAGCCCGCCGATCTCCTCCATATCCAAAGGCTCGATCTCCAGGCCGCAACGGCCCTTAAACTGGGGGAACACATCCGCCACCGCCCCGCACTCCTCGGGTAGTGCGGTTAGATACGTCAGCTTCGCGCCGCTATGCCGCAGAATAATCCGTATGGCCTCTGCGCCGGTATATCCGCTTGCTCCGATTATCGCTACTCGTATCATTGCATCTTCCTTTCCCTTCTCAACCGGCTAAATCATCAACCCCACAGGACTCCTACTCAAAACCGCTGAGGAAATCACGAGCAACAGATCGTGGATCCATGTGGCCTTGGTCAACCTTATAGTTTAGTTGCTGCATTGTCGCATCATCCAGGCGACCTGCAATCCGCGCCAGTGCTGACCTGATCTTGGGGTGTCTTTGCAAAGTCTCCTGTCGAACGACGGGGGCAGCATAATACGGTGGGAAGAAGGCCTTGTCATCTTCCAAAGGTAGCAGGTTATACGCGGCTATACGGCCATCGGTCGCGAATCCACAGATCACATCAACTTGCCCCTGCGCCAATGCCTCATACATCAGGGACGCCTCCAAATCAGAGATTTTGCCAAAGTCAAGACCATAAACCTGCTTCAGGCCTGGGTAGCCATCTTCGCGTTCCATGAACTCGGAGGTGAATCCAGCACGTAACTGTTGAGCATCAGGGACAAGGTCACTGATGGTGTTCCACTTGTGTTTCTTTGCGTCCGCTCGACGCACCGTGACGGTGTAAGTGTTGTTGAAACCGAAGGGTTTGAGCCATATAAGGTCATATCGCATCTTATACACACGCGCGACGTGATCATAGGCGACTTCGGGTTCGGTTGTAGCTGGTTCCTTAAGTATCGCAGTTAGTGCTGTGCCGGTATACTCACTATAGATGTCGATTCCTCCCAGCACCAAAGCATTATGGCATATCATCGTGCCTCCTAAGTTGAACCTTGGTTCAACTCTAAGGTCCGTATGAGTTTCGATGAGCTGGGCCATCAGCTCGCCCAAAATTAGTTGCTCTGTAAAATTCTTGCAGCCAACCGTCACCGTCTCGCTCGAAGATGCCTCGCTTGCATCGTCGCCCGCTTGGCCAATCAGAGCCAGCAACATGCCACAGATAAACAAAATAAGCGGCAGAATGGCAAAGGCTGGTTTCAGCCGATGACGTAGTTTATGCCTTTCGGTGAAGGGCGTGGGCTTTGCCGCCCACTGGGCTAAATTCAGGCATCCGTCAACTATCAGCGCCAACAGGGCAGCCGGTATCGCACCCAATAATATGAGATTCGTATTGTAGGTGGCCAGACCACGGTTAATGAATTGTCCCAGCCCGCCGGCCCCTATGAAAGCGGATAAGGTAGCGATTCCCACGCCGACCACCGCGGCCGTCCTAACGCCGGCCATTATGAACGGAAACGCCAACGGCAGTTGCACCCGCCAAAGTAATTGTCCCTCCGTCATACCTATGCCTCTACCGGCTTCATTGATGTCGGCGGAAATCTCATTCAGTCCTGCAATGGTATTGCGGACGATAGGCAGTAGCGCATACAGTACCAGTGCAAGCAGTGCTGGTGCGACACCAATCTTGCCCAGTAGCACCAATAGAATCGCCAACATTGCCAGACTGGGAATGGTCTGAAACAGATTGACCATCGCCACCACCAGGTGTCGCAGCCACTGCGTTCGATATGCTACGATCCCCAGAGGAATGGCGACCAATGTTGCTATCATGGTGGACAAGCCCGTTAGTATGAAGTGCTCGCCCGTCAGTGTCACTACTTCAGGAAAACGCTCAATGACTATGTTCCAGAACTGATTCATGTCTGCAAGAGACTCTTATAGCGTCTAAGCTGACCTGTGGGCTTGGCGAATATCTCCCGGACGAACTCTGTTTGTGGTTTGTTCACTATTTGCTCTTTGGTCCCGATTTGCTCTAACCGACCGTGATTCAGCACCGCAATACGACTGGCTACATTCAGCGCTTCAAAGATGTCATGCGTGACAAAGACCACTGTTACTGCTACCTTTTTCTGAATCTCCAGTAGCTGCTGCTGGAGTACGTCGCGCGTTATCGCATCCAACGCTCCAAACGGCTCATCCATCAGCAAGTACTTTGGCGAGCCGGCCAATGCCCGAGCAACCCCGACGCGCTGCTGCTGTCCCCCGGAGAGTTCACGCGGCAGCCGGTTGGCATATTCATCCGGATCCAACTCCACGAGATCCAACAACTGACGTACACGCTGCTTCTGCCTGCTCTTGGACCATCCCAGCAACGAAAGGCTTGTGCGGATGTTCTTCTCGACCGTTAAGTGAGGAAACAAACCAATTCCCTGGAACACGTACCCGATAGACCGCCGCAGCATTACCGGATCACGAGTCCTAACATCACGGCCATCAACCTCAATTAGTCCTTTTGTGGGTTCGACCAGACGGTTGATCATCTTCAGCGTGGTTGTTTTGCCACAGCCGGATTTGCCCAGCAACACCACTGTTTCCCCCTCTCGAACCTCAAGCGAGATATCCTGGACAGCGAAGGACTTGCCTCGATCAAAGCTCTTGTAAACATGTTCGAGTTTGACCATCATGCACCCACACGCGAACCTTTGCAAAGAATGCCAAAACCCGGCCGACAAATCGAGCGATACTTGTCCAGGAGCTGCCTAAGCCCTGAGGAAAGGGCCTTCTGTGTGGGTTCATAATTGGTTTGGTGAATCTCTTCGAATCCGGCCTCGCAAGCCCATTCCTTCACTTCATCAAAGCTGTGATACCAGACGAACGTCGGCGCCAGCAGATCATGTGTCTGTATGGCTCGATCTCTCAGCGTCCTGGAGCCGTAGTTGTGCATACCTAAAGCCGTCAGAGAACGTGAAGCCACCTCAACAACCGGCGCAAGGATATAACACAAGGGAACCAGCAGGTGCGGAGGCAACCTGCGAGTCGCTTTCATGAGCGGCTCGACCGTCAGATTGAACAGTGTGGAGCGCTTGCTGTATAGCCATATAAAATAGCGTGCGCCCTCCCTGTTCTTCAGCGTGGGCACTAATGCAGCGAAACATTTCCGCGTATCAGGTGCATGGTGAAAAACACCACAAGAGTAAATCGCATCAAAGACACCTCGCTTGAAGGGTGGGAAATACAGGTTCCCCTGCACAAAGTGAAGATTCTCGTGCCGACAATGCTGCCGGGCGCGGAAAACACCCTCACTTAGATCAATGGCCACTACCGTAGCCCCTAATTCTGCCAACGCGTGAGACAGTGTGCCATTCCCACAGCCAGCATCCAGAACCACTTTTCCTGCTATATCTTCTTTTGACCAGCCTAGTTCGTGCAGCACCACTGGTAGCCGTTCTTCGACCGTTACGCCCCACGTAGTTTCACCGTAGCGGTACATATGCCATTCTGCACTGAAGCGGTCGCGGGTGCTCCCTTGTAATTCTTTTGCCTCATACTTCTGTTGGCAGCGCTCCGGCAAGAGAACAGGTACGGCATCTCGAACAGGATATTTGCCGCATCCTCGCTCACATCCCACAATCCCGCTGGTGATATCCTCATCATTACCAACATGATCTGCCAAAAACAACTCATGTCCACAGATAGGACAGGCCAAAAAATCCAATGCGTTGCGATACATGATCCACTCCGAAAAAAGGCAGCCCCGGACCAGATGGTCCGCTTCAGCTTTGCAAAATCTCGCCAGGAATATCTCGCAGTTTCCTGGTTACGTACACGATGTAAAAAAGAGGTTCCCCTGTAATCGAAAAACGGTGCCGATAGCGCCGATAGGCTTGGGTCTGGACTACTTGTCTCTTGGTCAGATCCTTAATCAAACCGGTAAATCCGGATTGGTTCGTCTGATACATAAAGTCCTCCTTTATGTTAAAAGCGATCCATCCGCCGGTCTCAATTAGGTCCAAAGCCTTGGCAAAAGCATACGGGGGGATATCTCCAAACCCCAACGCGGCGACAATCACCAGGCAATTGAAATGCCGGTCGCGCAATTGCTCTTCCTGAGGCTCGGGAATTTCGTTCAAATGAACGACCATATAGTCATCATAGACCCCAGGGCGGTCTCGCTCAGCGGCATGCTTGGCTTCCTCCAAAATGTCAACCCCCACAACACTGTTCACTCCGTAGGCCTTCAAGGTCTCGCCAACTACGCCGTTGCCGGCACCTATTTCAAGCACGTTCAACTCGCTAAAATCTGTGTCAAACTCCTCTACTACATCAACAAGAAGATCAGTGACTCGAAACGGACTTTGACAGTCTAATTTGTTGTGAAAGAGCTCCTCGTAGAGACCCGGAATGGAAAAGACCTCCTCGTAGTCGTGAAAACGAATTTGCCTCGTGCCTTCCTTGGTAACCACCTCGCACCATTCTCTATCCTGACCAACACGACCGTGCAGATCAGGAAAGTGGATCTCTTCCACGGTAGATTCAACATTCTTAACAGCCTGCGAGACAACCTCCTGGATTTCTTTCTGGATTTCTTTGTCTCTCATAGTGATCTCCATTTACAATCAAAATACCACATTCAACTTATCGGGTGAGATTCTATCGCTAACGCTTGGAGAACTGGAATTTTCTCCTTGCACCTCTTTGTCCTGGCTTCTTTCTTTCGACCATTCGCGGGTCGCGTGTTAGATGTCCGCCGTCGCGCAGGGCCGGAAGCATGCCCTCGTCATATTTCTTCAACGCCCTGGCGACACCCAGCAGGCACGCCCCGGCCTGCCCGGTCGTTCCGCCGCCCTTGACATTGATGAACATATCAAACGATTTCTCCGCATCAACGGCCTTGAGCGGGGCGACAACGGCATTCTGGTCCTGTTGCCGTTTGAAGTAGTCGTCAAGCTCCTTCTTATTGACAACGATTTTGCCGCTGCCCGGCTTGATCCGCACACGGGCCACGGAGCTTTTCCTTCTGCCCGTGCCCCAGTAGAAACCGCCCTTGTCGGGGCCGGCCTTTTTGGTCGATTTGGCCGCCGGTTTGGGTGGCGAACCGGGCGTTTTGATCCCCAGGCCGACCTCAATCGGAGCATCATCTGTTTTCGTCTCTACCATAACTCAATTTCTTTCCGGATCCGAGCCTTGCGGATGGTTGCCAAGCCCGACCCTTCTCAAAAAAGTTCGATTCTTTCGGGTTGCTGCGCCTGATGCTCATGCTCGGCGCCGCGATAAACCTTCAGCTTCTTGAGCATTTCCCTGGCGAGCTTGTTCTTCGGCAACATCCGCCTGACCGCCATCTCAATCACCTTCTCCGGCTTTTTCGCTATCATATCCGCAAAACTGACGTACTTATGGCCGCCCGGATGGTGCGTATAATGGTCATATTCCTTTGTCTGAGCCTTTTTGCCGGTAAGTTTCACTTTCTCGGCGTTGATCACAACCACATAATCGCCCACATCCACATGCGGTGTATATGTCGGCTTGGCCTTGCCCATAAGAATAGGCGCAATTTTAGCGGCCATTCTGCCCAGAATCGCCCCGTCGGCGTCCACAAGCAGCCACTTCTGTTCAACTTCATGCTTTTTAGCCATAAAGCTCTTCATAGAAAAGCTCCTATTTACTATAGAAAACCTAGCATTTTAACGAATCCTCCGCCCCTGTCAAACTATTTTTGAGGTGAAAATTCAAGAATTTGGGCTTCATCCGGTTAACGAGTAGGCACCCTGTTTGAAATTGGCTTTGATTGGGTTTGTTTTTTTGATTCCGGCGGGACGAAATATTGGTGTAACTCCTTGCGGCAAAAGAGGTTGCGGTGTTTTTGGGGTTTTGGAAATTGGGTTTGTTTTGCGCAGAAAGGGGCGATTTGTCGAGCGCGCTCGACAGGTGTAGAGGGAGCTCGATAAGTGTAGGGCGTGCGGAGGAGGACAGAAGACAGAAGATAGAATACGGCTTGGCGATGAATTCCCGGGGTGCCGGGATGTGGGCTGCGTTTCGACTCTGGCTTGCTTCGACTTTGACTTTGATATTGATTACCTCCTATTGTGTTCAATGTGCATTATACCATATACGGTGTTTGGTGTCAAGTGAAATCTTTGTATTAACCACAGATTGGACGGATTAGCACAGATTAAGGGAAAAAAGCTGAAAAACTTGTGTCAATCCTTATGCTTTCGCCTCCGACTCTGCAGGCTCGCGGCCGACACAGAAAAGGCTCCTGACCCCCGTTTCCTCCTGACCCTGGATGCTCGATACTCTCCCGATTCCGAACCGGCTTGGGCATGGGTGGGTGCTTTGATTGTATCTATATGCCATGTTCTGTTCTTCTATCGTTTTACTGATTCGATTGCATTATGTTAGTTTGGTGGGTATTATACCATATCTCGGGTTAGATGTCAAGTGAATTTTTGGTCACAGAGGGCCACAGAGAGAAAAAAGTTTATCAGGCAATCAGGCGAACAGGTGCTATAGCGTATAGCGTATAGCGTGGAGCGGGTGGGGCCGCAGGCAAAATCCGATCCCGGCGGGCCGGGACGAAACGAATCCGAATCACCAAAACTCCAAACGAGGTTAATGGCTTATTTCCGCGTTGGCTAAGATCTGACCCAAGAACGGTCAGTTTGAGTACGAGCGAAAAGTGGCCGGGAGAGGGGTTCTGGTGGAATAAGGTGGGTTGGAGGCTGGAGGGAGAGAGGAGGGAGGGAAATACCTCCGATCCACCATTGGTATTATACCAAAGAACCAGCCAAAGGCAAGAGGCTAATGCGACACCCTTCGCCTTCGCAGAAGCCAGCCGGAAAAGCTGAGCCCGATGCTGGCGAGAAGAACCGCAACGAGGGCAAGCAATAAAAATATGGTTCGGTTAGGGGCTTACAGGCATTCTCCCGGACAGCTTTTATTCTCTGCGCCCTGTGACCATAACCTCTAATTCTTCAACTAACGAACCCCACTGTATATAGAGATAGTACGTCCCTGCTTTATGAATGACTATGGAAAACTTATGGTTACCACGTTGGGACAGCTTTCCTTTGAAGTCAGGGCTAACAGTCTTTTGCAGTTTTCCCGTTTCAGGATCTTTCAACATCAGCACACATTTACTGGAACGTGGAACAATGGGCAGCCACCGCCGCCGGCTTCTATCGAATCTTCCCGAAATGCGCGAATTATCAGGAATGTGAAATTTCTCTGTGTTATGGTGGTCTGCCTTCCCTCCTGTTGTTTTCTTCCAGTGCAGCACTAATCGATCATCCTTGCCGTTCTTATCTACAGGATGCATTGATGATTCCTCTGTAAATTCATTGTCATAATTTGTCAAGGACATCCACTATTTGTAAAATCATACACACCGGCTTGTTTTACTCAAGGACTTTTCTTAACAATACCGGACCCAAGGCGAGCAGGGAGCGTGTGGATCATCGGCTATTCCCAGCAAGCACTCGGGGGGTCAAGGTTGCATTCGAGCCAATTCTGCGCGAATAGGGCAAAGTCTGCGAAATCGACTTTGCAGTCGCCGTTGAAATCCATCTTTGGGTTTCCCAAGCAGAATGGCTCAATGTCAGGTTCAAGACGAACACCGTAAATATCCCAGCGGTCGTTCCACTGCTGCTCCGCCCAAACAACGATATTACCACTGATAGCGGGATGGCGCCTCTGTGGCCAACCCTTGCAGATGGGAAACACAGACCACTTTGATAGATCAAAACCGTAAATGCCCTGGGTATAATAACTAGGGTAACCTCTCCAGACGACAATTTTGCCGTCGATATCAAGACCGTCGCGGAGGCCCGTTCCCCTGAAGATGGGAAACTCGATGACGGGGGCATATCCGTAAATACCGTAATGAAATTCGCGCCTGTCAAACCATACAACAATGTTGCCGTCAGTAGCAGGATAAAGCTGGTGACCACTATGCGTACAGATGGGAAACTCGGTTTGGGTAGATAAGTCATACCCATATATGTCACAATTCCCATATTTCCCATTACGATAATCTTGCCAGACAACGATATTGCCACCGACCTTAGGAGAATACTGGTTTGCATCATTCGTACAGATGGGAAACTCGGTTTGGGTAGATAAGTCATAACCGTAGATGTCGGTGTTCCCGTATGGCCCCTGTCCGTTACGGTTATCCGTCCAAACAACGATATTACCGCTGATGGCAGGGCTGGAAGGGATGTAAATGGCTGCAGTATTCATGCAGATAGGAAATTCAGTCTTAGTAGACATATCATATCCGTAAATGCCGGTAGGGTAGTCGTCGTGCAGATAAACATAGCCGCTCAGATAAACAACAATATTGCCGTCAATAGCAGGATACTGTTGGCTACCCACGCGTTTGCAGATAGGAAACTCGGTTTGGGTAGATAAGTCATAACCATATATGTCCCAACTCCTATTACGATCGTCCCGCCAAACAACGATATTACCGCTGATCGCGGGCTGTTGCTGATCTGCCTTATCTTTGCAGATCGGGAACACAACTACATTATATCCGCTTGCTTGTGTTCCTGCGAATGCCAAAACAAGTGCAAACAAAACCGCTACGCCCAGACAATACCTTGCGATGAGACTGTTTTGCTTGTGGATTGTGCTTCTCATTTTCCTGCTCCTTTCAAAAGAATTATCAACACTTTTAGAACCGAATGGGCAAAGGTGCTGCTCAAAGATGAAACGACTGGCTCCTGCTGTAAGGGCCAAGAGCCTCTCAAAAGCACTACCATTGTAAAGCCTATAGACCGTCCTTGCAAGGAAAATCGGGGAAAACAGTTGCCATAAAGGCCCGAAAAGTGGTAGAATAGCGGGAAGCTATCCTCGCCGATACCCGTTCTGTGGGTACAGGACGCCGTTCCCAGGGGGACGTCGGCCTCGACGGCGTGGGGGGTAAAACCCGGCGGGAATCGTTCGGCCCGGCAGAGCAGTGGATACCTGCTTTGTATGTGTTTGGCCTGGGAACTGAATCTTACGGACGTGGCGGCAGGACACGGGCTGAAGCCTATGATACGCGCGGGCGAGACGCCCGCGACACGGTGGTGTTTTGCACGGCTAACCACGTACTTCGCAGGTATGACAAAGCGGCCCGGTTGGTTTGAGTACGATATTTTGTTGACATCATAATGTCATAATGGTAAAATGCCGGTAGTGAGGTGATAATATGAAAACTCATACGAAAAGAACAACTGTGTACCTGGATTCGCAACTGCACAAGGCATTGCGTGTTAAGGCGGCGGAAATGGAACAATCTATGTCGCAGCTCGTTGAAGAGGCCCTTAGAGTCTCTCTCGCAGAAGATTCTGTTGACCTGACAGCCTTGGAAGACCGCAGGAAAGAGCCAAGCCTTGCGTTTGAGGATGTTCTAAAGAAGCTCGGAAAAAATGGCAAAATATAGGATAACCATCAAGAAATCCGCCGCCAAAGAGCTCGAAGCCATCCCCAGGAAAGATCTGCGACGAATCGTCAAGCGCATCGGCTCACTCGCCGAAAATCCACGTCCGCCCGGCTCGCAGAAACTCTCGGCACACCAAGGACATCGCATCCGCCAGGGTGATTACAGGATCGTCTATTCAATCAACGATGAAAATGCCTTAATCGACATCGTCAAGATAGGCCACAGAAGAGAGATATATCGTTTCTAATCCCTCGCAGCTATCTGTCAGGAGCAGCCCATTGAGTTGCCGCAGTTGAAGCATTTGTAGCATGTTCCGTTGCGGACGGTGATTGAGCCGCAGATATCGCAGGCGGGGGCGTCGTCCATGAAATGCTCGAATTGCGAGTTAAACTGCTGCATAACCTCGCCTTCGGCCTTCAACTGGCCGTCAGGCTCGCCTACCGCTGTTTTCACCAATGTCTTGATTCGATTCGCAGGGCCTGCGAACCTGCCCGCAAACGGCATCGAAGGCTCCTTTTGGCCATGCTTGGCGCCCGAAGACTGCGACTCAGAACTGATAAGCGCCTTGGCCTTGTCCTTAGCCCCGGCTTTGACCTCGGCGAGCTTCTTGGTAAGGTCTTTGGTCTTCTCGACTAACTGCCGAGCGGTAGTTGTGTTCTTATTACCCGGCGGATTCGGCGACGCCTGTCTGTTCACCAGATTCTTCTCGGCGTATCCGGGCATAAACTGGCAGCCCAACCAGCAGAAAATATAGTCTATAAGGCTCTTGGCAAATGGCATATCCCTATTCGATGTCATTCCCGACGGCTCAAACCTCGCGTGCCGGAATTTATCCACAAGCGTAATCAGAGGCACGCCGTACTGCAGCGCCATTGAAGTACACGTCCCTATAACGTCCATCAGCCCGCCGACGGTGCTGCCCTCCTTTGCCATCGTGATAAACAGTTCGCCGGGCTGGCCGTCCTCATAAAGCCCCACAGTCAGATAGCCCTCGTGCCCGGCAACGGAGAATTTGTGCGTTATGCTGTGCCGTGTATTGGGGAGTCTTTTTCGCAGGGGCCTGACGGCCGGCGCAGCGGCCTCGGCCTTCGTCTTGGCGTCTTTATGTTTCTTCGTGGAGACCGGCTGAAGCTTCTTGGAGCCGTCGCGGTAAATCGCCACCGCTTTGAGCCCGAACTTCCAGCCCTCCATATACGCCCCGCTGATCTCCTCGGCCGTGCTCTCTTTCGGCATATTGATCGTCTTGCTTATCGCGCCGGATATGAACGGCTGAACGGCAGCCATCATCTTGAGATGAGCGGAATAGTGAATGTATCGCTTGCCGTCCCGCGGCTTGAAGGCGCAATCAAAGACGGCCAAGTGGTCGGCGGTCAGCTTGTCGGCCCCCTCGATCGTCTCATGCTCGTCGATGTAGTCCGAAATCGCCTTGACATCGTCGGCGTTATACCCTAATTGCTCCAAGGCCATCGGAACCGTCTTATTAACAAGCTTAAGCATGCCGCCGCCGGCCAGCAATTTATACTTAACAAGCGCGATATCCGGCTCAATGCCTGTCGTATCGCAGTCCATCATAAAACCGATAGTGCCCGTCGGCGCAATCACCGTCATCTGGGCATTGCGAAAGCCCACTTTCGAGCCTGCGTCAAAAGCCGTATCCCACGCGTCCTTCGCCGCATTACGCAAATCGTCCGGGCAATGGGACTCGGGAATATCGTAGGCATGCTGCCTGTGCATGTTGATAACTTTGAGCATCGGATCCTTATTCTTCTCAAACTCCTTGAAAGGCCCCTTTATCACGGCGATTTCCGCACTTGCCGTGCAAGCCGTACCCGTCAGCAGTGCACTGATCGCGCCGGCTATCGCCCTGGCCTGGTCCGAATCGTAAGGAAGCGCCAGGCTCATAATCAAAGAGCCCAGATTCGCGTACCCAAGGCCCAACGGACGGAACAAGTGGCTGTTTGTGGTAATTGCCGCGTCCGGATAGCTGCCGCCGTCAACCAGAATCTCCTGAGCGATGATAAACAGCCGAATCGCCTTCTTGAAGGACTCGATATCGAAAGAACCGTCCTCCTTGCGAAACTTCATAAGGTTCAACGAAGCCAGATTACACGCCGAATCATCGACAAACATATACTCACTGCAAGGATTCGATGCGTTTATCGGTCCCGAATTCGGGCACGTATGCCAACGGTTAATCGTGCTGTGGTACTGCAAACCCGGGTCTCCGCAGACTCTCGTGCCCTCGGCGATCAAATCCATCAACTCGCGGGCCGAATGCTCCCCCATTTTCTCGCCCGTAGTAACCGCATGGGTGATCCACTTGTCGTCCTTCTCGACCGACTGCATAAACTCATCGGTCACGCGCACCGAGAGATTTGAATTCTGGAACATTACGCTGCTGTACGCCTCGTTGTTGTACTCGCCGTCGTAGCCGGCTTCGATGAGCGCCCATGCCTTCTTTTCCTCCTCGGTCTTGCACGTAATGAATTCCTTAATATCAGGATGATCGACCTTGAGCGACTGCATCTTCGCCGCGCGCCTGGTCTTTCCGCCGGACTTTATCACCGCCGCAACCTGGTCGTAAACCCGCATGAAGCTCAAAGGCCCGGACGGCTTGCCGCCCCCTGAGAGCTTTTCTTTGCTGCTTCGCAAAGTGGAAAGGTCCGTCCCCGTCCCTGAACCGTGCTTGAAGAGCATCGCCTCGCTGCCGGCCAGCCGCATTATATCCGCCATCGAGTCCTTCACCGACTGGATGAAACAAGCCGACGCCTGCGGATATTCATAACTACCCTCGCAAGGCACGGCACTATCCGTCCCGGCATCCCAATGGTAATTATGCTTGCCGCCCTTGATCCCGTAAACATCGTAAAGCCCCACGTTAAACCATGCCGGCGAATTGAACGAGCCGTACTGATTCACACAAAGCCACGTCAATTCGTTGTAGAATACCTCCGCATCGGCATCGGTGCCGAAATAGCCGTCCTTTCGGCCTCGGTCGGCAATCGCCTTGGCCACGCGGTGCACAAGCTGTTTGAGCGAATGCTCGCGTTCACCAGTCTCCACATCTCCGTAGAAGTACTTGCTCGCAATGACCTTCGTCGCCAACTGGCTCCACGTCGCAGGCACTTCGATATTATCCTGCTCGAAAATCACCTCCCCGCTATCACTTGTGATCTTAGCCGAACGTTTCTCCCATTCAAGCTCCTCGAACGGATGCACGCCCTCCGTCGAGAAGAACTGTTCTATCTTCAAACCCTCATTATCATTGTTGCTTACAGACATCTCAGGTGCCGATTCCTCTCGTTTGAAAGGGTTCTCTGGGTCGAACTTATAAGACATTTATACGCCTCCGTGCAAACAAAAAGACCACAAAATATAGGAAAACAACCGGGAGCTACGCCAGATGTAGTGTAAAAACCCGTAAACTCACTATCGGCAGAATAACCCTGATTCGATAAGTTGTAAAGACCTAACTAAGATTTTTTCGCAGCAAATTTTTGCGCCTCGTTCTTAGTCCTTGTCGTTACTGAATCTATGATGAGAAAAAACTTTTCAACATGCGAAAGATTCCTCACAATCATTTTTGTTTCCGCTCGATAACTGCAAAACCCACAAAACTCTTTTCCCGATAACAACGTATAGCTAAGATACAGTATCATCGCAACTATAACCGGAAGTGACCGCTATCCTCGGAATTCTTTGGGGGATAGTCATAGACACAACGCACTTATGTCCGTTGATAGACACAACAAGAGGCTTGAGAACATCCGTCGGCATATAAAGGCCTTCCCGACCGGCCCTGGCCTGTACTTCATGAAAGGCCGGGCTGACAGAGTCTTGTATATCGGCAAGGCAAAGAATCTCCGTTCACGCGTGGCCGGCTACTTCCAGCAAAGCGCCGACCTGACCGCTTCCAGAGGCCCTAAGATCGCCGAAATGGTCGCCAAAGTCAGGACTATCGACTTCCTCGAAGCAGATTCGGAAGTCGATGCAATGCTCCAGGAAGCTCGCCTTATCAAGGACATCCGCCCGGCTTACAACACGGATATGATCGACGATAAGACGTTTCCCTATCTGGAAATCACCACTCGCGACGATTTTCCCGGCGTTTACATCACTCGCAAGCCCCGGCCGAGCGGCAGCAGGCTCTTCGGCCCGTTCACAGGCGCCAAGGACCTAAGACAAGTCCTCGTTGTGCTTCAGAAGATATTCAAGTTCAGAACCTGCAAGCTCAGCATCGCCGAAGACGACCCAAAACGCACGTTCTTTCGCCCCTGCATCCTGTACAGCATCAAGCAGTGCACCGCCCCCTGCGCCGCCAGGATTGACAAGGCCCAATACAAGAAAATGGTCATTGGCGACCTGGTCGGATTTCTCCGCTCAAAGCGCTCAGTGGTTATGCGCCGGCTCAGAAAGCAAATGGGCGAGGCCGCCCAAGGGCTCGACTACGAAAGTGCCGCGATTTTCCGCGACCGTATCCGCCTGATCGAACGCCTGGATCGCCGAGGCACGCCCGACGGGAACGTCCAGCCCGAAGTATTCGCCGCCGACCCCGCCCGGGCGCTGACCCAACTGCGAAAAATACTCCAGAGCACCGAGCCGGTCCGGATTATAGAAGGCATCGACGTGGCAAATATCGCCGGCGCAGAGGCCGTCGGTTCGCTTGTCAAATTCATCGATGGAAAGCCTTTCAAGAGCGGCTACCGGCGATTCAAGATAAAGACCGTAAAGGGCATAGACGATTACGCGATGATTGCCGAAGTGGTCAGACGCAGGTACAAATATGCTATGCAGGGCCGGGAGATTTGGCCCGACCTGATACTCATCGACGGAGGCCTGGGCCATCTAAGGACCGCGCAAAGAGCACTTAAAGATATGATTGCAGCCAATCAGCCGAAGCACAAAACAGAAAAGAATAGAAAAGGCAAACGCATCAAGGCAACGCCCAACACCAAAATCGCCTCGATTGCCAAGAAGCAGGAGTTGATATATATCCGGCCAAGCGGCAAACCCCTAAAGCTGCCCGCCAATTCACCCGCACGCAAACTCCTGCAATACGTCCGCGACGAGGCCCACCGCTTCGCACAAGACTACCACCACATCCTCAGAAGCAAGAAAATGCTCAACAACAAGCCGTGATTCGCCCAATCAGTCGTACATATTGAATAAGCAGGTCATATTATCGGCCGATGCCAAGAAGTTTTTTTCCAATCCTAACGTCCGCAAACCATGTTCATCCCACCCAAAAAAGGTATTCTGCCGGGCCGAGCCGATATTTCCTATGCAAAAACCGCCCATTCACGCAATCAAGGCGTTTCTTTTAGATTTTCTTGCCAAGTCCACGCCGCTTTACACCGAAAACAAGGGGTGGACCTCTGCGGCAGGCGATAGTCGGCTTTCGAGAAGTTTTGAAGATGAGGAGACAAGTATATGGCTAAGGTAAAACATGTTATGACAACGGACGTGATCACCGTAAAAAGGGACACGCCGATAAGCGAGGTTACCGAGCTTCTGATGAAGAACAACATCACGGGCATGCCTGTCGTCGAGGAAGATATGACCCTGGTAGGGGTTATCACGGAGAAAGATGTCCTCAACCTGTTCTATTCAAGCGGACAAGCCACAAATAGAACAGTCAACGATTTTATGACGACGCCGGCCGTTCACTTCGACCTGGACGAGGATATCCAGCACGTACACACCTGCCTGATGGAGAACTTCTTCAGACGCGTACCGGTTACATCGAACGGAAAAGTCGTGGGCATTGTCAGTAGATGCGACGTTTTGGACTACGTCTCCCACGGCAGCCAGGATCCAACCGGCGAGGAAAACCCCCGCCCCGGCGCGTCTGCGACTTCGGAGTTGAAATCCGCACCGACCCACGGTCAATGATCGGAGTTTTTGCCCTCAACAACCGGCATCTGCAGCAACATGCGGAATAATCGACGGAATACTCTTCTCCCCCGATAATCCATCGATCCTCATTGACGGACAGGTTCTGAAAGTAGGAGATACGATATACGGCGTTGAGATCGTCACGATAGACAGACGCATTGTTACTTTTGAGAAGAACAGCAAGAGATGGGAACATCGCGTGCAGGAACGTTCCACTTCTCGCACACGCTCTTACATTTACCCACGGATGCCTACTGAAAATACAGGTCTATGGGTTTGATGTATATGTTGCGGAACTCGATCTCACTGCCCTCGCTCTGCAGGCAAATCCAGCCGGAGGTGTCCGTAGCCTTGGTCCCTTTGTTCTGCAGGACTTCGTTTACATAGAGCGTGATCACATCCCCTTTGCAGATGATGTCATAAGTATTCCACTGGCCCGCGGGCTTTTCGCTGCTCGGTTCCTTCTTGGGCACGCCAACGTATGTTTCCTCAACGTTCTGCCAGTCCTTGCCGTCATCGGTTGTAACGCCCGTGCCGTTTATCAGGACGAATTGGCCCGCATTGCCCGCCTTGAGCTGTGCCTCGATAGTCCTCGGCCAGACCTTGTCCTTGCCGCTCGAATGCAGCAGGACGCCGCTATTGGTCGGCCGGCCCGCCCATCGCCACTCGAGGTGAAGCACATAATTCTTGTACTTGCCCTCTGTCCGCATATATCCGTTGGGCACGCCCTTGCAATTGACAACGCCGTCCCTAACCGACCAAATATCGTCCACATCCACGCCCTCTTCGTCCACATGGAGCTTCCACCCGGAGAAATCCCTGCCGTTGAACAGATCCGTCTTCTCATCCGGCATGACAACTCCGCTCCCCTGGCATCCGCCCAGCATCGCCAGAAAAACCGCCAAAACACCCAATCCAACCAACCTGCAAGCAACATCCTTCATTGTCTTTCTCCAAAAATGCCTTCTTAGCCCAAATTTCCAGTTCCATTGTCAATTGCACGCCGCAAAGCGGCCACTTCGGGCCACCACAATACCAAAGCCAGGCGGAAAACTCAAACATATATGTCCGCCTGCGAGTATCCGGGCGCGCACAGCTTTTGTGGCATAGGAGTCTTCTGTGTCATTCCGAGGCGCAGCCGAAGAATCTGGTTTGTCAGCGGCCGGATGTATAGTAGTCGACTGGCTCTCTTGCTGCTTGGCCGGATTCCCGCCCCGGCGCGTCTGCGACTTCGTTGCACTCAGAATGACCAAAAGCGGTGGCTTCCCTCAGAGATGGACAATGTGATGCGACAGACCGTTGGCAACAGGGCTACGCCGCGCCGCGGAGATTAGTAATACACATGCAGCCGATCCCAACAAACGCCTTCGCCAGCGACCCGGAACGGGAATCCCCGCTTGTTTAGAGGCTCAAGGGGCGATATACTTGATTTGATCGTTTTGAAAGGAACGAAAAAGTCAAAATAGCAAAGGGAAACACATGGTGGGTCATAGTTGCAGTTCTACTGGAAAAAGCAGGAACCTGACCAGGCGGACGTTTCTAACTCGTTCGGCGCTGGCCGCCTCAAGTTTAAGTGCGGCCTCGGCGGTCGGTTGGGCCAAGGAGCGGGAAACAAACAAGTCGCAGAAGTCTTTTCCAGTGGCTATTCGCGTCGATGCAGCCAAGCCGATCGGCAGGCTGCGCCCTATTTGGCGATTCTTCGGGGCGGACGAGCCGAACTACGCCACTATGAAGAATGGCAGGAAGCTGATCGCCGAACTCGGCAAGCTGGCTCCGAAGCGGGTCTATTTTCGTGCGCACAACCTGCTTTGCTCCGGCGACGGTACGCCGGCGTTGAAATGGGGCTCGTCCGGGGTCTATAAGGAGGACGCCCGGGGCAACGCGGTTTACGACTGGACTATCCTGGACGGCATCTTCGATACATATCTGGAGCGGGGCGTGCGGCCCTACGTCCAGATGGGCTTCATGCCCAAGGCCCTTTCGATCAAGCCGGAGCCCTATCAGCACAAATGGACGCCCAAGGCCAAGTACAGCGAGATTTACACCGGCTGGGCCTATCCGCCCAAGGATTACAAGAAATGGGCCGAACTCATCTATCAGTGGGCCAGGCACTGCGTCGCCAGATACGGACGCGATGAGGTCAAGACGTGGTACTGGGAGACCTGGAACGAGCCGAATATCAGCTATTGGCAGGGCACGCACGAAGAATTCTGCAAGTTGCACGATTACGCCGTAGATGCGGTCCGTCGCGCCTTGCCCACAGCACGCGTCGGAGGCCCGGATGTGGCTGGCAGCGGCGGCAAGTTCCAGCGCGATTTTATCGAGCACTGCCTCCGCGGAACCAATCACGCCACCGGCAAGAAGGGCACGCCCCTGGATTTCGTAGCCTTCCACGCCAAGGGTAGCCCGCGATTCGTCGATGGCCATGTTCGGATGGGCATTGCCAATCAGCTTCGCACCATTAACGAGGGCTTCGGAATCATTGCGTCTTTCCCGGAGTTGAAAAAGACGCCCATTATAATCGGCGAATCCGACCCCGAAGGCTGCGCAGCCTGCCAGGGCGAGCAGTTAGGCTATCGCAACGGCACTATGTATTCCAGCTATACCGCCGCCAGCTTCGCACGCAAACACGACCTGGCCGACAAGCACCGCGTAAACTTCGAAGGCGCCCTGACCTGGGCATTCGAGTTCGAGGATCAGCCCTATTTTGCAGGCTTCCGCTCGCTCGCCACTAACGGCATCGATAAGCCCGTGCTCAATACTTTCCGGATGTTCAGCAAAATGAGCGGCTGCCGAATCACAGCCGAAAGCGACGGCGCCGTGGACCTTTCGACCATAATGAGCAAAGGCGTCCGCACCAAACCCGACGTCGCCGCCCTGGCCAGCCTCGATAAAGACAGCCTTTGCGTAATGGCATGGCACTACCACGACGACGACCTCCCCGGCCCAGACGCAGATATAGAACTCTCAATAGAAGCCCTACCCGCCAATTTCACCAAAGCAACCCTGAGCCACTACCGCATAGACGAAACCCACAGCAACGCCTATACAGCCTGGCAACGCATGGGCAACCCCCAAAACCCAACACCAGACCAATACGCAGAATTAGAAAAAGCCGGCCAACTAACCCTATTAGCGCCGCCGGAAACGATAACCGCCAACCAAAACAAAATTACCCTAAAATTCCAACTACCCCGACAAGCCGTATCGTTACTAGCAATGGAACGCTTGCCAGTCTAATTGGATTGACACTGCCAATTGCTTGCAGCCCGGATAAGATCGAGATCGCTCTATGACAACCTGATATGTTTTCGTACTAATTCTCGCGCCCCCTCTGCCATCCTGAATGCAGCGCCGCAGAATAATGTATCTGGCTTGTAGTCTTAACGGCTCCCTAATTTCGGAGCGAGATCCTTCGCCGGCGGCTCAGGATGACAATCCGAGGCTGCCTGATGATTCTTCAGAATCCGTATGATTCGATCAATCTTTAAGTCCCGTTAGATCTGGTTGTATTTTTTGATTTGCTGCGATTAGGTCGTCCCACATTACTTTGGCGTTCTTTTTGCCTGCTTCTCTGCCTAAGATTGTTGTTAGGGTGCTGTTTACGCCGGACTTGGCTGTTGGGTTGTCGTATTGGCCCTCGGTTATGTTTTTGTGGAATAGGTCGAGGTTTCTTCGGATTCCTTCGTTGTAGAGCCCCGCGATTTCGCCGCCCTTGTATCCTCCCTTGTTGCCGCGTATGCCAGCGTTGCCCTCGTAATTGATTTCCGCATATCCGTACTGGCCGTAGGCGGTGCAGCTTGCCGCGAAGCCGTGCGTGTTTCTGACGTGCTCGCCGCGGTGGTTGAGAATAAGGCCGTTCTCGAACTGGTACGTAACCGAATAGACGTCGTTGGTGTCGCCGTGCGAATCGGGCGTTATCTTCGCCGCGCTGCCCATCGCGCTTATAGGCCGGGCCCCGGCCAGCCACAGCGCAGCATCGACGGCGTGAATCCCCGCATTAACCAGCATCCCGCCTCCTATATCGATATCGTTGACCCAAATCAGCCCCCGCAGGCGGCTTTCGATGGTCGTCGTCTTGGGCGGGTCGGCAAAGGCCTCGTCGCAATAAATCGAGCATAGCAGGCCTATCTTGCCGATAAGGCCGTCTTTGCAGCGTTTTACCGTCTCGATATTGAACGGATGAGTCGGCACCTGGAAATCGACCAGGAAGACTCGGTTTTTCGCGGTAGCTTTCCTGCCGGATTCGGCAATGGACTGGCAGCCCGGCACATCGACGGCCACCGGCTTGGCGACATAGACATGGCACCCCGCATCCACAGCAGCGGCGGCGTGGTCGGGGAAAAAGCAAGGCGGAGTCTCCAAAAAGACCGCATCGACCTTGCTCGCAATCAGCCGCTTATAGCCGAGCAGCCCGGAAAAGCAGCGTTTCTCCTCGGCCCCATAGCCTTTCCCGGCCGAGGCGGCCACATTCGCAAAGTAATCCGCAACAGCGGTGATCTGGTAGCCGGCGTGGTTCTTGACCATCCCGGCAATCAGCCTGCCCCGTCCGCCAAGGCCGACGCAGCCGACCTCGATCCTTGAGTTCGCCTCGGTCCCGCGGACCTGGGCCGGCTTGACAATGCTAAAAGCCGCCGTCGCCGCCACGCCTGCAATAAACTCGCGACGACCCAGATTATCTTTGCGTTCATCGAATTGTCTTGTCGTCTTGTCTTTCATGTGAGAATTGCTCCTTATCAGCAGTATTTTACTTGCGCAGATATTTTGCACGAACGTATTTTCTCCAGACCTCGTGTGCCGGCCGTTTCTTTCCGTCTCCGTCTATCAAGCCGCAATCCCGCCACGCCGCGGCCCAGTCGCCTGAGAAGCTGCCCTTTATCTTCTCCCAGAGCGCATCGTAGTCCTGGTAGAGAAATGCGATCACAAAGAGATACCGGTCCCGCCCGGCGGCGCTTAGAACCGATTCGATATACGCGGCCTGCCCCTGCTCGCCGCCCGGCAGAGTCACGTTGAAATCCTTCAGATACGTCGGCTCTGCGGGAAAACCGGTCTCGGTGATAGCGATGGGCTTATCGCCGACGAACTCGCGAATCCAGTCGAAGGCCTCGAACGACCTCTCCGGCGCCCCCAGCGTCTTCATGAACGGATAAAAGCTGATGCCGGCGATATCGACCTCAGGCAGGAACTCCTTGACCTTCCGGCGCTGCAGCTCAATATCGCTCCAACCGTCCTGCAGCATGTTATGCAGCGTGAAAGTGGCGAAGATCGGCATTTGCGGATAGTCCTTCTTCAGCCGGCTATAGACATGCTTATAGAGCCTGACGAATCCGGGCCACTTTTCGGGCGAATTGTGGACCAACTCGTTGACCTCGATCCCGATGGCGAGGTAGTCCGGCTTAAAGTATTTCACCGTGCGCCGGCAATACTCCAGATACGCCTTCATAATCTCAGGGTCGTCGAACGCCTTGTTCTCAAACGCCTTAGGCAACGGCATATTATCCTTCTCGCCGTGATACAGCGCCATGCCCTTACGAAACGCATTTAGAGGCGTAACGGCAACAAACACTTTGAAATTCGCAGGCGTCTTGTCTCTTCGCGTTTTCCAGCCATCGGTCAAATGCTTCGAGAACGGCTTACCCTCGAGCGCTTCGGGCCATGGAACGCCATCGTCGAAATGATGGCAGATGATATCCGAGTTTGCCGCAATGCCTTTATAAGTCCGCTCCACCGCCTCCGGCGTTATATCCGGCGGAAACGGCGTAAAACCCATATAGAACGGCCTGTCGTTGACTATTTTGAGGGGCTTCGGCAGCGTATTGATTGCTTTTTCAGGTGCAGCCTTCGTCTTCCCCGTAAACGTAAGCGTCAGATCGTCAATATAGACAGCCGAGTCGCCCGCGCCGACACCGGACGTGCCCAGCGCCTTGAACGCCACAAATAGAAGATTATCCGTGCTGCTCACAGGCATCGCCACATCGAATTTCTTCCAATCGCCCCCGGCCGGGATGGTCGTATCGAGGTTCCAGCGAGTGAAAGTATCGTTGGCCAGAATGACCTGGATGCCGAACTTGGATTCCAGAGAGGATGTATTCACAAACCCCGTGAATCTAACCGCATCGGCCCCGGCCGAGGTGTATCGCCCGCAGGATACGACTATGAATGTGCTGACGTCCTCGTCGGTCCCGTCGTCCTTGACGTTCCAGCCGATGGGCGACCATTCCAGAGAGTATGAGCCGCTCTTGATCTTCTTGCCTGTCGCGGCAATCGCGTTACCGCCCCTGTTACCGCCAAGCCACGGATACGCCCCCATGCCGTCATTAGCCGCCTCTGAGACGTCGCCCTTCTCGAAACCCCCGTTAGAAAGCACATTGCCCGAATCATAGCCGGCCGCCAGGACCAGAGCAGGCATAATCGCGACAATCATTATGATTCGCAGCATTCTCAGAGCATGTGACGCCATGTCGAAAAAATCTCCTAATTCTTTTCAGTCAGGAGGAACCAATGCGTCCCGCTCGCAGCGGGCAGTTCAACTGTATATCCGCCGCCTGCGTATTTCAACTCAATTCCGGGTAACTCGCTGCCGTCACCGGCCAATGGGGCAAGTTTGAGCCCAGTGGGCCCGCTGATACGGATTTGCCCCTTCACCGGCTCCGAGAGCATCGGCATCCTCCCGCCCGGCGATGGCACAGCACGAGCCACAGCACTAACAAGCATTCGCCTGGATTTGCCGATCACCGCGCCGTCGAGGCTGGAGACAGCAACGGCCGCCTTTGGTGTCGCAATATTAAAGCTCACAGCCTTTAATTTCAGGTTCTCGCCGCCGACCCAGCCTTGAACGGCCTGCGTCTTATCCGTATCGATGATCTGATAGCCCTTAACCCAGTCGCGGGCCAGTTCGCCCGTATCCGAGCGAACGAAGCTCTGCCCGGGCGCGATGTAGTCCCGGTCCGTATTCGTAATCACCTTGACCGCCCCTGCAACCTTGGTCTGCCTGTCCCATTCCAACTCCTTCGTATCGGGCAGGCCAATCGTGACCTTACTCTGCTCGACGAGCGTTCGCAAAGAGGCCATATTCTTGGGATGGCTGGCCTCCATATAGAGCTTCTGCTTATCGAGCATAATGCAATACTCATTTTTCGCCGGGGCGACATGCCCCTGGCGATACAACAGCGCAGCAGCCGGCATCATACCTGTAATCGCCACATCGGAAAACGTGGACCACGTCCCCTGTCGGTCCGGCCGCTCGAAGCTCCGCTGCGAATAATTGTAAATCATCGGCGCATCCCAGCCCTGCAGTGCCGAAATGCCCGCGACATACAAAGGCGACGTAAACCGGTCAACGGCAGGGTAGGGCACGTTCCACTCGGTGATCGATACCGGCTTGTCGTACGCCTGGCCGACGGCGATATAGGATACGTAGTTGTCCTTGAACCGCGGATTGACGCTCAGGGCCTCGGCCGAGCCATAAGAATGCACGTCTATTATTCCGCTGGCCGCGACCGAAGGCAATCCGAACAGCGCCATCCCGCCCCACATCTGAGTCGTCGAGACCGGCGCCTTTACCCCGATCCCATCCAAAGCGTCGAGCATCCGCCTATTCCACTTGTACTCCTGGTCCGCAAGAAAGAGCTTACTCGGCCCCGGCTCCCAGGTGCGCAGCGTCTTGGCCGGATCCAGCCCGCGCTTTTCGGCAAACTCCTTGGCCCGGGCCTCGAATACGCGATTGTGATAGGGATTATTCTTGTCGCGCAGCATGAGGTTGCCGAAATGGCTCGTGATATCGTTCTCATTGGTGATCAGCAGGCCCATAATAGCGGGGTCGTCCTTATACGCAAGCCGAGTGTATTTGTTGACGTGGTTGAGATACTTCTCGTTGAAGTCCTTCATCAACTGCTCGATGCGGTCGTTGAAGTAGCAGTATCCCTTGCCCTCGGTCCCCTGCCCGGTCTTGCCGCGACGCATCATCTCGTCGAAACCCTCGCCGATTTCGTCGCCTGCCTTAAACATCCTGCCCACGTGGAGATCGAGCCAGACATACACGCCGCGGTCGCGAAGGCACTTGATCCAATAGTCCAGCCTATCCATCACCTCGGCGTCGAGATGCTGCGAATCGGTCCGGCCCTTGTCTATGACCGTTCGGCCAACCCAACTCATCGAATCGTGGTGATGAAACCGCATGAGATTGTAGCCCAGCCGGGCAATCCGCTCGGCCTGGGCCTCGATCTGCCCTTTATCGACATATATCGCATAAGCGGCAATGTTGCCGCCCCAGAACCGCGCCTCGCCACCCTTCTCGAATACGAATCTTTCCCCCTTTGCCTTGACGAATCCGAATTTTCCCGCCGGCGTATGATTCATAAAGCTCAAATCCACCGGGCTGCCATCGTGCGGCAGCGCCCCGGAATACCACTTTGAGGTCTCCGCGGGGCCGTACCGCTCGGCCAACGTCTTGGCAATCGCTCCGCCCGTCGGCAGAGTAACAGTCATCGATACGGTCTGCCCGCCCTTGGAGACGTTCGATCCTACAAACATCGCGCGGATCTGCCCCTTATTGCCCCGCTCGAAATACACGTTCGCGATGGGCCTGTCGAACTCGACTACGGCCGGACCTCTGGGCGAAACCCGCCACGACCATCCCCGATTGCCGTCCAGCAGGACCGGTTCGGGCGTCTTCTTACCCAGCGACGGGCTGTCGAGGACCGGTCGAAACTCCAGCCCGCCCCCAATAATATCCGTCAAATCTCGCTGCGCCTCGATATTCCACGTGTACTTGAGCTTGTTCGCAGCGAGCGATACAACCCGCCCTTTGATCTTCAGGCCCAAACCGCTGACTTCGCCGGAGAAAAGTTTAGGCCCCGTACTTGATGCGTCCAGCTTCATCTGTGCGCCGGCATATTTCCAATCGGCGTCCCAGAAGGCGTAGTTAGCCGTGACGACCGGAGACTGCCTGCACAATATCTCAACCGAAGCATCGTCGCCGACGCGCACCTCCCAATCCGCCGCCGCAGCGACCACGGCGGGTGCGAGAACGATCGCTAACAGAACCAGGATTACTGCAAGGTAAGATTTGTTCGAAGCGGACGGACTGACGCTTCCCCAAAGGCCGGTGATTATCATTGCGAGGCTCCTACACGAAAGAACGAACCACAATCGTACATAGCGGAAGACTTCATCAGGAGCTTGGAAGTGCGCCCTTGAGCTTCCATGTCCGTATAATACCCAAATCAGAGCATGCTTTTCAAGCATTCAGTTCGCCGTCGTCTCCCAGACGCTTCTGCGATGCACCGATCAGTCGGCAATACCGTTGAATAGAGTTGACCGCCCCCTCGGCGCTGGAGT
>JAUVXL010000124.1 GCA_030603595.1 Sedimentisphaerales bacterium | reverse complement strand
GTGACGATGGTTGGTGTTATGGCAAATGTTGTTAGGCGAATTGAGGACGACGATTTGGTTTTACGGGCCAAGACCGATGCCGACGCTTTGGCTCAATTGTACGAGATGTACTACGAGCGAATCTTTCGATTCTGCGTTCATCGGCTGTTTTACAGGGAAGTGGCCGAAGATGTTACTTCGACGGTTTTTCTGGAGGTAGCCCGGAAGATTCGGGATTTCCGAGGCCGAAGGGACCAGGATTTTCGAAACTGGCTCTACACCATAGCGGCCAACCAGGCGAATGCCTACATAAGAAAATCGTTGCGGCGCAGGAGATTGCTGGCAAAGGCCGCCGGGTCGCTGGCGGCTTGGCCGGAAGACGGGGATGGGTCGGCAAGGCTCGATTGGCCGAGACTGTACGCAGCTATTATGAAACTGAAGCCGCAACACCAAACGATCATAACATTGAGGTTCTTTGAGAACTTGCCGTTCGATGAGATAGCACAGGTTTTGGATATTACGCAATCAACAGCGCGTGTAACGATGCACAGAATACTGAATAAGTTACGCAATAATTTGCAGAGCTCTTTCGATGGGGAAATGTAAGATGTTTAAGGACGAAGCCGATTTTGAAAAGATTGTTGGTCGGCTCAATCTCGACGATCAGCCGAATCAAGCGCACCGGGAAAAGCTGCGCAGGCAAATGCTCTCTGTTTTCGACGAAGCTTCCAAAGAATCCGCGGGCCGGGCAACTCAAATCCAAGCTAAGGGTAGAACGATTGTAAAGTACCCGCTGGTGAAATTCGCCGCCGCCGCTGTGATACTCATCGTCGCGCTAATCAGCGTGCATCAACTGAGAAAGCCGGACAAGACCGCCATAGTCGCAAAAGACGGTAGAATCGACGGTTCCGAGGCCGTCCATATAGGCACTCCCGATCTGGCCCCGATCGAGTTGGATCTGCCCAGGCCTATGTTCGTGGGGACTCCGCAGGATACGCGGGTTGAGAATCTCGAAAAGCCTCTGGGCAGGCCGCGATCGCCTTTTTTGGCGCCTGTCGGGACGAGGAATGTAGCCGAGGGAAAACCGGTATCGAGCAGCGCCCGGGAGCCGATCATCGGTGATATCGAAATGATCACCGACGGCGACAAGGAGGCGGCCGACGGCAGCTATGTCGAGCTGGATCCTTCAACTCAGCATATAACTATCGACCTCGCGGCGGTGCATGATATTTATGCCGTCGTGGTGTGGCACTACCATAAACAGTCGCGAGTCTATTTCGACGTGGTTGTCCAGGTCGCCGACGATGCCGATTTTATTACGAACGTCCGTACGATATTCAACAACGATATCGACAACTCGGCAGGACTGGGCGTGGGCAAGGAAAAGCACTACACCGAGACCAACGAGGGCAGGCTCATCGACGCCAAAGGCGTCCGCGGGCGCTATGTTCGGCTGTACAGCAGCGGCAATACGAGCAACGATCTGAACCACTATATCGAAGTGGCAATCTACGGGATACCCGTGGAATAGAAAAGCAAGCCTGAGACTCAGCCATCGTCAAACTGTGTCTCTTTGAAAATTCGCACTTTCTGCGCAGGCGCCCGAACTGCGTTTGCTGTTCGGCCACCGTTTCCACAGCGTCCTGCAAAACTAATAGTGCTCTGTCAAGTATGATTCTGTGAGTTGTCATTGCGAGGCCTGAAAGGCCGTGGCAATCTCTGGTCTTCGAGGGGTATGAGATTGCCACGTCGCTGCGCTCCTCGCAATGACTATTCTTGAGATTGATTTTCTTTTGCGTGCCTCCTGAGCATCCGGTGAGGTGCTCGCAATGACACGTACTAATTCGATTTTGACAAGCTACTATCGGGAAAGAAGAGAATGTCCAAGGCCAACAATAATTTCGAAGACTTGATCCGCCGAGTCGGCATCGACGCCGAGCCACGGGCGGCGCACAAGGCAAAACTGCGCTGGCAGATGCTCTCGGCCTTCAATAAGACCGTCCTGAGGCAAGAATCCAGGCAAATGAAAAGGAGAAAAATTATGATAAACCCAATAACAAAACTCACAGCCGCCGCCGTGCTTATCATTGCAGCAATTATTGCGCTTCACTATTTCAAGCCGGCCGAAGCAATTGACGAGTCGGGCGGCTTGCCGAGCCCGATAGCCACTCCGCAAGACGAATTTGCTCAGGGACTTGCACCGCTTGAGATCGAACTGCCCAAGTCAATGTTTCTTGATACGCCGATCAATCGGCGTGTGCCCAATCTTGAGAAGCCTCTGGGCAGGCCTCGCCCGCCGTTCATGGCGCCTGTCGGAACGAAAAACGTAGCACTGGGAAAGCCTGTATCGAGCAGCGACGAAGAGCCTATCATAGGTGAGATCGAACTGATAACCGACGGCGATAAGGAGGCCACGGACGGCAGCTACGTTGAATTAGCCCCGCTTGATCAGAATGTCACTATCGATCTGGAAGCAGTTCACGACATATACGCCGTGGTTGTCTGGCACTATCACAAGCAGCCTGTAGTGTTCTTCGACGTTGTCGTGCAGGTGGCCGACGATCCCGATTTCATCACTAATGTCCGAACCATCTTCAACAATGATACCGATAACTCTCTCGGCCTGGGCGTGGGCAAGGATAAGCATTACACCGAGACCAACGAGGGCAAGCTGATCGACGCCAAAGGCATCAAGGGCCGCTACATCCGCCTTCGCAGCAGAGGCAATAGCGACAACGATCTGAACCACTACATCGAAGTGGAAGTGTACGGCAAGCCGGCCCAATAGCCGCCACTCAAAGCGCACGTCAAGATATTATTCCGTCGAGGCTGATTCCCGAGTCATTGCGAGGAGGCCGAAGGCCGACGCGGCAATCTCCAACCGCTCGAGCAGCGGAGATTGCTTCGTCGCTTCGCTCCTCGCAACGACATCGACAGTCCCAATCTTGCCGAATTATTACCCGTTGACGCCAGCCAGGGCGCCATCCGCGAGGCGGAGGCGTGCGGGCCGGCTTCTCTTATGCGCTCTTTTTGGTTCATCCGAATAATGGATAGGTATATTTGGCGACTCGGAAGCCCGAGGAAAATCGTTCGGGGCCCCAGAGGCACAAATTTCCCCCCAGGCAGCCCAAATTTGAGCCTCTGCCCAAACGATTTTCCTCTGCAGACAACTCCAAGGCGCTGCCCTGCAACGGCCACCTGCTCATTATTCGGATGAAGCCAAAATCTTCGTTTTTCAAAACGCAAGTGTAGAAGATGGGTCTGAGACAGACAATTATTACATCAAGCGTTGCCTTGACGGCCATCCGGATGCCTTCTTCTTTTCTTGATGCCTGAGAATGCACGAGCAGTTTAAGATTAGCGTTTTTGGTCGGTTTTCGGCTTGTAGCCTCCGCCGTAGTATGGATACTTGTCGAAAATATCTCCCTTGCCCAATGCTCGCGGGTCTTTGGTCTTCTTTAGTTTCTCTATCAGCATAATGTCGAGCTTCATTTGTATGTCGAGGTACTGGGCCTGCCCGGCGACGTTATTGAGTTGGTCCGGGTCTTTGCGGAGGTCGTAGAGTTCCTCAGCCGGGCGTTTGCCGAAGGCCAACTCGAATAGTCTTTTGACTTCTGGCTCATTGCGATTCTGCATCATGTATGTCTTGGTTGGCGAGCCGTCGATGTCGCCGTATCCTTGGGGGTCTCCGGCGGGCCAGCGGTCGGGCTTGAAGTTGCGAATGTACAGATATTCATGCGTCCTTATCGCCCGCATCGGATAACCCACCTTGCCGGCCCGTCGAGTAGTGTGGCGCTCCATGCCGGTGAAGACCTTATCGCGTTCGGGGTCCACTTGTCCGGATTTGCCGGAGGTCAGAATATCAAGAAAGCTTCTGCCTGTCATGTCCGCAGTCGGTTTTAGTCCGCCTGCTTCCAAGAAAGTCGGCGCCAGATCGGATAGACTGATGAAGTCCTCGGCGACTCGGCCGCCCTTGACCTTCGCAGGCCAGCGGACAGCAAGCGGAACGTTGGTTCCGCGGTCGTAAAGATTGCTTTTGCACCGCGGGAACGGCAGGCCGTTGTCGCCCGTTATCACTACGAGCGTATTATCCAGTTCGCCTTTTTCTTGCAGGACTTCGAGCAATTCGCCGACTTCCCTGTCGAATCGTTGGACTTCCCAGTAGTAATCGCAGATATCGGTTCGGACCTTCTCGCTGTCGGGCAGGGGCGCGGGGACTTCGATGTCTTCGAGCTTCATGCCGCTTTGAATGCCCGAACGCCATTTGTATCCCCTGTGCGGGTCGTAGCTGCCGAACCAGAAACAGAACGGTGCATTGCTCGGCCGGGCTTCGAGAAATTTGCCAAAATTCTTGAAGCTCGGCCCCGCGGGATTTCGAGTGCGCCCGCCAGGCTCATTGTAGCCGGGGCCCCAGCCCTTGCGCGTAAAGCCGACGTGGTAGCCAGCTTTTTCCAGCATATCAGGATAAACGGCGAACTTCGCAGGCAATGTGCTCCAGAGATCGCAGCCTTCTTCCAGCCGTCAGTGCCATTGACCCGTCAAGATCGCGCCTCGCGAAGGGGTGCAGGACGGCGCCGAGACAAACGCATTCTCGAACAGCACCCCCTCACGCGCCACCCGGTCGAACGTCGGCGTCTTGATTACGTTGGCCCCGGCGATACTCGCATCAGGCCACGACCAGTCGTCGGCGATACAGAACAGAATGTTAGGCCTGTCTCCTCTCCTCGCCGCCGAGACCACAGGCCCCGCCAGCAATGCCGCTCCAACTCCCACAGCTTTCAAGAAATCACGACGACTGCATTTTCCTGCGTTCATATCCATTGCTCCGATTCATCCTTCTTATTGTCATTACTTGACTTTGGCTCCGACCTCTTCTCGCCATTTGGCCAGTCGTTTTCGCAGTTCGCTTGCTTTCTTCGGCATCTTTTCGGCTAAATTGTTCTTCTCGGAAACATCGTCGGCCAAATTGTAGAGTTCGATCTTGCCGTCATCGAAAAACTCCATCAACTTCCAGTCGCCTTCCCTGATCGCCCCGCCCGACTTTCCTCCGAGGAAATGCGGCTTGGCCAACGGATAATGCCAATACAATGCAGGCCGTTTGAACTTGCTCTTCTTGCCTTTCAGCAGCGGCAAGAGCGAGCCTCCGTCGAGAATGTGGTCGCTTTCGCTCTTAAGCCCGGCGATTCCAAGGAATGTCGGATAGAAATCGACCGTGCTCATAGGCGCATTGCATACGCTGGAAGCCTCGACTACTCCGGGCCAGCGAACAATCAACGGCTCGCGGATGCCGCCCTCGTAGAGCGTCGATTTGCCCGCCCGCAGTGGCGCGTTCGAAGTGACGCGGTCCTCGCCGCCGTTATCGCCGGTGAATATCAGCACGGTATTGTCGGCCAGGGCCAATTCACCGAGTTTGGCCATAATCATCCCGACGCCTTCGTCGATACTCTCGATCTGTGCGGCTAAGTGCACGTTGTTCTTCTTGGCTCTATTGCCCTTTCCGGCGCCGGTTTTTTTCTCGTACTTGGCGACCATATCCTCTTTGCCCACCAGCCGCGTATGAACGGCGTAGTGGCTTAGATACAGAAAGAACCGCTCATCTTTATGCCGCTGGATGAACTCGAGCGTTTCGAGATTGCACCGGTCCACTAAATACTCCTTAGGCTTTATCCGCTGCTCTATCTCGCGGTTGAAATGGTACGGATAAAAGTAGCTTCCGCCCCCTATCCCTCGGTTCTCGGAGAGCATTACCTCGTCGAATCCGTGAACATTCGGCGGAAACTCTTTCGCGCCGTGGTTGGCGTACCCGGTGAGATGCCACTTGCCTATTATACCGGTCGCATAACCGCCCTGCTTGAGGGCCTCGGCGATAGTGACATAATCGGTCGAGAGATGCTTGGTGTCGTTCGGACGAAGATAATCCGTAATGCCCACCCTCGCGGGCCACTGCCCGGTCATCAACGCCGCTCGAAAAGGAGAGCACACCGGCGCCGCGGCGTAGGCATCGGTAAACCGCATACCCTTGCGAGCCAGCCTGTCCAGGTTAGGCGTCTCGTTGAACTTGTTGCCGTAGCACCCTAATTCAGCCCAGCCCAGATCGTCGGCAAGGACAAAGACAATGTTGGGTCCGCCCTCGGGCGTTTTTTTCGAGTCCTTTCGCGCTGCGCCTGCGCAGCTCGGCAAGACAATAGCCGCAGCGCCCAACCCTATTACCTTTAGAAACTGACGACGCCCGCAATCAACCGATCTCATTTTTGCTCCTTCAACTCCCGTGTCCGTTGTAGGCGAACAGATTATGTGTAGTTCGCAAGAACACTCTGCGCTACTCCTTCGCTTATCACTTTCTGTTTGTACAAGGCGTCTATTGAGGAGACCATTGTTATCATGCCGTGTTTGGCGCCCGTTTCGATTACGCTGCGAAGGAAGAATCCGCCTTTTCTTCTGATAATATTCTTGGCTGCGCCGGTGACGACCATCACCTCGCAGGCGACTCTCTGCCCGCCGTCGAGCGTCGGGACCAGTTCCTGATGAATCACGCCCTGGAGCGACTCGGCCAGCAGAAATCGCAACTGGCCTTCATCCGTAGCGGGGGCGTAGCTTATCAGCCTTTCCATGATTTTGTCGATGGATATGACGTGGATGGTGGAGAGGACCATAACACCGGTCTCGGCCGCGGTCAGAGCTATCTTGATGGTCTCGTAGTCTCTCATCTCGCCGATTGCAATGACGTCGGGGTCCTGCCGCAGGGCCGCCCGCAAGCCGGTATAAAATGATTTCGTGTCCCGCCCGACCTCCCGCTGCCTTACTATGCCGGCCTTGTTCGTATGCAGGTACTCGATAGGGTCTTCGATGGTGACGATGTGTTTTTTCGACGTGGCATTTATCCGGTCTATCATCGCCGTCATCGTCGTGGTCTTGCCCTGGCTCGTGCTGCCCGTTATCAGGACCAGTCCTTTTCTGATATTTGCCAGCTTCGTGATGATGTCCGGCAGGAGCAGTTCCTCTATCGTCTTGGGCTTCGTCGGAAGAATCCTGATAGTCGCGCCGACCTGGCCGTCGAAATAGCCGATATTTATTCGGTATCGCCCGTTTTCGCCCGCCAGCATTAAATCATAATCCCGGTCCTCCTCGAACTTGGCAATCTGCTCTTCGCTCAGCATTCCCAAGCATATTTCTCTACTCTGCTCGGCGGTGAGCTTCTCCTTGGTAATAGGGATCAACTCGCCTCCGATTCTAAAAAGGATAGGCGCATCGGCGCAAATATGCACGTCCGTAGCCTGCTGCGCCTTGGCGTGCTCCAACAACTGATCCCGATCTATCATCTCTCCAATTCCTTTCCTTCGTCCGGCCTCGGCGTGCTTGTAATCTCTATTTGAAGAACTTTCCGTGTCCGTCCCGTCACTTTCGCCTGCTCACTCATGCGGATCGGCCAGACCCATATTACCTTCTCGCAGTCCTCAATGACAAGCACTTTCCTCCGCGCATCGCTCGGCACGCGTGCATCGCTCAAAAACTTACCCACCTTTTTTACCGCCCCCAGCCCCAGAGGAATAAACCTGTCTCCATCCCGACGACTACGAACAACGACCGGCTGCTTCACTTTATCCAAATCGAACCGCTCAACAAACCCGTTGTCATTCCCGCACAAGCGGGAATCCACTCTATCTTTCGCCTGGAGAATCCTCGCTTCGACCATATACCGCCCAAACACCGTCCGCCCTGGAATCTCGATCTCGACGCCTTCAGTTGTCGCAGGCTCCTGTTCGGCGTGCGCCCTCTCGAAAATCAATCCGGCATATTCCCGCCGAGCGACAAATCCGCCCGGCAGTTCGACTCTTCTGCCTCCTGTGCTTTGCTCGGCCAATTCCAACATCCTGTCATAGTGCTCCTGCGTAATGTCTTTTTCACCGCAGCCGAGTGCGTCCAATCCCCGCCGAGCAAGCTCGATCCTCACCGGCTTGGCCTCAGCTAAGAGTCTCCCGCAATCCAGCACCACCCTTTCGCCGTCGAATTGGGCCGAGACCGCCCACACTTCCTCCGCACGCCTGCAAACCAGATCATAATACCCCCGCGCCGATCGCGACAAATCATACAATTGCTCAACTATCGATCCTGCGCAATCGGCCTGCAGTGCCGGCAGCAGCCGATGCCGAATATAGTTACGTCTGTATGTGCAGTCGGCGTTTGTGTGGTCGTCGCGCCATTGAAGATTGCGCCCCTTGAGATACGCGATAACCTCTTGGCGCGTGGCGCACAGCATAGGGCTTACGAACCGAATATGCCCTTGCCCAAAGAAGCGCCTCGGCCCAATCCCTCCGAGCCCGCGAATACCGGTCCCTCGGGCCAATCTCTGCACAACCGTCTCGGCGTTGTCGTCCTTCTGATGCGCCGTAGCCACACAGTCGCAATCGTGTTCCTCCGCAATCTCGAGCAGCCCTCCAATCCTCAACTCACGAGCCGCCGTCTCAATCGAGAGCCTGGCTTTCCGTGCAAATCCGCGGACGTCCACGCGCCTTGTCCTCACCTTCAGGCCCAGTTTCTCCGCCTGCTCGACGACGAAGTCCTCGTCCTGGTCGCCCCGGATTCCCCTCAACCGATGATTTATATGAGCACAGACCAACTCCGCGACCAAGATGCCCCTATCCTTCAACGCACACATTGCATAGAGGAGCGCCGTGGAATCGGCGCCGCCCGAAACAGCCAGCAAGACCCTGCCGGCGGAGTCGAGCAACTCATTGTCCCTTACAAAATCCGCGATCCTTTGCTCAAGTTCCGACACCATTATTTTCGTCTTAGCATAAAAAAACGGGCCTGATTTTCAGCCAGGCCCGTGAGGTTAGTCTTGCCAAATTTCTATTTATTTTCTGTTGCGAAAACAGTGACTGTCATTCCTGCGAAAGCAGGAATCCATTCTTTTCGGCATGGACCCCTGCTTTCGCAGGGGTGACATTGGCGATTGCGGCTTTCCGCAACAGGGACTATCTACCGATTACAGGTTGCGGCTGAGGCCTGTATGTCTTTGTGATCTCAGCGACGCGTCTTTCGGCGAACTCCTTCCGGTTGCCGTACTTGCCGTCTTTGGCTTCGAGTTCAATCGCCTTCTTATAAAGCTCCAGCGCCCCGGTCCTGTCGTGCATCCGCCGGTCCAGAATCGCCGCCGCTCGGAACCTCGCCGGATAAGGCGCCGCGGCATTCCATTGAAAGGTCCTATTGAAGTACACCAATGCTATCGAATAGTCCTTGAAATACTCGTAAATCTCGCCCGCCTTGAACGCGGCGTCGTCGATCTTATCGCTTGTCGGATGCTTACGTATCACCTCATTGTACTTATCCAGGGCCAGGCGCAGCAGGCTTTTATCTTTTATGAGGATCAGCTTCTTCGCGTCCTTGTGAAGCTTCACAGCCTCGCTATACAGCTCGTCGGCTTCGGGAATCGAGGCTGTCGCCTTGAGGTCCGGCCCGGCCACGGTCGCATCGATTATGTAGTCATATTGCGCCATTTTGTTGAGCGAATCCAACTCCTTCTTCGCCCACCGGGACTTCATAGCGTTGCCCGTTCTTTCATAATGGGCCACCAGCATCTCTATCGCCCGCTGATACGCCTGGCGATTGATGGCCACCTGCTCGATCAGGTCCGCCTCAGCGGCGGTGCGAACCTCGACCATAGCCCCCGTGCTTCCGCGAGGCGCTTTGAGTTGGCCTTTGCCCTTATCGGCGCCGCCGCACCCCACTAATACGTTCAAGAGAACAACCAGTACTGCCGTCAAGAATATCCTTGCCATAATGGCCTCCTTTCAACAAAGGCTTCTGCAAAATTGCAGCTACCAATCATCACTAATCAATCATCAGCCGTCAAGAACAAACATCCAAAAATAATCAGGCCTCGGCACAAGCTTCTCGAATCAGCGCGCTTTTGTGGGGATTTGGCTTACATTCGGGCTATCGAGCAAATATACTGTCGTTGTTGTCTGAAAAATGCCGTTTACAATCAAAGGAGCCTGCCGATGATAGAGCAGTGGACCGCAGCCAAGATTCTCCAGACGGGCTGGTCTTTTCAGTCGGCCTGTATTCTCACCGCCGCCGCCGAACTCGACCTTTTTTCAGTTCTTGACGGGCGGTCAATGGACGCCGAATCGCTGGCCGCCGAGCTTGGCTGCGACGGCCGAGCAGTAACCATCCTGCTCGACGCACTTGTTTCTCTCGAACTGCTTACCAAGCAGGATGCCGACTACAGCCTCGACGCCACCCTTGCCGAGCTGCTCAGCGAATCAAGCCCGAAGAGTGTGCTGGCGATGCTCCGCCACCTGGGGGTCTGCCTTCGCCGCTGGGTACAGCTTGGGCGCGTAACTCAGTTGGGCCTGCCCGCCGAGCGCATCGCGGGAATTCTCGATGAAGCCGCCGAAAGAGAGGCATTTATCGCCGCTATGAACAACTTCTCCGCCCCCGTAGCCGCCGAGGTCGTAAGCCGTTTGCAGCCGCTGGAATTTACGCACCTGCTCGATGTGGGAGGCGCATCGGGGACCTGGACCATTGAGTTGCTAAAAATCGCCCCCAACGCCAGGGCGACCATTTTCGATCTGCCCGGCGTAATACCGATGGCGAAAGAGCGGACGACCCGCGCCGGTCTGATCGACCGTGTCGATTTCGTCGCAGGCGATTTTTACGAGGACGACTTGCCCGCCGGCGCCGATTTGGCCTGGCTCGGCGCAATCGGCCATCAAAACTCCCGGCAGCAGAACCGCGACCTCTTCGCCAAGGTCCGCGCCGTCCTGAACGAGGGCGGCCACGCGGTTATCCGCGACGTAGTTATGGACCCGTCCCACACCACGCCAATACGCGGCGCCCTCTTCGCAGTCAACATGCTCGTAGCAACCCCCGGCGGCGGGACATACACGCTCGAAGAATATACTGAAGACTTCGAAAGCTCAGGCTTCACCGACGTTACCCTCGTTCACCGCGACGAATTTATGAACTCTCTAATCCGCGCAAAGAAGTAATCGACCGCCGCTAAACGCTTGTCATGCCAACCCCCCCCCTGTCATCGCGAGCGCAGCGAGGGGTCTGCGTTGTTGGGCGGGAAAGTGTTTCATACTCGAATGGTTCGCCTGCTGCTCACCCAGATTCCCACCACGGCGCGTCTGCGACTTCGCCTTCGGCTCAGAATGACAAGGGGGGAGGCTCAGAATGACGAGGGGGGCGCGGTCGTCGATTCATTCACCTCGTTGGCATCCCGGATGAGTTGCCTTGTCAGAAAACTTGGCCACACCTCTTATGCCGGATTTACGAGGTGGGGGGTGACGAACGGACCGGAATTTGATAGAATAGAGCCTATGGAAAATACGATGAGTAATTCGGTTCGAGTAAGACTCGTTTGTGCGGTGGTTGGGTTTTGCCTCTGGCCCGCCATCGATAACGCTGCCGGTCAGGGAACGCGGGCGGACTATGAGCGTGCGCTTGGTCTGCGCGAAGCAACCGCAAACAAAGTGTTCAAGCAGCGTCTCAGACCCAACTGGTCTTCTGACAATACGCGATTCTGGTATCGAAACGACTTGGCGGGCGGTGAGTTGGAGTTCGTGACGGTCGATGTCAAGGCCGGTAAGCGAAAGCTCGCCTTTGCTCATAAGCGTCTGGCCAAGGCGCTTGGCAAGGCGACCGAGCAAAAAGTATCGGCTCGGCGCTTGCCGGTCGATAGGCTGGAATTCGGGGAATCCGCGTCGGAACTGATAATCGTGAGCAAGGGCAAGAAGTGGAAATGCGATCTGCGCACTTACAAGCTCGAACAACTCTCCGACCAGACCGAGCCGGGCGGTTCGCTCGAACCGAGTTACCGTTGGCAGCGAAGCAACCGAACCGGTGAGGAGACTTCAATAGCTTTCGTCAACCGCACCGATGGCGAGATAGAGATCTACTGGATCGACACCACAGGTCAGCGGCAGCATTATACGACCTTGAAGGCGGGCGGGCGAGGCGAGCAGCATACGTTCGCCGGTCATGTCTGGCTCGTTACGAATGAGTCAGGCAGGAGGGCTATTTTCACGGCTGTCGAGGGAGGAGGCGAGGCTGTCATAAGCGAGGAGTCACTGCGTCAAGGCCGAGACAGGCGGGGATCGGGGCGAAGACCCAGGCAGCAGCGATCCGAATCGACCGACGGAAAGTGGTCTGCGTTCGTGAGGGACTTCAATCTCTATCTGCGCAACAACGAGGACAGCAGCGAAACGCAACTGACCAAGGACGGCACGGAAGAGGATAAATACGAGGAGCGATTCTACTTCTCGCCTGATTCTCGCAAGCTCGTTGCGATGCGAGTCCAGCCGGGCCAGGACCGCAAGATTTATTTTGTCGAGTCGTCGCCGAAAGATAGCCTACAACCCATTCTGCACACGATTTCATATCGCAAGCCGGGCGATCGCGTTGATATTCGCAAGCCTCAGTTGTTCGACCTCGAGACCAAACAACATATCGAGATTTCGGACGAGTTGTTTTCAAATCAGTGGAGTATCTCGGCGGTTCACTGGTTCGGCGATTCGAGGCGATTCAGCTTCCTGTTCAATCAGCGGGGCCATCAGGTTTTGCGCATTGTAGGAGTTGACGCCGAAACGGGCGAGGCGCATTCGATAGTCGAGGAAAAAAGCGAAACCTTTATCGACTACGCAGGCAAGTTCTTCAGCCGGTATATCGACGACGCCAACGAGATCATCTGGATGTCGG
>JAUVXL010000076.1 GCA_030603595.1 Sedimentisphaerales bacterium | reverse complement strand
GCTCCCCGATCAGAGTCGAGGACAAGCTTCGCGGGAATGACAAGTTAGCGGGAATGACAAGTTAGCGGGAATGACAAGTTAGCGGGAATGACAAGTTAGCGGGAATGACAAGTTAGCGGGAATGAGAGGGTTGTTTCTGTGAAGACCATGCAGATGATGAACAAGCTGCCCGAACAAATAGGCGTTGATTTGGACAAGATTGTCCGTGGTGACGTCTTCGCGGACATTATCCACCGGGTGGCTTACAGCACGGATGCGAGCATTTACAGGATTGTTCCGATTTGCGTTGTCGCTCCGCGTGATGCTGCGGATGTCGTCGCGGCCGTGAAATACGCGCGTGGCGAAGGCCTGCCCGTTGTCGCGCGCGGCGGCGGCAGCGGCCTGGCGGGCGAGGCGCTTTGCAGCGGTATAGTCTTCGATATGACCCGCTATATGAACCGCGTGGTTGATATTGACGAAGCGGGGGAGATGGTGGTATGCGAGCCGGGACTGGTGCTGAGCGATTTGAACGACCGCCTGGCGCCGTACGGGCGCAAGATCGGGCCGGACCCATCCAGCGCCAACAGGGCTGCGATAGGCGGGTGCGTCGCAAACAATTCGACCGGCGCGCACTGGCTCGAATACGGATATATTGGCGACTATGTCGATGCCGTCGAAGCGGTCCTCAGCGACGGGACGCTCGTTACATTCACAAATGACGTCGATCCGGCCAAGGCCGACGATAAGAAGGTCGGCTCCTTGGCGGCGCAGTGCGCCGGACTTATTGCCGAAAACGAGATCGCAATCAAAAAGGCCCTGCCCAAGACCAAGCGGAATCGGTGCGGGTATAATATTGCGGGGGTTTATCACGACGGCAAAATAGACATGGCCAAGCTGATGGCCGGCTCGGAGGGGACGTTGGCGGTCTTTACGAAAATAGCACTTCGCACGGTGGCTGTTCCCGCGGCGAAGGGGCTGCTGCAGCTCGAGTTCGATTCTCTCTCCGAGATGGCCAAGGCGGTTCCGATTGTGGTTGAGAGCGGAGTCTCGGCGTGCGAGATGGTCGATAAAAATTTGATTGATATGGCGATCGAGTCTCTGCCTGAATATCGCGATATTTTGCCTGTCGGTGCCGCTGCGGTCCTCCTGGCCGAATGCACCGGGGACAGTTTCGAGGAGATTCGGGCGAAGTTGGAGAAGACCGATGCCGCGGTGGGGCCGATAGCGAGCGGGCGGAGGATTGTGCTTGGCGAGGCCGAGCAGGCGAGGATTTGGAAGTCGCGCAAGGACGCCGGGCCCTTGCTTTTCAGGGAGCGGAGCAGGAAGCACCCGGCCGAATTTATGGAGGACGTCAGCGTCGATTACCACCGGCTCGGCGAGTACTTGGCGGGGTTGGAAAAGATCGGAAAGAAATATGAGATTTTCATGTCGTACTTCGGGCATGCCGGCGACGGTGAGTTGCATATCAGGCCTAACCTGGATTTGGGCGATCCGGCGGATCTTGAAAAGATGCGGAAGATGGCCGATGAGGTCTTTGACCTTGCCTGGTCGCTCGGTGGGACAATTAGCGGCGAGCACGCAACCGGTCTTGTCAGGGCGGCCTTCGTGCGCAGGCAGTATGGCGAGCGGTACTACGACATCCTCTGCAGGGTCAAGAAAGCATTCGATCCTGATGATCTGATGAATCCGGGCAAGATTATCAATTCTGATCCGGATGTTATGGTCAAGGACCTGAGGGCCGCGCGTAAGGTTGTCCCGGAGCGGATCAAAACGGATTTGCTGTTCGGTGACGGCGAGCTTGCACTGGAATTGGAGCAGTGCTACGGGTGCGGGCTTTGCCGGAGCACGGAGGCTGATTTGCGGATGTGCCCGGTGTTTCGGGCCATGGGCGAAGAGTTGGGCAGTTCTCGGGCGAAGGCGAATCTGCTTGCCTTCTGGGCGAGCGGCCAATTGAGCGATGAGGATTTCAAGTCGGCTGAGTTTCGCAAGTTCCTGGATTTGTGCCTTAACTGCAAGGCTTGTACTCAGCAGTGCCCGTCCGGCGTGGATATTCCGGGTCTGGTAACAGTCGCGCGTGCGGAATACGTCCGGCGAAAGGGCCTTCGCCGTGCCGAGCGGCTGCTCAGCGGCAATCGCTTCCTCGGAGCGTTAGGGAGTATTTTCGGGCCGGTGGCGAATTTTTTTATGAGGCTGGATGCCTTCAAATGGTTTCTCGACAAATTTGTGGGGATAGACAAGCGAAGAGCGATGCCCGGTTTCTCTCGCGGGTCGTTTCTCAAGGCCGGTCGCAGATACCTGGCCGCTTGCGAGCCGATAGCTGAGCCAATCGACAAGGTGGCGTATTTCGTCGATACATACGCGAACTACAACGACCATGAATTGGGATTCGCCGTAGTCGATGTCCTGCGGGCGAACGGGATTGACGTTATGCTCCCAAAGCAACTGCCCGCTCCGCTGCCGGCGATTACATACGGGGACGTTAAACGAGCGAAGGAGGATTTGGCCTACAGCGTCAAGCACCTGGCCAGGGCCGTGCGGGAGGGGTGCAAGATCGTCTGCTCCGAGCCCAGCGCCGCGCTTTGCCTGAAGGATGAGCTAAAACGTTATGTGGCCGGGCCCGATGCGGAACTGGTTGCGGAGAATACTGTTGAGTTGATGAGCTACCTTCTCGATCTGCACGAGGCAGGGAAATTGAAACCGATTGAGACGGAGAAGAAGGAGAGATTGCTTCGTCGCTACGCTCCTCGCAATGACAATGTGGGGGGCTTTGTTTATCATCTGCCGTGCCATTTGTCTGCCATTGCTCAGGAGGGTGCGAGCATTAAGCTCCTGCACGAGTTGTGCAATGTGGATGTAGTTGACCTCAAGGCGGGCTGCTGCGGATTGGCCGGGACGTACGGGATGCAGAAGAAGAATTACGAACTCTCCTCAAAAATCGCTGAGAACCTCAAAAAGGCCCTCGAATCATCGCCCACCAACAACGTCCTGACAGAATGCGCCGCCTGCGGGATGCAGATACAGCACATAAGCGATTGCACAGTGAGGCACCCGATTAAAGTATTGGCCGAGGCTTACGCCGAATAAAGAGCCGCTTCGCGGACTGTTTTGATCCTCTCATCAACCCAGCCTCCAAAGCCAGATTCATCGGCGGCTTTTTGATTCGCGGAGTAACTGAGCTGCAGATCCAAGAATAACGGCAAATACAACCTCAAGCATGCCAGTACACGGCTTCTTGTAGTGTCCGGTTTTCAGGCAGTCATTCTTCAGAGTAACGAGCTTCAACCTTGCTAATGAATTGTCTTATTCTGTCCGATAGGTTGTCAAATATCACAAATACAGTACCACCCAATTCACCCATGGCTTCTTCACGCGCATATGGATCACTGGACGAAAGGTCAGAAATTAGCTTGGAGATATCAAAAGCCTCCGTCGCCAGCTCGACATCCGCGGATGAACGAGGGCTATTCGCCATATGCTTAGCGAAGGTCCGTTGGTGAGTATAGTTTAGTCCCCCCAAATCATATTCAAGTTTGTCTTTGCAGTAGCGCTTTGTAATGAGAAACAGCAGCCTCTCAAGCTTGGTCCGCCTGCGGTAGTCGAAGCCGATTGGCCCAAGACTTTTGCTATCGAGGCGTGACGCTTCTCGCTCCAGTTCCGACAAGAACTCTTTCATAGGCATTGCCCTCTAGCAAACTCAAGCAAGGTACCCACTTCCTCAACAATTGCCTCTAACTCTGATTCATCACCTATATCTCCATGCGGCTCGATTCCTCGCTCATACCAAAGCTTCCACGCGCACAATCTCGGATATACCCAATCGGACAGCGGAAAGTTCTGCCCAAATATCCGCTTTGCAGTCATATAAGCGTTGGAGCGACCAAACTTCGGATTGCCGCTGTGATAACAAAGCAAAATGCAAGCGTTGCGGGTAATTGTGAAAAGGACAGATAGGTCAAATTCATTCGGCTCTTTCCATTTCGCAAGATATTTCTTAACGTCACCTAAAAGATCCACGCAATCGTTCAAGTCCTTCTCATAGTTCTCATACGGTTTCAACATGGCGAATATTTTCTCGAGAACACCATCTTTCGAGAAGATAATATTGCCTTGGAGCTTTAGATGCCATAAGAACAAAGACCCCTTTCTAACCATCAATAGAACATCCTTGTGTCGATAGCAAGAGACGCCATCCCCCTCCCCGACTCGGGGCAAAATGAAGTTCTGTTTCAACTTTAGGAGTTCAGCTAATGGGAGATCCTTGCACAAAACAAAAATGTCTCTATCAGAGAATGCATCTCCATTCTTTCTTGCCGCCGATCCGAACAGGACAACTGCAAGAACTTGAACGGATTCACTCAGTTGGTCTATATTCATCTTGCAAACTTCCGATATACTGCCGCTGCCAGAAAACCAAGGAACACGATTCCGAATAGACTTTCTATAGAACAGATGAGGCGCGCCAGTGCCGATGCTGGCGTAAAATCTCCGTAGCCAAGTGTCGTGAAGGTAACGACACTAAGATAGAAAGACTCGAGCGAGGTCAGTTTCACCCCAACTGCACAATTCGGATCCTTTACGAACAAGCCAAATTTTGCAATCAGGGCCGAGAACACGCATATAGCAAACAACCCGCTCAGCAAGAGATTTGTCAACTTCAACCCGTATCCCCATATGAGCCCACTCAACGTTAAGTTCACGAACTTAGCACCACTTTTAATTCGGGCAGTTCTCTTGAAACGAGTTCGATAATAATCTGAAATCGCCCAGAATTGCGCCTTCAATTCTTCTTTTTCCCTCTCAATTGTTTTCACCAGTATCTTATCCGCAACATTCTTCTCTCCCATCTGCAATGCGTTTTGCCGCAATTCCCTGAGGAGAGGCACTGCGATACTGCTTTGCGAAGGTATCGCATGCAGTATCCGCTCGTAATCAACCCGGCAGCGCGAAAACCGTACATACCAAAGACAGCATCCTTCAAAAGATACTTTGGTCAAATTACAGTCTCTGAAATATGAATCGGTGAAATCAACATCAGAGAAGTGTGTATCTTTGAAATAGCAATCCTCAAACACGCAGTGTTTAAAACTGCTATCCAGAATCTCTGCTTGCTTGGCCCTTATCCTGACGAACAAACACCTCCTGAGTTTAGCGTCTCGGAGCTCTACAGATGGAACGTCTTCATCAGCAAAGAGAGCGTTCTCAATTACACCGGACCCAACATTTGAGATTTTGCACAGCTTCTTATCATGCATCTCATGTTCTCCGTACGGCAGACTTCTCAATGAATGCCTCTCATTAAATGAGCAACCTTGACTACCTCAACCATCTGGGCGACATCGTGTACGCGGAGGATTGATACGTCGGCTGCTGCGCATAGGGCTACTGTTGCTGCTGTTCCGAAGATTCTTTTTGCGGGGTCTTCTTTGCCGGTTATTTTGCCTATAAAGCTCTTTCGGCTGGTCCCTACGAGTACGCGATAGCCGGTTGCTACGAATTTGTCGATATTCTTCAAGATGGCCAGATTATGGTCCAAGGTCTTGCCGAAACCGATTCCAGGGTCGATGAAGATTCGCTCTTTTGCGAGTAGAAAGTTCTCGGCGTACCTCGCGCGTTCAAGCAGATACTCCAAGACCTCGGCGACTACGTCTGTGTATTTCGGCTCGGCCTGCATTGTCGCCGTGGTTCCCTGCATGTGCATCAGGATCACCGGGGCGCCTTTTTCGCCCGCTAATTCGGCCATCCGCTCGTCGCTTAAAGCTGTTATGTCGTTTATTATAGCGGCGCCTGCATCGAGAGCAGCTTTTGCAACTGAGACGTCGTTCGCGTCGATACTGATCGGGACATCAGTTTTTTCAGACATTGCCTTTATGACCGGGACGACGCGATTTATCTGTTCGACCGGCGGGACAGGTTCAGAGCCGGGGCGGGTGGATTCGCCGCCGATGTCTATTATTGCGGCGCCGTCGGCAACCATTTGCAGGCCGTGCTCGATAGCTTTGTCGGTATCGAGAAAGTCACCACCATCGCTGAACGAGTCCGGCGTGACGTTCAACACGCCCATCACCAGGGGCCCGGCGGAGAAATCCAGCCGGCCTGTTGGCCACTTGACTATATTCGCGAGAGGTGATTGCACTTGGCGTTTTTCCTTTAGAGGCTCTAACAAAACCTGACTTCAAGATGAGGAGTCGCTTCGCGAAGCTGTTTGAGCAGATTCCTTCCGCCTTTGGCGGACTCGGAATGACAGGTCAGATTTTGTTAGAATGCTTTAGTTTTTTTAGAGTGCCTTAGTCTTCTACTTTGAATCCGATACCGGCCAGTTCGCGTGCGAGCGGTTCGCACGGGCTTTCGAGAACGACTCGCGTATTGTGAAACTCGCGGCGGATCGCATATTCCTTTCGCAGATTATCGAAGAACTCGCCCGCATGGCCGGACCTTGTGCTCTGAATCCCTCTGAGGCGAACGTCGTCTCTTCTGATGTCATATACTGCTTCCACGGCGGCAGTTAATGTCTCGATGTGATTGGCCGGATTCGGGTCCAGCCACAGTTGTGGAACTTCCGGCTCGGGCAGGAAATCTTCGATGGAGCGCCTGGGCTCGATTCCGAATTGCTCGCACGTGGCCTTGTAAACACGAATCATCCCCGCGATCTTGCCGTCGAGCGAATAGCCGGCAATGTGCGGCGTGCCGATATCGACCATTTTCAGGAGCTCAGTGTCGATGTTCGGCTCGTTCTCCCACACATCCAGCACAACGCCTTGCAAGCCGCCCGCGTTAATTGCGGCGATCAACGCATCGCCGTCAACCACCGCGCCGCGAGATGCGTTTATGAATACGCATTCTTTGGCGAGTGATTTGAAGAATTTGTCATCGGCCAGATGATACGTCTTATCCCGCCCGTCGAAAGTCAAGGGCGTGTGCAGCGTGAGAAAATCGCAATCGTAGAGCTTTTCGAGCGGCAGGTACTTGGTATCTCCGGTTTGCCTTTGCAGCGGCGGGTCGTTCAGGAGAACCTTCATCCCGAGGGCGTGGCACTTCTTTGCCACTCGGCTGCCGACGTTGCCTACCCCCACAACGCCTATCGATTTGCCTTGCAGGGGGATATTGTATTTTTGGGCGATTTCCAGGAGGGCAGCTATGACATACTCGGCCGCACTATTCGCATTTGAGCCGGGCGCAGATGCAAATCCGATATTGTTCCGCCTCAGGTAGTCGATATCGACGTGGTCGAAGCCGATGGTCGCGGTAGCCACGAATTTGACCCTGCTGCCCGCCAACAGCTTGGCATTTACCGGTGTAATGCTGCGAACCAAGAGCACATCGGCATCGGTAACCGAATCCGACGTTATCTCCCGCCCGCCGAGAAGTTCGACATCACCAATCGACGAAAAGCACTCCCGCACATAGGGTATGTTAGCATCAGCAAGTATCTTCATCTAATATCCTTCACCATCGCTCATGATCTGAGTCCACAGGATTGTTATTGCGAGACCCGCCAAAGGCGGATCGTGGCAATCTCAGGGCCACGAGAGATTGAAATTGCTTCGTCGCTTCGCTCCTCCTAAGAAAATGAACGGTCCTCTTAGTGCGAATGGTAGGAGATTGCCGCGTCGGCCTGCGGCCTCCTCGCAATGACTATTCTTGAGACTCATTTTTTTCTGCATGCCTCCTGAGAATTCGGTGAGGTGCTCGCAATGACATTGTGCGGAACGTATCCGCCCATTTGGTCTGTTCTTTCATAGTTGAAACCCCGCAACGTTGGCGCCGCACTCGGGGCAAGAACTGTTTGTTATCTTGTTTGCATTGATCGTGTAGCCAACTCGTTCTATCAATGTGGCGTTGCATTCGTGGCAAAAAGTGCTCTCGGCGCGGGCGCCCGGCACATTACCGAGGTAAATATAACGCAGTCCGGCCGCTTTGCCAATCTCAAAGGCCCGCTCCATGGTCGCAATCGGCGTAGCGTCGGAGCCGGCATATTTGTACTGCGGATGGAACCGGCTGACGTGCCAGGGAACGTCGGGCCCGGCATTTGTCATGATAAAATCGGCGAGCTTCTTGATTTCTTCATCGGAATCATTCTCGCCGGGCACGAGCAGCGTCGTAATCTCCATCCAGATATTCGTTTCGTTGGCAATATAGCTAATCGTATCAAGGACCGGTTGCAAACGGGCCTTGCAAAGGCGGCGGTAGTAATCCTCGCTGAAGGCCTTGAGGTCCACGTTTATTCCGTCGAGCCACGGGGCGGCGAAATCAATCGCCTCTTTGGTCATATAGCCGTTACTGACAAACACATTGGCCAACCCCTCGGCCTTGCCGAGTTGTCCGCAATCATTGCACAGTTCCATAAAGACCGTCGGCTCGGTGTAGGTATATGCGATGCTTTTGCAGCCGCTGCGTTGGGCGGCTTCCACAATCTGTTCGGGACTGATAGCCTGGCCGTCGATTCGCCCGTTTTCGACGGGCATTTGGCTTACCTGCCAGTTCTGGCAGAATTCGCACTGGAAATTGCATCCCATCGCAGCAATAGAAAAGCTGCGCGTACCCGGCTGAAAGTGAAACAGAGGCTTTTTCTCGATGGGGTCCGGGTTCGCCGAGCAGACCTTGTGATAGTTGAGGGAATAGAGCTTTCCTGCGATATTCCGCCGCACGCAGCACCGGCCGAGCTTGCCATCCTCAATCACGCATCGCCAATTGCATAGCCCGCATCGAACCTTCCCGGCGTCTGCAGGATCCCAAAGAACCGCTTGAGCGAGGTTTTTCGCATTCGCCGCCATGATACTTTTCCTTCTTCCTTGTCTCCGAGCAATACGGGCCGGCTGCAAATCGCCGGAAGGTTTGGCTCGGATAATAAGTCTATCATTTCTTGCCGTGGATGCCAAGGGAGTAATTGTCTTGGCGGTCGCAGGTAAAAAGATGGGACATCGGGCATTGTCCGCCTAATCGGGCCAAAGCCATCCCCAAGCTGCGCTTGAGGCTGCCACCCTCAAATGTTTGACAAAATCGCCACAATCTTGTCGGGCACCCTTCGCAAGCGGGTGAGCCTATCGGAGAGTTTCGTGAATTGGAGCGGGACCTGTTGAGGATTGCGACAGAGGCCGTTTCGGGTTCAGAGAAGTTTATCCCGTTGCGCACGAATCAGTACCAGAGGGCGCTCATCTCGGAGTATGATGCCGGATTGTATGCAAGGATAATTTCAGGCACAAATCCTGCGGGCACTTCGGTCGTGCCGGAACGATTGAAGTAGAGGTCGCTGTTGCCGCTCAGCACCATCTCCTCGTCGGCGTAGTTGATGATTGAGCCGTTGATAATTCCTCCAGCATTTCCGAAGAATTCGATACCATTGCCAGCTATCGCGCCATTTATCGTATCAAAGCTGCCTCCGAAAGACAAGTGAAAGCCCGGAGCCATTGCGAATGTCCCGGTTTCATCTCGAAGGTCGGCGAATTGGGGCTCGTCGGGCAGCTCGCTGACCGATGCGCTGGATACATCTCCCCGGAACTCGATCAGGTTTATTCCTGAGTCGTCCTCGATGTCTCCGTCACCGACGATTATCCCTATTACGTCGGCTGATCCCGTGAAGGTTACGACGTTCGGCGTTTCGATGAAGACAATTCCCTTCAAGGTGGCATGGCCTGAAAAAGTAGGGTTGGTTCCCGCCAATATTCTTACGTTTTCCAGGACTATGTCGGAGCTTGTGTCGGTGTTCGAATCGACTATGTTAGTGGCGAAAGGCTCGAAGTAGGTCGGGTCGGGCTCGGGGAATTCGCTCGGCGCAACGCCGAATTCGACATGGTTGTCGATGGCCTCATCCCCTGTTTCGCCGCCTATTCCCGCCTGGCCGCCCTGGAGGTCCACCGCTGCGATAGGATTGGCGATACTGACATCGCCGGCAATTTGCGAATTACCTATTATGGACAGTGCCAAGGCGGAATTCTCGCTCTCGATATAGACGCTTGATTCGATAGAGACGTTGACTCCGTCGAGTTCGATATTGCCGCTCAAAGACAACGGTCCCTTTGTCGCGACTCCGAAGTCAAAGACACTGTTTGCTCTCTGGCCGTAATCGTAGTCCACTCTGATTGTCCGCGTGAATGTGCCGTATGTCCCTGTGATACGGAGTTGGAGCGTATCGGCATCGAGTTGTGAGATCCAGGCCGAGAAACTCTTGCCATTGGTTGAGTCGAGTGTTACGGGCGGAATATACACTGCTGATGTAACAGGATACGCCAGAGGATAGGCCGTGATAAAGGAATCTTTGGCACGATCGAACATATCGGCTGGCGGTGTTGTTCCCGAGAATGAAACGCGGCTGAGCCAGTAGCGAAGCACTTCAAGCCCGGATTCGGCGCAGGCCCTCGCGGAGTCGGCCTTTTGCTGGTTCAATGCGACCTGCCCGTTCACGCCCGATATTGCAGCCATTGATACGGCCAGCGCAGAGAATACCAGGACAAATATCATCGAAATAATTAGGGCAAAGCCACATTGCCTTTTGGAAACGACTTGTCGTGTGGGTCTCATTTTCTCCCCTTCGGAAAACATCCCACGTTTACTGATACTGATGACTTCTACATGCCACCTAAAGTATAAGAAACGTTTGACCGGAGCCAAAACACACAAGCAAGCCGGCGGAGAAGAAACTCGGCAGTTAAAGGTCCTATATGCACACGCCAATAGGGCCGGCAATGGGATTTGGCTATTAGGATGTGGATTCCTGCTCGGCGAAATATGAGCTGCGGGCGTAGGGCGATGAGATTACCCAGGAGAATCCGAGTTCGGCGGCTTTGTGCTTCCATTGCTCGAACCTGTCGGGGTGGACATATTCGACTACTTCGAGAGAATCCGGCGAGGGCTTGAGATATTGGCCGATTGTGATCCTCTCGCAGCCGGCGCTGCGGAGGTCTTTTAGCACTTGTTCGACCTCGGCGTCAGTTTCTCCGAGGCCGAGCATGATCGACGACTTTGTCGCGACGTTGCCGTAACCGTTCTTGGCCAGTTTGAGCAGATTCAAGGATTGCTCATAGTCCGCCCCGGCTCTGGCGGTTGCGTATAAAGAAGGGGCCGTCTCGACATTGTGTGCAAATACGAAGGGCAGGGCGTCACGGAGGATTTCGATGGCTTGACTCTGGCAGTGGCGGAAGTCGGGCGTGAGTATCTCGAACTTCATATCGGTGCATTGCGTGCGCACCTCGGCGATGCAATCGCGAAAGTGGCCTGCGCCGCCATCGGGCAGGTCATCGCGGTTGACGCTGGTTATCACGATGTATTTGAGGCCCATTTGCTTTGCCATCCGGGCCAATCTGGCCGGCTCGGTAGTATCCGGCGGGGCGGGTTTGCCGGTTGCTACGGAGCAGAATTTGCAGTTTCGCGTGCACACGTCGCCGAGTATAAGCACCGTTGCGGTTCCTCTCGCCCAGCATTGGCCTCGATTGGGGCAGTTGGCGCTGCTGCAGATCGTTTTCAGACCGAGCGAGTTCAGTATATTCTCGGTGCGTGCGAAGGATTCGTCGGCCGGTAACGGTCTTCGCAGCCAGGGCGGCAGTTTTCGTGGCTTTGCGGTCATGTTGCAGGTTGTCCCAAATGCTTTCTGAGCAGTGCGAATAATTTCTTTTTAACCCCGGCCATTGAGGGTCTTTGCCCGGTCTCCTCTAAGACGGAGGTCATCTCTACGCCTTCAAGCCCACAGGGCACGAGCGTCTCGAAGATACTCAGGTCGTTTCGGATGTTGATCGCCATGCCGTGGTGAGTAACGAATTTCGAGACGCGAACGCCGACCGATGCAATCTTTTTCCGGCCGACCCATAGACCGGCCAGGGCCTTTCGTTGTGTGCTGTGGACGCCCAATTCTTCGAGTAGTTCGATCCCTATGGCTTCGAGTGTTCGGATATACTCGCCGATTCCAAGCCCCAACTGCTGCAGTTGGACTATGGGGTAGAATACTAATTGTCCGGGGTTGTGGGCTGTCGCGCCTCCTCCTCTGCGGATCTCGACTATATCAATATTGCGTCGAACCAGTTCGACTCGCTCGGCGAGGAGCTTATTTGCACTGCGACGGGCGCCGAGAGTGATAACGGATTCGTGCTCGACAACCAGGACGGTGTCGGGTATTTCGCCGAGGCGCCTCTTTTCGCGTAATTCGAGTTGCCGGGCCAGAATCCGCCTGTAATCGGCGAGGCCGCAGTCGATTATGCGGGGCGGAGTATTCGTCCATTTTTCCGGGGAAGATTTCATTTGTGCCCCGGTTGTTCAGAGGAATGTCGGGGTTCGTATTGCTTGGTGAATTTCTCGTATTCCGCCCGTGTATTAAGGTTTATGAGCGAATCCGGTTTGGGCGGATCGACGTACTTCACCGTGCATAGACCGAATATATCAGTAATCCTTTGCCCTGCCGCCGCAAGGACCTTGTTAGCAGGTTCAAGCACGCTGCGGCGATAGACAGCAAAGAGCGGCTCATATCTTCCCTCGCCCGTGATTGGAATCACCACATCCGCACCGGTGGTCTCGGCTTCGACAAGCATTTGTTCGACGAACTCAATATCAATATGCGGGATGTCGCAGGCAACGACAAAGTTTAATTCGCTGGTTGATGCGTCAAGAGCCGAAGCAATACCCATCAAGGGTCCTTGCCAAGGAATTCTATCCGGCACAACCTCAAGGTCCAGAAACTTGAGGTTTTCGGGGTCATTTGCACTAATAATTATGCGAGTGAAATGCCCGCGAAGCTGGTCCCGGATCTTCTCGATCATAGGCAGGCCATCGACCTGCAACAGCCTTTTATCCGTCCCCATTCGTCCGCTGCCTCCACCTGCCATTATTATCGCCGTGGCCGCCGTCTTTGGGCCCTTGCTGTTGCAGTCGCAACCCCGGCGCAATCTCCACTTGCCGTCGATAAGTTCTATCCGGTCGAGATTCAGGTCGAATGCCTTGCCGTCGGAAACAACAATCCTGTCTGCGTATTGCTTTACGTTGCGGGCCGAGTCCTTCCAGGTTCTCGTATCGGCGCCCCTGGCCATAAGGAATAAACCCGGCTCGATGACCCGACGCAGCGAGTTGGCTTCGCAAATCGAAACCGCATCCGTGCCGATCACATCCAGCAGGGCGGCTAAACCTTCTGCTAAATGCGTTCTGAGAACCCGCAGCCAGAATACCTTCTCCGCCCCGGCGGCGAGAATTCTCGATGTATCTTTGCCGGTACTCCTGCTTTTCTCTTCGGTGATACAGAATACGCCTTCGAGTGAAGAGCACACCCCGCACCCCTCGCCGCCGCGCGGGCACTGTCCGTTCTTTTCCTGTATCGCAGTTACCTTTACGCCGACGATCTTGCTCTTTGGGGCAAACTTCCTTAGAATAGCGCAGGCCAACTCCGTCTTGCCCACATTCGCTCCGGCGGAGCCTATCATTAGCATTCCATCAAGTCTCACCATCTTGCTTTGCTACTTGGTTCCTGTTGAGGAAACAGTGTTTGTCGTTCCTGCGAAGCTTGTCCCCGATCTGGGTCGAGGACAAGCTTCGCAGGGGTGACATTGGCGATTTCGGCTTTTCGCAACAGGAACTACTTAGCCTGTTGCCGGTGTTCCTCCAGTATTGAGATTACTATGTCAATGGATTCGGGCTCCGCAGCGGCGAGGCGGACGTTGGCAATATTTTCATAGAGATGTTGAACCCGTTCAGCCAACTCCTGACGAACAACAAGGAGTATTATAGCTTCGCTTGACTGCAGCAGCAGGTCAACGGGACGGCGCCAACCTTGAGAATTCATCTCGAGAGGCCCGAATTCGTCAACAACGACAAGGTCGGCCGAGTTCGTACTTGCCGGGCTAAGCGAGGCGTTGCCGAGTCTTAAGCCCTCAGCAAGGAAGTCGAATCGACCGGTCGCGCCGTCGCTGCCGTTGCACCTTGCCAGGGGGGTGCGTTGCCGGGTTTGCAGGTCAACGGCGTCGAATCCGGTTAGCGCGCCATCGTGGTGCACCGCCGGCGCAAGAAGGCCGGCGACTTTGAATCCTTTGTCACAGGCGGCTTTGACAAGCCTCGCGGCAGTGGTAGTCTTGCCCGAGTGTTTCGGCCCCGTCCAGAGAATCAGCTTTCTATGTTCAAATGCCATTGTTGACGATGCGATGCGTCTGAGAATTGTTTTTAAGGAGCCTAGTTCACCGGTGAGGACCGCAGCAAATAGGTCGCTGTTACCATAACCCACAATACAAACGTAGTTGCTGATATCAGGCCGGCGGCCCACTGAAGACGAGGTGCGAAGGGCGACGCAAGACGTTTTCTAAGTTTTTCGCCTGCGCGAAAGCTCCACGGCGCCAAGGCCGCATTGGCCAGAGCGGCCAGACTGCCGCCGATAGCAATGTGTCCGAGCACCTTGCCGAATCCGCCTTGCACCCAGGGAGCGTAGGCGAATACATACGTAATCATCAGGGCGAATAATGCGTAGCCGAGGTAAGTCGCCGCAAGTGCGGAGAGCCACCGCCTTTGTATTTTGAATACGCCGAAAAAGAGATCATAGCAGCCACCCATAAGGAGAATGCCAAGCAGGTGGCAGGCGAAAAACGGCGTGTTCAAGAACTTGAACAGCATTGCGCACGCTGCGATGACTGTTCCGGTGCCGACTCGCGGGAAATAAACCCACGCAAATGTCAGAACGACAAAGCCGATTACCGAGAGGGGCATCGAAGCATAGGGCACATTTGCGCGGTACAAGACGCCGCCCAGGACGGCTTCCGACACGCCCCAAAGACTGCCGAAGAACAACATCGCAAGAATCCACTCTTTCTTTTTCATAGGTCTTTCTCCTAAAACTGAGAATCCGTTGCGGCCTCACCGGGCCTATCGTTCGCACATTATAACATCTAATTGCCCGCCAGCCAATACCGGGCAAATTCGGCCAAATCCGCCATCCAGACGATTCCATCGGGGTCATCGTCGCCGAAATCAGCTCCGCCGCACCAATCCGGCTCTGCACAACCGGTTTGCAGCCAATGTTGTGCAAACAAACCGAAATCCGCGAAGTCAACATCACAATCACCGTCAAAGTCCGCCGTTTGGTCAATCACAAAATCCGCTGTGCTCGTCGTAAGCAACTGGTAGTAATCGTAGTCAATGCCGTCTCTCTCTGCGGTATATTGCTCAAGGACCCCCACAACTCCGCAAAAATACCGGCCTATCACTACATACGGATGATATATCCCGGCGATATCGTCGTTCATATAATCCGACGCCCAGCACGCAAAATTGGGATCGGCGTTGCTCTGCAGCATGTAATTGTCGTAGGCCTTTCCATAGCCGAGGCCTTCGACATTCACGTCTATGATCTTAATCAGCATACTTTCGTATTTTTCGGCGTCGTGGTTGGCTACGAGCCAGGAGTCAAGGTCCTCAACCGGTGCGGCGATCTCGTCTGCGGCGACAGTCAACGGTTCCGGCAGTGGATTGCCTGTGCTGACTATGGTGAAGTCGGCCTCGTTTTCCGCCATGTACTGCAAAAAGGTAGTGCCTTTGCTTTCCTCAACAAGTACATTGGTCAAGGATACCCAATCACCGACATTCACATCGGCAAAGACGCCTGTACTGGACAGGTCTTTTACCTGAATGGCACCCCAGCCGACCGGGTAATCGGGGTCCTGAATAATCAGCCTGGGCTTTATCCTGGGCGGTTTGTGGGTCACGATCCCGCCCAGGCAATCGACTATATTGCCGTCCTGCGGGCTTGCTCCATTCGGGTCGGTCGTGTACTGGATTTCGTAGATCGATAACTCGTCGGCTCTCAGCATTTGTACGGGTCCAACTACGCTCGCAATAACTGTAATCACTGCAACTATTGATCTCATCATTTATCCCTTCTCATTTCATACATCGGTTAAGCCGCACCAACACCCGTTATGGCTGTCACGGATACCAATCCTGGTCCCCTAACGGCGGGACCTCCAAATCTTCGGGCCAGTCCGACTTCCACACCGTGGATTTCCACTCGACATGGTAGTCGCAATAGAGGATTGAACCACCCAACAGACCGCCGGGTTTGGCATGGCGGGCACTGAACGCCTTGGGGTAGCTGCCGCAGTACTTGCCCGCCGTGGTATTATAGCTTCTGCCGCCATAGCCTTTCTCCGGGTCGAGCAGTTGGTCAAAAAGCAGAATAAGGCGGCTCGGATTCCTAATGAGTGTAGAATTGAGGAAGCTGGACATGCGCCAGTCGGCGCCTTCACATCCGTATGGCGGCCAGCAGTTTTCGTCGAGTTCAAGGCATGAGTTCATAGCGTAGGAAAAATAGCCCGTCCTTCTCGGCCTGTATTTGTAGCTGTTGTCGGGCCCCAACCTTGCTGAGCGACACTGGAAGATCGTATCGGTGCCGGGTTTTTCCCAGTAATCCCAATCTCGCCAGGGTCTCTCGCCGAGTAAGGGCGGCAACAGGTCGATCCAGCCGAAATAATAATCGGCCCGTTCCGCCTCGGTCCCCGGAGCACTTGATGTTCGATCTCGGCCGTCCGTGTGCGGATAGAAGCCGTCGTTTTGTTCGGCGTACATTCCAAAGGCCAGCGCCCATTGCCGCAGCCTGCTTTTGCATATTGCCTGCTCGGCCACAGACCTGGCGCGCCGAAGCGCAGGCAACAAAAGCCCGAGCAGTAGAGTGATAACTGAGATAACAACCAGCAATTCTACGAGACTAAAGCCTACGCTGCGAGCCAGCCCGGATATAGCCTTCGACTTCTTCATCATCTTGTCAATTCCGTCAAGTGCTTCCGGTAATATGCACAACTCGACATATCCCTTTCGGCCGATTAAAGTATCGAATCACCGCTTCGTCAATACAAATCTCCTGCCCACGGGAACTTTGTACAAATGCCGGCCAAGGTCGTCGTAAATCCACTTTTTACTCAATGTGCCCCGTTCTTGTGCCGACAAGACCATCAGGGACTGCGAATAAGCTATCACGAACCGGATTTATTAGAGACTCGGAGAAGCGTAATGGCAATACAGCAGTGGTCGGATGAAATCATCATCGTGGATCTTCCCGATGAGCCGGAAATGACTGATGAACTCATATCGCTTGCGGAATTTCTCGCCGATAAGGAAAATCTCAACGTAGTGATCGACTTCGCCGGCGTCGGCGAGATAACCTCTGCGGGCCTCTCGAGACTGCTCAAATTACGCCAATTGACGGCTCAGGGCGGGCGTCGGCTCGTTCTCTGTAATATCAACGCCTCCACCGAGGACATCTTTTGGGTAACCGGCCTGACCGATCTATTCGATCTTACCGAGGACAAGTTCTCTGCTCTGGCGACCCTCGAGATGATCGGTTGATCCAGTCCGCCGAAGGCGGATTATCCCCATCCTCAACTCTAAGGCCCTATAATCGCCCGGACAGCCGAGCGCTTCGGATTCGGCCTTCTAAATCACGATATTTCATCCAGGCCATTAGGGCGATTTTGGTTGACAGGGCTGTTGTGGTGTGCTACAATACTGGTATAGTTTTGGGTGGAATCTTTTTGTCCCAGGGCAGTGAAGGACTTGGGCTGTGGGGATTAACGGCCTGAGCGTCCGGCATATTGACTTTCTGATAAGGAAGAAATGATGAAAAGCGTTTCTCTATGTAAAGTTGTTCTGGCGATTGTTCTGGCAGTCATGGTTTTGCTGCCTTTTGGCTGTAACACAGCTCAACTCGGCGAGACTGAAGCCGAGGGCGGCAGGAGGCATCGGCGCGTCCACCGCATCAATCAGAGCGAGTTGATGGCGGATATCGACAGATTCATGCTGTTCGATGAGC
>JAUVXL010000075.1 GCA_030603595.1 Sedimentisphaerales bacterium | reverse complement strand
TACAGACGGATTATCGTAGAAATTGGCATCGGCCACGGCGGTCTCATCGGTGCCGATGTAAACATCGTAGGTCAGTGTCAAGCCTGTCGTGACCAGGTCGCCGAGGGTCCAGGTCATAGTCCCATCGATGGGGACCATTTCTTCGCCGTCGGCAGGCGTCGGATCCCATGCCGAATCGCCGGCGATCGTATAGCTCCAGACGTGGCCGGGATACGAATCGGTGTCGTTCGACTCGTCAACCGACCAATAATAAGTCACGCCTCTTTCCAAAGGCGTACGCGCGAATTCCGGCACCACAGGATCGTCCAGTCCGACGTAATAGGTTGTCTCATATTCAGGCACCTCAGAATAAGGAGGGCTGCCAAGCCGCACCGCAGGATTGCGATCGTTGACATCATCGAACGTGGAACTGAAATACGCCGTGTGCGTTGTCGCCCCGCAACCCGGCGTAAAGCTCATCACCATATAATAGCCGTCGCCCTCAAGACCGCTCGGAGGAGTTCGCGAGCCATCGGCCGGCGCCGGATTCGTTGCCCCATAATTCCTGGTGGCAGTGAGGGTAACGTTGTCGAGGCGGCTCCGTCCCCCGTAAAGTGGGTCTTCGCCTTCTGCCGGTCGTTTGGTACCTGCGACAATCGTTATAGGTTGGCCGGCATAGGCTATGTCTGCGGTATATGTCGTGGAGATTACCTCCCACCCACTGGTACCGGAAGTCGAAGTTATCGGATTCACCGAGGAACTGGGGGTCATTGCTACTCCGCCTGCCCTCAGCTCGAGTGTAAAAGGTCCCCCATCTCCGTTAATCATGGCCGAAACCGTATAGATCGTGCCGCCTACGATGTTGCCCAGAGAATCGGCCGATTCGGCCAGCGTCCCATTTCCACCGCTCCAGCCCCCAAAGGCATTAAGGCAACTGCTACCATCCGTGTCGTCATAACCAAAGGTAAATAGGTCACATGTATTGGTCGGGTTGCCGTTTGATTCGATTGGGGTTATCCACCCGGGGACATCGACCGCCTTGCCGGTGGTGCCGTCGCCATAAATCGCTTCCAAGTCTCCGTTTATGGGCGCATTGTCCCCCATGCCAGTCGTCCAGATATTACCCTCCGGAAAGGTCGCGCTGACTGTATAGCTTGTCCCCGGTTTGTACATGTGAAATGTGCCGTTGGGCACGTTGATCGTTGCGGCCTGGACCTGCCCGACGGCCAGGGCGGAAATCGCCACGGCTGCGATAGTCAAAATATCTCGTTTAGACATAATAGTCCTCCTTCAAAAACTAAAATCAAAAAAACTCGCACATCCGGAAACGAGAATATGCAAAAAAGCGATAATTACATTTTACAACATCATCCGCTTTCATTTCAACAAGAATTTGAACATTCGCCGAAAACCAGAGGTATCACGCTCCTTTTTGCCCCGAAGACAAGCGTTTTTCTCTGAATCCCGATATATGGTTTCGTCAGAGATTTATTTTGCAGGGTTTGAAATGCTCCTCTGCAAGCTTGCCTCTGCGCAGGTAGATGCAGGTAGAGACCACTGCCGCAAAAACAAACAGGGGGCCTGCACCGAGTCAATCGGTATAGGCCCCCGGTTCAAACTCATTCGTTATTTTCCCGGTAAGTATCAGCGCCTCTTATGGCGAGCCAACAGCAAACCGCCAAGACCCAACAGGAGCATTGTGGCAGGTTCCGGAATGGCGTTAAGCGATACCATGTCTAATTGGGACTGCGAGCCGCCGGCGTCGGGGCCCCATCCCACGCGAATCGTCAGCGATTCGCCAAGGTGACCAGTGAGACCGGCAGCGTCATAGGTCCTGGAGAATTGCTCCCACGCATAGGGCGCAGCCGGATCTACCGAGGAACTGGGCGTGAGTGCTACTCCGTTGGCCAACAAATCGAACACCACAGGGGTAACGGGGCCATTGGCGAACATCGAAACCGTATAGGTCAGGCCACTCCCAACCGTAGTCAGAGGTGCGTCGGATTCGATCACTCCACCCTGCGAATTGCCCCAATCACTACCGTTGGCCGTGTAATAATAGAGCCCATCCGGGGTAACCTCTTGGCGTGCTACAGAACCACAACCCTTCGCCCAATCGTATGAGGGCGGCCACCCCGGTGTGTTGATCCACCCGGGGACATCGACCGAGGCGCCTGTGGTTCCGTCGGAATAGGCCACTGTCTGAGAACCATCCATCGTCGTACTTGGTCCTACGCCATGCGTCCAGCCGCCGCCGAGGTCCGCGGTGATCGTAGTCGATCCCGGTTTGTATATCTGTTCAAAACCGCCGTTGGGCACGGTGACCAACACCGCGTTGGCCGTGGCTGACATTCCAATAGTCAACAACACTAACGATACTAAATAACATCTTTTCATACTACCTACCTCCTAACTAACTGTGTTGAATAAGATTAACACATATACTTCTCTTTTTTCCAGAAGAAACATCCACACATGCTTTAGCGAAGCGTCGCAACACCCGTCACTTCCGAAAATCAGCAAAGCAGGCTACACAAAACCTACCCACACTGCTTACCCACTTATACCAGACTGCCTATAGTGCTGTCAAGAAAAAAAACCTAAAAATGGTAATGGATCAGTTACGGGTGGGTCACTGGGTTTATCGTATTGAAGGCCAAGATATCGAAAACCCCCTTTTTCTGCGGCAAAATGGGGTTTCGCTGTCTGCTGCACGACTCTCGGCCAAAATGGTCGGGCGCGGGAAATCTCTTGAAAAGTATCACGGGGTCGTATCCCCATGCGGCGTTTTTCCGGATTTTCCGAATCTGACGGCTTTGTTTAGAGTTATCATAGCAAAGAGAAGATTTGAGGGTGGTGGAATATTGTTGAAGTTTAGATGCAATGCGGTATTATGAGATTTGAAGGTTGTGGCAGTGGTTTAGTGAAGTTTATATGGTGGAATTTGAGGTTCTATAGGGAAAGGGATATCGTGATAAAGCGAAGTGGCATCGTGATCGTTATGTTGTTTTGCGTGGTCTTTGCCGGGTGCAGGAAGAAGGACGCCGGCGCAGAAGCTGAAGGGCCCGATACGGCGGCGAAGGCAATCAAGCCGATAGCTGGAAAAGGCGGCGGCGGTGCGGTTGCCAGGATGCCGAGCAAGATTGGCGATGCGGCGTGGAACCTAAACGGCCTCGAGTTCATCAAGGGCAAGGCTGTTAAGATTGAGCCTGGGAAAGTGTATATCGTGGAGTTCTGGGCGACGTGGTGCAGGCCTTGCCTGACGAGCATTCTACATCTGACGGAGGTGGCGCACAAGTATAAGGACAAGAATGTGGTGGTCGTGGGGATATCGATAGAGGAAGCCGGTGTCGCGAAGCCTTTTGTGGAAAAGCAAGGGGCGAAAATGGATTATAACGTAGCGGTCGATCCGACGAGAAACGTGAGCGACGGATATATGAGGGCATTCGGCTGCAACGGCATTCCTCATGCGTTTATTGTCGATGGCGAGGGAAAGATCGCATGGCAGGGGCATCCGATGGCCAATATGGAGCAGGTCCTGGATGGGGTGCTGGCCGGGACCTGAAATGCCCGGGTACGCCAGGAAAAAAGCTGAAGAACAGGCGAAGTACAAGGCGAGCAGGGAGACGTATCAGGCCTACTTTGAGAAAATCGGCAGCGGAGGGACGATGGAAGAGGCCAGAGCTATCATGGAGAATTGGATCAGTAGTTGTCGATCGGCAATACGTCTATCTTGCAACGTCGATAGTCAATTCTGCCGGGGTCAATCCTAAAGCGGTGGCGGTCAACTCAATTTTGCCTGGCATGTCTGTAGCTTGCACGATCACCATGCACCTGCCGTGGAATGCCTTTCTGTGGACGGCCTTATAGGATTCTGTGCTCCATAGATTGCCGTTATCGACGCCGACTATTTTTCCTTGTGGCGAGATGTCGAACTGGATTAGGCTGGATGAATCGGGGACGGGTATTCCGTTGGCATCGACAACATTGACCTCGACGTGGCAGAGGTCTCGGTCATCGGCCCAGACAGCGGGATGGTCGGGCTTCATTTCGATCGCGGCCGCCCTGCCCGCTGTCACCAATTCGTCCCAGCAGACAACCTCGCCGTTGTTCTTGCCTATCGCCTTGAGAACGCCGGGGAGGCAGGGCACGGTCCATGTCATAATGCCGTCGTCGAAGTCCGCCCGCTTTTTGACGTCCACAGACAGGCCGTTGAGAAACAGTTCGACAGTCTCGCAGTTAGCAAACGTTAGCACCTTGACGTCCTTGCCTTCGAGCTTGGGGAGGGTCCAGTGCGAGAGCATCTTGGGCCAGCCCCAGTGTTCCTTCGTTGCGGTTTGCACGTCGAGAGACTCATCGACTACCGCGATATAGACCATCGGCTCGTCCGTCCAGAGGCTTCTGTGCAGGGAAGAAACGGGCCTGGGGAAGCCGCATGTATCAATAAGACTGCAATTCCATCCGTGGCAAGGCCAGCCGGCGGCCGCTTCGCCGAGATAGTCAATGCCGGTCCAGTAGAAAGAGCCGGCCACGTAATCATTCTTGAGCGCATCGAACCACGGATTTCTGGCGTAGAGGGCCTTATGCGAATCGCCTCGGCCTCGATAGTAGGGGTATGCCTCTGTGCTGATGATAACGATGTTCGGATCGTTTTTGCGGTACTCATCGAACCACTGCTCCTGGTAATTGAGTCCCGCCACATCCTGGATGGCGACAAAATCCGGCACATACTTTGGAAAGGTTCCGCACGTCACCTTCCGCGAGGGCTCGACCTTGTGCACGTAGTCAACGAGCATCTTGAGCTTATCCTGCGTTTCTTTTTTCTCCTCGGCCCGCACCTCGTTGCCGACGCTCCAGAGAATCACGGAGGGATGATTTCTGTCGCGGCGAATCATCGATTGGAGATCCATCCGCCAATCCTCGGACCAAGTGGCGTGATTGTTTCCGCCCCACTTGTCGAAGGCCTCGTCTATCACGAGGAATCCCATGACGTCGCACATATCGAGCAGTTGCGGGGCGGGCGGATTATGGCTGGTGCGAATTGCATTGCAGCCCAAGTATTTGAGGGCGTCGAGCCTTCTCTCCATAGCCCTTTCGTTAAAGGCCGCGCCGAGCGCCCCGAGGTCGTGGTGTAGGCAGACGCCCTTCAACAGCACGGATTTGCCGTTGATTAGAAGCCCGATCTGCGAGTCCCACTTTATCTCCCTGATGCCGAGAGGCGTAACGTACCTGTCGACGATTTTGCCGTCCTCCGACACCATCGTATAGACGGAATAAAGGCGGGGCGATTCGACGGACCACAAAGCCGGCGCGATTACCTCCATCTCCTGTGTAAACTCAAACTCGCCATCGGCTTCAATTTCTTGCTCGGATTCTGCATATCCTACGCGTCTGCCTCTGTCGTCGAGAATGGCCGTTTCAAGCGTGCATGCTTTTGGAACGGCGTAGTCGTTCTTGATTAGCGTCTTGAGGCTGACCTTTGCGGATTCGGCTGAGACCTGGGGCGTCGTCACGTACGTGCCCCAATGCCCCACGTGGAGTCTCTCGGTAAGCGTCAGCCATACGTGTCGATAGATTCCGGAACCGGAGTACCACCTGCAGGTCTGCTCTGAATTATCGACTCGAACCGCCAGGACATTGTCACCGTCCCAGTCGATGTGCCTGGTAAGGTCGTATTGGAAGCTGGCATAGCCGTACCAGCGTTTGCCTAAGTGCTGTCCGTTGATCCACACATCGCTGTTCTTATAGACGCCGTCGAACTGGACGAATACCTTCTTGAGTCTCCGGTCGGGGTCGAGTTTGAATTCCTTCCTGTACCACCCGATTCCAAGCGGCAGATAGCCTCCGGCTGCTCCGGCCGGGTTGTCCTTTGCAAAAGGTCCCTCGATGCTCCAATCGTGAGGGACGTCAAGGTCCCGCCATTGCGAATCGTCGTAATTGATTTTTTCGGCGCCTTGTGCGTCGTCCTTGAGGAACTTCCAGCCGAGGTCGAAGTTTTGAATCTCCCGTCCCGTCGGGCGTGCAAGGCGTCCGGCGGCCTCACTGCCTGAAGCGAGCACCATCGCCAACAACATCGCACAAATCCAACAATGCTTTCCCATAGTCACACCTTTCCTCTTTGACGCCCTGTCAATCTTTCTGCGATATAGTCCTGTACGAGGACCCAAATTCTATATCCCCAGTATAAGACAACGCAGGCGATTCTGCAAGTCGAACATTTCTATCGTTCCGGCTGGATTTGGCGGCATAATAAAGCGGTGGTCGCATTGTTTCCGAGGATTTGATATGCTGTTGCTATCCGTGTCATCGGCGATGCTGATACGTAATTCACGAAGCTCGCCTTCTCGCTCGGCGCTCCGGGTTCGGTGGGGCATAAGAAGCCATGTATTCGGCGTCAATTTCCAACAGAACTGAATCAAAAACGACATTCCTTGACAGATCAAGGTGGTTTTCATAAGATTATCGATGTTGGAAGGGCTGAATTGTGTTTTTTGAGCGTGTAAATGGGAAATGTCAGCAAAACAAAATTGGAAACCTTGAGTTTTCGAGACAGATCTGATATTCTATTAGAAAAGAGGCTCAGCCCCGATGCATCGGGATAGCTGAGCCAGGGTATAGGATGTCATATGGGAAATCCGAGTGGATGTAGTCATCGTGTTGTTTTTATTTAACCCCAAGATTTTGGAGGAGATGTTATGTACTTGAATCAAAAATCAGCAATTTTTGTGCTGGCTGTTGTTTTGATCATCAGCTCAGCGGTTCCGGCATTTTCAGCGAGCGTATTGATCTCGGTGCCGGATAGAAGCTCTCATGTTTTTGATGTTGAGCGTCAACTGTTGTATATATCTACGAGCGATGGAGATGTTGAAAGGTACAATGTAGCTACGCAGACATTGCTAACGCCTTTTTCTTCTGTTGGTAATATATTGAAGGGTTCTGATATTACACCGGACAATCAGTACCTCTATGCGGCTGACTTTCAGGTTGGGGCATCACAGGGATTTATTCGGAAAGTAGATCTTGATACGGGAGCAGTATCCAATATAGCCTATGACCGTTCCGGCGGCGAAGCCGGGGCATGGGCTATAAAGATCGCCAATAATGGCAAAGCATTGTTTACCACTGAATACTCAGGTTCCGGCTGGACTCCACTGCGTACGTTTAACCTGGATGATGAAATAGCGGAATCCCGGCGATCTGTTCGCCAACGAACAAAGGTTAGTGGCGGCGCAGATAGAAGTCTGTTCTATATGACCGAATCTAACAGTTCTGGTGGTTCAACGTTTACCTATGATGCCGATAGTGATGATTTTCCTCATTCTAAGGGCCTGGGGACTTCGCTTTCCAGCTATCTTTCGGCAGTGAATCGTGACGGTACACTGATTGCAACTGAATATGGCGGTATTACAATCATGGATGAGGAGCTTAATACAATAGAGGTGCTGGGGAATCTTTATGGCGGTATGATCTTCGATCCTTTGCGTGATGTGATCTATGCAGTTGATACGCAAAGCGATGAGGTTGTGGCGATAGAGACTAATAATTTCCAAGAGATATTCAGAATAGCTATCGACGAAAGTGTAAGTTCATCCAGTCATTTCGGCAATGGTGAGATGTCAATCAGCCCTGACGGGAGATATCTATTTTTGTCGACGGGTTCAGGGGTCAGGATGTTTGACCTTTACGGGGTGTCATCTGACGCCATAGTAGGTTTAGAAATTGCCGGGCCGGAAGTTGTTGATGAATTTACAACCTCTCAGTATATTATTACCGCAGTCTATTACGATTTTCATACAGAAGTGGTTACCGATCAATCAGTCCTTTCTGTATTGCCGGGCGACTTCGCATCTATAGACACAACAGGTTTATTGACGGTTGATAATGTCGATCTTCCACAGTATGTTACAATTGGAGAACAGTTTACCAATGTTAGTATGTAGATAAGCAATGAGTTAGATGTTTTGTGTTATCCGATAATTACAGAATACTTTGTAGATGTTGTCAACGGCAGCGATGAGGATAATGGGTTTACTCCTGGAACTGCGTTTGCTACTATTCAAAAAGGTATCGATGTAGCAGAGGCTGATGATAAGGTTTCTGTCTTGCCTGGCAACTATGAAGAATCGATAGATTTCCGGGGCAAGTCGATAACAGTTCAGGGTTACCAGGGCGCACCTGTGTTGGTTGCTCCGGATGACTTTGCAGTATTGTTTTATCAAGATGAAGGGCAATCCAGCGTTTTGAAGAACTTTATTATTCACGATAGCTATATGGCGGTGTTTATTGCCGGCAGTTCGCCTCTGATCCAGAATGTGACTATAGTCAACAACGATTATGGTGTTGGCGCGCATGCTGGTTCTGATCCAGTGATCAGGAGCAGTATTTTCTGGAATAATAACATGATCGATCTGTATCAATGTCAGGTCGATCATAGCTTTGTTCAAGATGATGAACCGCAAACAGATCCGTTATTTGCAGACCCGACGAATGGTGATTACCATCTTCTGAGCACTCGCGGAAGGTATGTTGCAGAACACGGTCTCTGGGCTTTTGACGGAACTAGCAGTCCGTTAATCGATGCGGGCGACCCATCTGTAAATCCAGATTGCGAATCAATGCCTCATGGAGGCAGAATAAATATGGGAGCTTACGGCGGAACCGGCCAGGCTAGTAAGAGCGATTGGACGATTATCGGCGATATTAACCAGGATGGTTCGGTAGACCTTAGTGATTTTGCATATATGGCGGACAATTGGCTTTATGTTGCTGAATGGGTGGATTAGGTGAATTAAAGGGGTCAGACGCCGATTTGGCCAATTAGGGTCGACTATTGTATAGATATCCTTATTATGTTCGCTTATGGCAAGACTTAGACGAATATCAAAGGATCATATCGCTTACGATGTCCTTAACCGAGCCAACGGTCGATTACGGATATTCAAGAAGGACTTCGATCTTGCGGTTTTTGAGCAGGTCATATTCGGTCAAGTGTGTTTGGATTGTTGTGCTGTTGTCTGAGGACTACAAGAAAAATTGACGCATCAAGCGCTTCATAGTCGGTTGCTCCCTTTGCTGCTTGGCCAGATTCTTCGTTGCACTCAGAATGACAGGGGAGCGCATCACGTTGTTGCGGAAAGGGTGACCCGTGCTGCGGAGATTAGCCACACATCACTTCCGGGCGAATTCTCTTACACTTGGTCGTCCTGTTCCAGGATTCTGCTGTCGCTGGGATAAGGCAGGGCATAGCCGTTGTCCCTGCGAACGTATGAAGATACGCCGACGCTGCCTGCCAGTTCTTCGAGCAGATCCCTTATCGCAGTTCTCAGCTTGGCTTTAGCGGCGTCTCTATCCAGGGCCCTTCTATCGTTCTCGGGATTTCTCCCGGGTCGTAACCGAGGCTTCTATCCACGTCGCCAAACCACTTGAGTTCATCCGTTCGTGTGTCCCACTCATAGATTAGGTCTGCTGTAACACTCGCGGCAAGGTGGGAACGCCGCTCGCTCGCCGTCAACTCCCGGTTCGCGGCCTTCAATTGCTGCTCGCTTGCGATGAGTTGCTGGTTCGCCGCCCTGGCCTGCTACTCACGGGCTTGTAACTTTTGGTTCGTGCTTTGCAGCAGGTCCTTATCCTTTGCAATACGCTCACTCAACTCGCCAACTACAAAGGAGATAACCAGAAACATCACAGCACGAGAATAATCGTTAATGCCGGCCAGATCCGGTCCGAGGAAAATGTGGCTCAAAATCAGAAATGCCGATGAAAAGACGGCCACAATTAAACCTTTTCTTCTCCACCAGAAGGATGCTAAAACAATTGGAATATAGAATATGTGCGCAACGACAGTGCACGTTCCAAGAAATGCGTGAAAGTAGTACATCGAAGAGCAAGCGCCGGCTATAAGGGCGGCGACTACACACATTTTGTATTTTTGCCCGGTCATATTGTCTCCCTAACTATTATATTTTCCGAAAAATCCTTATTCTTTTTCTCGTGCGCATCATCCCTTTCTCCACAACGGCTTCTTTTCACCGTCTCCTTCACTGTACAAGATTTCCCCCTTTTCGGCATCTATTGACACGCTTCGCCTCTGCGTCCCGCCAAGAGCCGAGGCCTTCACGGCAATCCCCTTGTTCTCGAGAATCTCACGCACAGATTCTATATTACTCTGGCAGATCGTATCGTCGTCCCGTTCGAGCACATTTGCTCCCCCCACCAGGCACACCTCTATATCGGGCGGATTCGAGCCCATTTCAATCATTTGCCCTATCATTTCATCTATGGCATTGGCGGCATATCTGGTCTTTCCCACGGCTTTGTCCGGCGCCCTGCCCGGCAGCATAACGTGCGCTATTCCGCCTATTCTCTCGCCGGCATCGTACGCCGCCACGCCGATACACGAACCCAACGCAATAGCCCTGAGCGTAATCTTACCCTGCGCAACTATCACTTTGCCAACGCCGATATCCTCTACGTGTTTCATTATGCCTAAATCCTCCAAAAACCCTATAAACGGACCAGCCTTATTATCAATAATAATATAGGCTTCAGACCTCAATTGCAATAGACAAAAGCCCGATTCGTCACCGATTGGGCGTGAAATTATTTTCTGGCAAGCAAACTTCCTCATGTCATGCTAAACGCAGCAAAGCGAAGCGAAGCATCTGGCCATAGAATGAGATGTTACTGACCGAACACAAGGGCATTCTCAGTTCGCAAGCCAGATTCTTCGCTATCACTCAGAATGACAAATAAGTCTAAGACATTAGTATCGTCCCAAAGTTTGGGGGGAAAATACTATCGGGCAAAAAAACGTTTATCGCATTAGGGCTGACAGCAGGTAAGAAAGAGATATTGTCAAATGTTGAAGCGTGCGTCAAAAGTGGAAAACAACGAATATGATCTTCGTTTTTATCCCCTCCCTTACGGTCGGGGCTTGTAACTTGGACTTTTGACACAGGCATCAAGAAAAGGATTTTCCGAAAAAACGCAATTGCCCGGCAAAGTAGCTTTTCGTAATAGCCGATAAAACAGATACTATCCGAGGACTTCCATTCTTATAGGAATAGAGAAATGAGAGCAAGGGCATTTACACTCGTCGAAGTGATATTGGTTGTATCAATCCTGGGTATCCTTGCCGCACTGGTTATGCCGACATTTCAGGGTCATGTTGCAGAGGCCCGGGTGTCGGCCGCAAAGGACACTCTAAGGACAATGCGAACCCAGATCGAACTATACAAGATGCAGCACGACGGCATCCCGCCCGGATACATTAGTGGCTCCGGTGCCCCCATAGGGGTACTCGGGCTTCAGTTCACTGGTACGATGGCTGTAACGGGAGCTGCTTCTGTGTCAACCGTCCCTTCCGATCCCTATCTGTATGGGCCTTACGTGAGGAAACTGCCCGAAAACCCCTACAACAATTTGACGACCATCGCCTATGTGGCCGAAGCTGCCGCCTTCGCCTCCGCAGTGGACGACTCCACAGGTTGGTTATACAAGAAAGAGACCGCCGAGTTTAGGATCAACCAGACCGGCATCGACAGTAAAGGCGCTGCCTTTATCGATTATTAGATGCGGCGCATGGTGCTGCCCAAAGCGCGCACCTGACTCTAAGGCGATTTGAGTTTCTTAGCTAGTTCCTGTTGTGGAAACAGCATTTGTCATTCCTGCGAAGCTTGTGCCCGCGAAAGCGGGTAGCAGGAATCCAGCTTTTTCGCCATAGACCCCTGCTCCCCGATCTGGGTCGAGGACAAGCTTCGCAGGGGTGACATTGCCGGTTTCGGTTTTCCGCAACAGATACTAGTTAACAGATGACCACTGCTAAAACAAAAGTGTCTCCCATCCTCGAAATTGAATCCTGTGAATTGGCCGTCTGATCAAATATCACCAACAATACAGATTTCAGGAGGCTATAATGATCCGAATCCTATTCTCCGTAATCTCACTTGTCCTATCGGCTGCCCTGTCCGCAGCGGGTGGCAGCCTCAAGCCTGGAGGGCTTGGGGATGGTCGAGCCGCTCCCGCACCAGCGTCTTCGCGTGGGAATTCTTCAACGAGGTCGATCTGATCGACGACTATAACGGCAAGCTCGTATCCGACTGGCACCGCGATATGGCCCGCTACCTCCGCTCGATCGACCCCCAGAGCCACCTGATAACCACCAGCTACGCCAACCCCAAGGGCGACCCGGTCGTCGAGAACCTGCCCGAGTTGGACTTTGTCCAGTCGCATCACTACGGAGCCGGCGATATCGCCGCCGCCATCGAGCGCGACCTCGCCGATACGCCCGCCGCCAGGAACCGCCCGCATCTCCAAGGCGAGTTCGGAATCAACCATTCCGGCGCCGAGACCGGCAAGATAGACCCCGCCGGCATCCATATTCACAACGGCCTGTACGCCTGCGTCGGCCAATTGCACGCCGGTACGCCGATGTCATGGTGGTGGGACAGCTACATCAACCCCCGCAATCTCTATCCCCTTTACGGCGCATTCAACCGCTGGATAAAAGGATTCGACTTCGTCGCCCAAAATCCAAAGAAGATAAACGCCACCTTCGCCGACGAAACCACGCTGCGCTGCTACGGCCTGCTCGGCAAGACCAGAGCACTGATATGGATCCAAAACCCCCACCACACCTGGAAAAACGCAGCCAAGCCGGACTACAAACCCAGCCCGACAAAACCAACGACGTTGATAATAAAGGACCTGCCTCCCGACAAATGGACCTTAGAAACCTTCGACCCCCACGCCGGAAAAACAACAAAATCACAAGCTGTCACCGTCACCGCCAACCAAACTCTAAAAATCCCCCTGCCCAAAATAAAATGGGACGCCGCCTTCAAACTCCACAGATGATTCTTTGAGGCCGGATAGGATTTTGGGGTATCATCGTTGCATAGCGTAGGAGATTGCCGCGTCGGCCTTCGGCCTCCTCGCAATGACCCGCGGTTGATCTCCCGCAGTTCTTTCTCCTGGTGTTTCTTATCGTCTTCGTTCCTGTCGGATTAGAAAGCTCGTAACAGGCGTATAGACAAGCTCTTGTCCCATCCCCAGCCAGCCGTTAATCCACACCATCCACGAGAACGGGCAGAACACAAAAATCAACGAAAACAGCATCCCCACCCCCGAAACACGCAACACCGCAACACCGCAACAAGCCACCAGCGTCCGGTCATCTTTTTAATCCTATCCCTAAACCTTGCCGACGTCGCTCGCCTCGCCGTGTCATTGCGAGCCAAGCGAAGCAATCTCTTCTTGTCCGGAGCCTCGAGATTGCCGCGTTCCGGCACGCTGGTGCTCCTAATGAACTAAGAAATCGGATTCGACACATTATTATCTGTAAGTGTTGTAATAGAACGATGTTAGCGTAATTCAGCCAATATCTTAGTTCATTTTACATGCTTCCTGAGAATCAGGTCAGGTGCTCGCAATGACGATTCATTTAATCCGGGGCAGGACTCGCCGTATTCAACTGACTCGCCGTGCCGTCCGGCTTTGGCATTCTACTTGCGATACTTCGGTTCGTACGGTCCTGTTCCTGCAATCGCCCACAGCAGTCCTGCCTTGATTTGAGGCTGGGTGATGTAGGGGTCTTTGAATTTGCGGGCGTACTCCAGCAGGTCGTGCGAAAGCTCGCGGACCGTCTGGCGATAGGCCGATTCGGCGAAGAAGTTCTCCAGCTCGTCTGGGTCCTTCTCAAGATCGAACAGCCAGGGGTCATCGACGTTCGAGTAGATCAGTTTATATCGGTTTGTGACCGCGGCGATCCAGTTCGTCTTGATGTTCGGCCCGCCGGTGCTTCTTATAAATGTAATATCCTTCCAGTCCGCAGGGGCCTTGCCTTTTGTGAACAGATCCGAGGCGTCGCGGCCCTCTTCTTTGCCGGTCGTCTCAACGTCCATTAGGCTTAGCACGGTCGGCAGGAAATCTACGCACCCCAGCGTCTCGTCGATCACCGTGGCCCCCTTAATCTTGGCCGGATAGTAGATTACGAACGGAATCTTGGCCGAGCCCTCGAAGGGGACGCCCTTATTCTGGCGATGATGCTCGCCCCGCAGGTCGCCGTGGTCGGCCGTGAAGACGACAATCGTATTGTCAATCAGCCCCAATTTCCGCAACGCTCCCAGTATCTTGCCGACGTTATCATCGATGCACTTGACCATCCCGTAATACTTGGCCATTCCGTTAAAACCGCCGGCCGCCTTGCCCCAATTTGGCACCCGCCGACCATCAATATCAAAGGTCCGCGGCTGGTTGTATTTCTGCCCGGCATACATCGTATCGTAAGGCTTCCGCACCGTGTCCGGCCCGTGCGGGTCCGGGATGCTCACCATATAGCAGAATGGCTTGTCTTTGTTCTCAGCAATGAAATCAACCGTCTTATCCGCAAGCCAGTCCGTCGTAAACGACTTCGCATCGGCGCCTTTAACATCGTATGTCGGCTTGCCGTTCTTCCGCGCCTTGATCCGCGGTCCCGCGGCGGTATCCTCCATTTGCTTCCAATGCCCGCGATTGAACATATACCGGTTATCCGCAAATCCAAACTGCCGCTTCGGCTCCCACTGCGGCTTGCCCGTCCCGTCCAGATGCCACTTGCCCGCATAACCGGTCGCATAGCCCTTGCGCCGCAGAATCTCGGCGAACGTTATAACATCGTCGTCCATCGGAATATTATTCGTCGTCACCGGCGTATTCTGCGGATACCGCCCCGAGACAAACGCCCCTCTCGACGGCGAACATACCGGGGTAGTCGCATAGAAGCTCGTGCAAATCGCCCCGGCCTTGGCAAGCCAGTCGATATTCGGCGTCTCGACAACAGCATCCCCCCACATCAAAGCCTGCTCGGAATCCATCGTTGCTCGGTAGCAGCCCAACGTGCGAAAATTATGCTCGTCCGTATGAATGATCAGAAGATTGGGCCGCCTCTTCTCGCCCGCAACAACTCCACCGCTCAAAACACCAACCGCTGCAAGCCCCGATACCTTCAAAAAATCGCGTCGCTTCATAAAACCGCTCCTATATCCGTTGAATACAGATCCATTCGATGCCGGAAGACACCACCCGCCTAAGATGATGAGCTTTAGATGTTGCAGGTGACAATGGCGAACTTTTCGTCCTCGAAGAACATATCCTTCACTCGCACGCCGCTAATGGCTTTTTCGGCGAGCAGCTTGTTGACGTCGATGGTGATCTTCGGATAGTCGAGTTTCATACATTCCGGGAGTATGGGTTTGAGCAGCTCGTCGAACCAGTTCTTGGCCTTGCTCAGACGGGCGCTCACGATAGTCAGTTCAAATACGGCATTGCTGCCGTCAAAGCTCGATAAGCTCAGCGAAGCGGGGACAAACGGCAAAACGAACGCGCCGGTCTTAATCACGAAATGGATCTTTTCACCCTTGGCCTTCACTCGCACGATCTCGCCCGGCACAAGCTCATTGGCAATCAGGATGCCGATAAGCTCTTCAAGACTAAGAATAATCTTTGCCATAGTTGCCCTTTATCGAATTTTCCGTTAAGCCCAAGCCAATATAAGGCAATATCACAGCCTTCCGCAAGCATCTTTTGGCTTTGTGTGTGTTATCTCTGCTGCGATGCGGCTCTGCGAGTGATCCGGACGGCATGACGGCGTGGGGTTCGGATGGATATTTTTGGTTTGACGCCGGGTGCCTCTGCGGTTATCCTCAATACACTATCTGTTTCTAAGACAAGGTGGATGCTCGAAGGCTGCTTGTTACCGGCGGCGTTTAGATGGGAAAAGGAATGATTGAGATATTGGAAAAGATTTCGCAGTCCACGACCTATATAGCCATCGGCGGAACGGTGGCGGTGTTGTTCCTGTTGGTCTTCGCGCAGAGTATCTTCGGCTCCAAGACCACGCATTCGCAGCTAAAGAGCCTGATAGGGCACACCAAGAAAATGAACGAGAAACTCGAAGAGATCACCCGGAGGCTGAAGAAGGAGCAGGCTGAAAGTAAAGAAGAAGAGCAAGCTTAAGACGAGCATGGAGATTTGAGTATGCAGATTGAGATTGAGAAGACGCCGATCGAGGGCGTAGTTGTTGTTAAAGCGGAGGTGTTCGAGGACGAACGCGGTTTCTTTATGGAAGTATTTCGCAAAGACCGGTTCGAGCAGCTTGGTCTGCCGACGGAGTTCGTGCAGTTGAATCACTCGGCGTCGCGCAAGGGCGTCGTTCGCGGCCTGCACTTTCAGTGGGCCCCGCCCATGGGCAAGCTGATGAGGGTCACGGTGGGGACGGCGTTCCTGGTGGCGGTGGATATCAGGAAGGAATCGCCGACGTTAGGCAAGTGGTTCGGCATAGAGGCCTCGGCTGAGAATAAAATACAACTCTTCGCCCCGGCGTGCTTCGCCAGGGGCTTTGCGGTGCTCTCGGATTACGCCGAGATTCAATATATGTGCACCGGAATCTACGGCCCAAAGTGCGAATCGGGCATACTCTGGAACGACCCGGAGATCGGCATAGAATGGCCCGTAAAGGACCCGATCCTCTCAGACAAGGACAAAAACGCCCAGACACTCGCAGAGTGGTTGCAGAGGTCCGAAAGCGATCATTTCAAATAGGACGAGCCCCGGAGCTCCGGATGACAGTAGTCTCCTGTCATTCCGCACTTGATGCGGAATCCAGAAGATGCGGGGGTGATGTGCATACGGAGCTTACTGGACCCCTGGTCAAGCCAGGGGTGACAAAACGGGATATTTTGCACGCAATTTTGGCCGCACTCTCAGATTAGGGTGCATCACGACCGGCTATAGAATCATTCGGGCCACAGCCTATGAAGCCGACGGGTTGAACAGGAATATGAAGACCAGGATGCATACCAGTGCTATCCCGGCCGGCACCATGAATATCTGGCGCCACTGGAACTTGTCCTCGCTTTTGAACTTGTCCATTACCGTTCCCGCGACTTGCGTGCCGAGCAACATGCCGAGGCCCGTCGTCGCTGCGAACATCAGCGCCTGCATTGTGCTGAGGATCTCCTTGGGTGCGACGCTCCTGGCGTAGATCTGGCCGACTATGATAAAGAACACATACGCAAGCCCGTGCAGACCTTGAGCGGGAATGATCAGCAGCTTCTCCTTCGTCCCGATGTAGATGACATACAAGAGCAGCCAGCATCCGGCGCCAACGACCAGCGTCCATTTGAATCCGAGACTATTCAACAACAAGCCCAGAAGGAAGAACGTTGCAATTGCCTGCATCGCCTGGGCGATGGCCATCGATGCGGGGACATTCTTGCTTGGGATTCCGATGTCCTGCATGAACTGCGCCGTGCCTTGGAAGTAGAACTGCATCAGGCCTGCGATAATCATTGAGGCCAGGATAAACACTAAGAAATTGGGGTTGCCGAGCATCGCAAGCGTATCGCGAATCGGCGCCTGGACTACGTCGGCTGCCGCGGGCACAGGCGGTGTCTTCGGCATGAAGATACAGCCCACAGCCATAATCAGCGAGAGAACAGCCGCGAAGTAGAGGCAGTCGCGACCCTGCTCGCCGGTCTTGAATTTCCACCGCCATCCGGTGAGGAAATAGCCCGCAAGCGCCCAGGCGACCGGCGCCCAGAGGAATATCTTGCCCGAGGCCGCGTCAACGTCGGCCGGATCGGAAAACGCTTTGGCCAAATGATGGAACATCAGCGAGTTCACCAGCGGCAGAGTCGCTGCGAAGAACACCGAATACAGAAGCAATGTTGCGAAAAGACCCTTGAATGTCGTCTTGCTTGCTGCGAGGAACAGTAGCACCGCGCCGGCGAGATGAGCGACCACAAGTATCCATTCGGTATTGAGGTGCTTATCTGCAAGCCATCCGCCGACGAGCGGGAAGACGATGCATGCCAGCG